>NZ_VDLZ02000015.1:0-231490 GCF_006334905.2 Streptomyces sp. 3MP-14
GCATTACGGTGGGACACGAAGACCTCCATGCGGTGCAGTCCTAGACAGCTCCACCACATCGGAGGTCTTCGTCATGCTCAAGCCCCAACCACTGTGACCAGTGTCAACAACGCTCGTGATCAATACATCTAGGCCCGGCGTCGTGGTCCGCGCCAGAGCCTTCCACCCCCGTGGCGCGTCTCGTCGACCAACAGAACGACCAGTCGGGCTGCCCCGCACCGGCCACCGGCCCGCAGACAAACCCCGCACCCAACCACCACCACCCGCACCCACCCACCAGAAAGACCCTAGACCGCGCGGCGTTCCACGGACCAGCCGGCGCAGCCCCGGTGGGTGAGGGCGTCGCCCATCGCGCGGTGGGCGAGCAGCGGGGGCGCGTCCTCGGGCACGGCCAGCCACAGTCGGATGCGTTCGGACTCCACCCGCAGGCCGTGCGGCAGGTGCGCGCGGAGCAGCCACAGCAGGCGGATGGCCGTGGTCTCCGCCGGCGGGGCATCCAGCGCGTGGCGCACCACCGCGACCTCCACGGCGCGGTGGGCGGTCAACGGACGCCCTGCGGTGCGGACGCCGGCCGGTCGAAGTCCCCTGCCGCCGCCGGCCGTTCCACTACTGGTTCGGCCCCCGGCCGCGCGGCGCCCCGTTCCGCCGCCGGCACCCCCGCCCCGCGCAGCGCGAGGCGGGCCGCGCTGGTCAGGGCCTCGATGCCGGTGGGCAGGGTGGTGCGCAGGTCCGGCGCGAAGTCCGGCGCGTGGTTGCCGGGGATCGGGCGGCCGGTCTCGGCCGCCTCGCGCCGGGCGGCGGCCGAGACCGTGCCCAGCATCCAGTAGCCCAGCCGGATGTCGGCGCCGCCGTGCACCTCGGCGCCCGCAGGACCGAACCAGCCGAAGTCCTCGGCCGCCGTGGCCGGCTGCCAGGTCAGCACCCGCCCGGCGCCGAACGCCTCCGCGTGCGCGGCGCGCAGCGCCGACGTCAGCGAGCGGTCGGCCCGCAGCGGGTGGGAGCGCGCCCGGACGGCGACCTCCGGCGCCCGGGGCGCACCCGACGCCTCCGCCTCGGCGGCCAGCACCCGCCGCACCCCGGCCAGCAGCCGCTCCAGGGTGCCGCCGTCGAACGCCCGCAGGCTGATGCCGAGTTCGGCCCGGTCGGGGATCACGTTGGCCTCGACGCCGGCGGCGAGCCGGCCGACCGTCAGCACCGCCTGCTCGGCCGGGGCGCACTCGCGGGCCACCAGGGTCTGGAGCCGCAGCACGGCGGCCGCCGCCAACACCACCGGGTCCACGGCCAGATGGGGCGCGCCGGCGTGGCCGCCGGTGCCGTGCAGCACCGCGTCGACAGCGAGCGTGCCGGCCAGCAGCGGCCCGTCGGCGTGCGCGAGGGTGCCGGCGGGCAGCGGCGCGGTGTGCTGGGCGAGCACCACGTCGGGCCGACCGGTCAGCTCGAAGAGGCCGTCGCGCAGCATGGCCAGCGCGCCGCCCAGGGTCTCCTCCGCCGGCTGCCCGACGATCGCCACCGTTCCCCGCCAGCCGTCCGTGTCCCGCGCCAGCATCCGGGCGGCGCCGGCCAGCGCCGCGAGGTGCACGTCGTGGCCGCAGGCGTGCGCCACGCCGGGAACGGTGCTGGCGTAGCGCAGGCCGCTGGTCTCCCGGACCCGGAGCGCGTCAAGTTCCGCGCGCAGCAGCACCGTTGGGCCATCGCCGCGTCGCAGTAGGCCGACCACGCCGTGGCCGCCCACGCCCCGGGTGACGGCATAGCCGTCGGCGGTCAGTCGTTCGGCCAGGACGCCGGCGGTGCGCCGCTCGGCGCCCGAGGGCTCCGGGTTGAGGTGGAGGTCGAGACAGCACTCCACGGCGGAACGGAGAACGTCCCCGGGAACGGCCATGCGCCACGCTCCTCTCCTGACCGACGGTCCAGGATGCCCGACGGCCCAGGCTGCCGGACCGGTCGGCCAACGTGGGCTCAGCCCGCTGTCATCGGGTGTCAGCGAGGTGACAGCGGAAGGCGGGCGGGGGTGGCAGCGGCCCCCGGTTCACTGGGGGCAACCGGCGGCCCGCCACTGCCCGAGGGGCCGCCCCGCTCACCGAAGGAGTCCCCATGTCCGACAAGCCGCAGCTCTCCACCCTGGCCGACGAGATCCTGGAGCTGGAGTCCGAGACCTTCGAGATCTCCGACTACTCGGACCAGGCCGAGGTCGTGCTGGCCGGTTCGACCTCGTGTTCGTCCACCTCGACCTGCTCCAGCACCACCAGCACCACCTCGTGCAGCGCCTGACCTCACGTCAGAGGCGCGTGTGAGGCAGCCCTCCCGGGAGGCGACCCACCTCCCGCGAGGGCTGCGGCGTTTCCCCGCACGCTCAACGCCCCATGCGGGCGGTCGAGTTCAGGGGAACGGGTGCGGCGCCAGGCGGAGCCGTTCGCTGGAACCCAGCAACCGGGGCATCAGCAGGGCGCGTTGGCGGCGCCAGCCGAAGTCCAGTGGCAGCAGTCCCGGCGCCAGCGTGGCGACGGTCCGCAGCCCGAGGGCGCGTTGCTCGGGCGTGGTCTGGTCGACGGCCACCGCCTCGTGGCCACGGAACGCCAACGCGTCGGTGAGCAGCCGCAGATCGTCCCGCAGGTCCAGCGTCGCCGGCCGGACCCGCGCCCAGTCGGCGAAGACCTCGGCCAGCGGCAGCGCCGGGTCCTCGGTGAGGAACTCCTCGGCGTGCTCGGCCATCCGGGGCAGCCCGTAGAGCTGGGCGTGGTCCTTCAGCTGCCGCACCAGGTCGAAGTCCACGGCCATCGCCTCCAGTTCGGCGCGCCGCTCGCTCACCTGGTAGGGCAGGTGCGGGATGTAGGTGAGCACCTCGCTCAACGCGCCGGCCAGCGCCTCCGCCGGGTCCAGGCTCGCGGCGGCGCCGAAGGACAGCAGCCCAGGGCCGCCGTCACGGCGCACGGCCAGCGCGGTGACCACGGGAATGCCCAGGTCGCTGCGGGTGTCGAAGGCCCGCACCTGGTAGCCGAGCAGCGCGGCCCGGTCCAGCATTCCGCGCACCCGCGCGTCCTCGGTGGAGCGCGGGTCGATCCTGGCCAGCCGGCGGCGCCCGTACCAGGCCAGCAGGAACGCGTCCCGCTCCACCAGCTCCAGCAGCCCGAAGAGCACCGCCTCCGTCGAACTACCGCCCGTGGCACAGCCGTTGGAGCACTCGAAGACGAAGTTGTCGGAGGGCAGGCCCGCGCTGTAGTGGACCAGCCTGGCCGGCACCAGCACCGGGCGGTCGCCGGCGACGGAGTGGCCCCAGATCCAGGGGATGGGGCGGGTCGGGTCGAACGGGTCGAGCACGGGATCGTCCGTGTAGGTCTCGGGCGCGTAGAGCCCGCAGCGGCGCGGGTCCACCACCGCTGCCTCGCCCCACTCGGCGACCAGCTCCTCCAGGGAGCCGGTCAGCGGCCGCAGCCCGCGCCGGGCGTGGGTGCCGGCGTAGCGCTCCAGGCCCTCCAGGTAGGCGAGGGTGCGGCTGGTGGCGTAGGCGTCGGCCTGCCCGCTGAACGTCACGTCGTTGAGCCCGGCGTAGCCGCGCACGAAGGCGCTGCCGGAGATGGGCGCGGTGGTCGTCGAGGCCGGGTTGAGGTGCGTCGTCGAACCGAGCACCCCGCAGACCGGGTTGGCCAGTGCCGCCTCCGGCAGCGCCAGGGCGTCGAGCGGCCTGGTGCGGTAGGCGTCGGGCGCCGGCTTGGGCGTCGGGTCCAGCCGCAGCCGGCCGTGCTCGGGCGCGTCGTCGCCGGGCGTGACGCAGGACGGGCACAGCGGCTCGGGCAGCAGCGGGAAGGTGGCCAGCGCCAGCGTGCCCAGGTCGATCCGGGTGACCCGGGGCAGCCCGTCGGGCGAGGCCCGGCCGGCCACGGCCCGGTGGACCGCCCAGGCGGCGTCCACCGCGTGGTCGGTGAGCACCGGCCAGCCGGCGCCGCCCGCCGGCGCGAACTCGCCCTCCAGCGCCTCCCGTTCGGAGCGGGTGCGCAGCCGCTGCCAGCGCATCGCCAGGCAGCGGCCGCACGCGGCGCGGTCGTGGGCCGCGCCCCAGGGGCCGACCAGCAGCGCGCGGGCGCTGAGATGCGCGGTGGCCCCCGCCCGCTCGGCGGCCCACGGGTCGCGGCCAGGACCCAGGGCGTCGTCGGCACCCAGCGGCACCACCACGGGCGCGGCGCCCCGTTCGCCGTCCGCCGCCCAGCGCCGCCGCAGCGCCTCGGCCAGCCATGCCGTCGCCCCCATGAACGGGCGGGGCGCCGCCGCGTCCGCGCGTCGTGATGCGCCGGCGGCGGTCACGTCTGGTCGCTCCAGCGGAAGACGCGGAACGCGACCGCGCCGAAGACCAGGGCGAACGCGGTCAGCCCGGCGCAGCCGACGAGGATGTCGCCGCCGCCGCCCGAGTCGGTCAGCGCGGCGGAGACCCCGTCGTTGAGGTGCCGCAGCGGCAGCGCCCAGGACAGCGCCTGCATCCAGGACGGCATCGCGTCGAGCGGGTAGAACGAGCCGGAGAGGAACGCCATCGGCACCATCAGGCAGTTGGCGACGGCCGCCACCGCCTCGGGGGTGCGGGTGAACGAGCCCACGATGGCGCCCAGCGCGAGGAACGCGGTGATGCCCAGCACCAGCACCGGCACCGCCAGCGGCCAACTCCCCTCCACCGTCAGGCCGAGCGGCGGCAGCAGCGCCACGGCGACGAAGATCACCGCCTGCACCAGGCCGATGCCCAGCGCCAGGAGGTAGCGGGAGCCCAGCACGGCGCTCAGCGGCGTGGGCGTCATCCGGATCAGCCGCAGGATGTCGTCCCTGCGCCACTGCATCAGCACGAAGCCGACGCCGAAGACCGCCGCGTTGGCGACGCCCCAGGAGAGCACCCCGGGCGCGATGTAGGAGATGTAGGGCCGGCCGGACTCCTCCACCTCCTGGCCGTTGAAGATCAGCCCGAAGACGACCAGGAAGAGCAGCGGGAAGGCGAAGGTGAAGAAGAGGGTGGTCTTGTCCCGGGTGTAGGCCAGATAGCCGGCCTCCGTCAGGGCGGAGCGGGCACGCGTCGAAGCCCTGCGGGGGGCCTGGGTGGTGGTCAACGGTCACTCCTGTCCGGTGAGTTGGAGGTAGACGTCCTCCAGGCTCGCGGTGCGGGTCCGTACCCCGGCCAGCCCGGCGACCTTCTCGACGGCGGCCAGCACCGGCCCGGCGTCCTCGGTGCGCAGCACCAGGGCGTCGGACTCGCGGGTGACCTCGCTGACGCCGGGCAGTGCCCTGGCGTCCTCCTCGCGCAGCCGCTCGGCCGGCACCAGCAGCCACACCGAGGAGCCGCCGCGCGCCACCAGCCGGCCCGGGGTGTCCAGCGCGGTGATCCGGCCCCGGGTGACGATGGCGACCCGGTCGCACAGCGCCTCGGCCTCGTCGAGGTGGTGGGTGGTGTAGACGATGGTGCGGCCGGCGCGCTTCAGCTCCCGCAGCACCTGCCACAGGGCGCGGCGGGCCTGCGGGTCGAGCGCGGCGGTCGGCTCGTCGAGGAAGATCAACTCGGGGGAGTGCACCAGCGCCGAGGCGATCGCCAGCCGCTGCCGCTGCCCGCCGGAGAGGTCCTCGACGCGCGTGGTGGCCTGCTCGTCGAGCCCCACCATCGTCAACGTCCGTGCCACGGCGTCGCGTTCGGCCCCGTAGAGGGCGGCGACGGTCCGCAGGTGCTCGTGGGCGGTCAGCCGCACGAAGAACGCCGAACTCTGGGTCTGCACCCCCAGGCGGGGCAGCAGCTCCGGGTCCCGGGGCCAGGGCGCCCGGCCCAGCACCTCGACGGTGCCGCCGTCGGCCTGCCGCAGCCCCTCCATGATCTCGACCAGGGTAGTCTTGCCGGCGCCGTTGGGGCCCAACAGGCCGAAGAACTCGCCGCGTTGGACCGTGAACGTCACCTCGTCCACCGCCCGCAGATCGCCGTAGCTCTTCCGCACCGCCGTCAGGCGGACGGCCGGGCTCTCCCCGGTGGGATTGTCGGGCACAAGGGTCTCCTTCGTGGGGCGATGTGACGAACGTAGCTGCGGGCGGAGCGAGATGACGGGGCGTCGGCTGGGGCGGGCTAGGCGGCGAGGACGACGGCGCGGACCAGCAGCACCAGCGCCACCGCCAGGGCGGCCACGGTCAGCAGCGTGCCCAGCGCATAGCCCAGATAGACGGCGCGGGCCCGACGCGGATAGGCGGCGGCCTCGGGGGAGCGGCGCAGCGCCAGGGCGAGGTAGGCGCGGCTGGACTCGGCCAGCCGCAGCGCGCCGAGGGCCTGTCCCGCGATGGTGTAGCCGTCCAGCGGCGGCAGCGGCACCAGCATCGCCGCCGCCTGGAGGACGCCGAGGAACAGCAGCCCGGCCAGCCCCTCGCGGGTTGGGCCCTCGGGCGCCAGCAGCCACCAGACGAAGAACGGCAGCAGGAACAGCAGGTTGGCGACCGCCCCGGCGCCGGCGACCACGATGCGCTGGCGGCGGCCCGCGAGATACGGGTAGTCCTCGACGGTGCAGTACATGATGACCACCGGGAGGCGCCAGCGCAGCCCGATCTCGCCGACCCGGCCGCCGTGGTGCCGGGCGGCCACCCCGTGCGCCAGCTCGTGGAGCGCGGTGGACAGCCACAGCGCGGTGGCCACCGCCATCAGCAGCACGGGCTGGGTGAAGACGGCGGCCGCGCCGTCGATCAGCTCGCCCGGGTGCAGCGCGAGCACCGTCAGCATGACGACCAGCGTCGCCAGCAGCGCCGTTCCCCAGAGCCGGCCCAGCAGGAAGCCGGCGGCGCGGTGCAGTCGGCCGGCCGTCGCGTGGGCGTCGGCGACCAGCCGCACGCTGCCGGCCAGCGGCCCGTTGGCCGGGCGCGCCGCCGCCGTGGCCCCGGCCGGCTCGGGGTGTGGCGCGCCGTCCAACAGGCCGCGTGTGCCGAGGAGTTGGAGGAGCCGGCCCCAGTGGGCCTCGCCCAGCCGCCGGCCGAAGGCCGTCGCGTAGGCGTCGCCGAGATCGGCCACCGTGCGGGAGCCGTCCATCCGGGTCATCAGAAACCGCTCGCGCGGCCCGACCTCGAAGGACTGCCCGGTGGCGGTGTCCCTGACCAGGTGAACGGTGCGCGGCCCGCGCAGCAGCGGCTCGCTGACCAGCACCCCGTCGCGCAGTCTGGGCCGGTGCCCGGCCAGGGCGTCCCGCGCGCTCACCGGCCCGGCCCGCCCGCCTCGGCCGGCGCCCCGGCTCCCGCCTCGGTCCCCGCGCGCAGCGCGCGGCCCAGCACATGCGACAGATACGCCTCGTCCTGGATGGTGACGTGCAGCCGGTTGTTGGTCATGTGCAGGTAGGGCGACAGCAGCCGCTCCAGGGCCTCGTCCGGGTCGCTCACCGGCTCGTCCCTGGTGCCGTCCCAGGAGCGGAAGACCAGCTCGCCGCGTTCCGCCAACGCCACCACGCGGGCGCGGAGTTGGCGGCAGTGCTCGGCCCAGCGGGCCAGCAGCGCCGGCAGCGGCTCGCCGCCGGCGGCGGCCGCGCGGACCCGGCCGTGCCAGGTGCGCAGCCCGGGCGCCACCTCGTCGGCCCGCCTCTCGTACTCGGTGCTGCCGATGAACCCGGTGTCGGGGAAGGCGCGGTGCCAGAACGCGTAGTAGCGGTCCAGGAATTCGGCCAGCCGCTCGTCCTCGGGGAGGAACGCGGTGGCCATCACCAGCATCAGCTGGGCCGAGGTGCCCAGCAGCACGGTCCGGAGATGGAGGTTCTTGGCCCGCAGCGCGTCGATGACCAGCTCGCTGGAGTGCGCGAAGTGCCACTCGGCCAGCGCGACGCCGGCAGGCCCGCCGTACTTGCCGTACTCCGGCTCGTAGGGCAGCCAGGCGCGGGAGTTGTTGGGGCGCAGGTTCATCCGGCCCTCGGCGTCGGTGTAGTCGCCCCGTTCGTCGGCGGTGAACTCGATGTCGAAGAGCTGGTTGTAGAAGTCGTTGAGGAAGCCGGAGTCCACCTGGTACAGCGCCGGCCGCTCGGCGAGGAACGCGTCCACCGCCCGTTCGGCGCGCTCCCTGACCTCGGCCTCGGCGCCGGCGGACGACGGGCGCAGCCGCAGCCGGACATGCGGGCCCTCCAGCCAGTAGTTGAGGAAGAACCAGCCGTGCAGCAGCCCGTCCCGCTCCAGCTCCCGCACCAGCGGCCGCACACAACCCAGCAGCATCGGGACGGGGTTGGCCGCGTAGTAGACGTGGAGCGCCTGCCAGGCGCCGGGGGGCTGCCTCGGGTCGTGCGCGTGCGGTCCGGTCACGGGGTCTCCTCCTGGCGCGCGGCGGGGTTTGTCTCCACGGCCAACTCCACGACGTGGCCGCCTCGTTCGGTCCTCAACAGCGGCCCCTCCGCGTCGGGCAGCGCCTCGCGGAACGTGACCAGCGCGCCGTCCCCGCGCAGCAGCCCCTCGAAGGCCAGCAGCGACAGCGGGCTGTCGAAGTCCACATACTGCGGCTTGGCGCCGGTGGCGCCCCGCGCCGACGCGGCGCGCACCGTGGCGTAGACGCGCGGCGGCAGGCCGTGGGCGCGGCGCCAGCGGTGCCAGGCCAGCAGCCAGGCCGCGTCCCCGCTGCCGGCGGCGCGCGGCGGCAGCGCCCCGGCCGGGGCGCGCCAGGCGCGGCGGGCCAGCACCAGCCGGCCGTGCCGCACCCGGGGCCGGTGGGTGACGCCCTCGTGCGGCTCGCCCTCGGGCACGCCGGCCCACACGTCCACCGGGGACATCGACGTCGGCGACAGCAGCAGCAGGGTGCGGGGGATCTCGGGCAGCGCCAGCGGCACCAGATAGCCCAGATAGACCGGCACCACCTCGCGGCCCAGCCGTTCCGACCGCAGCACCAGCCGGTCGCCGGCCACGTCGTGCTCCAACGTCAGTTCCTCCAGGGCGAGTTGGCGCGCCGGCTCAACGGAGCTGGTCTCGCCGGGGCAGACGATCTCATAGTCGGTCAGCCGGCCGTGGAGGTTGAGGTTGCTGGTGACCGGTCCTCCGGTCACCTCGGCGAACACCGCGCCCGGCGGCTGGAGTTCGCGCGCCCGCGCGCGCAGCTCGGCCGACAGGGCGCCGTCGCCGTCCCCCGCACCGTCGCCGTCGCCGTCGAAGCAGTGGGTGAACCGGCTGAACGGGAAGTGCAGCCCGCCGTAGGAGCGGTTGAGCACCACCAGCGGCTCCTCGCCGGCCAGCTGCACATGGTGGCTGTGCAGCGCGGTCTCCGCCGGCAGCGCCGCCAGCTCGGCCCGCACCGCCGCGAACAGCCCGTCGTCCAGCACGAGTTCGCCGCCCTCGGCCGCCCCGGTCGCCCGGTGGGCCGCCCCGTGGGCCGCCTCATGGGCCGACCAGCGCTCCCGCATCCCGCCCAGAAACGCCCGCCGCGCCGCGTCCAGCGCCCGCAGCTGCGGCAGCCCCAGCCAGTTCTCCTCGGGCACATACGCGCCCCGGGCGTCGAACGGCGTGCGGCGCGAGGTGAACGATAGGTACTGGTCGAAGAAGTCCTCGTGGAAGTCGTGGATCAGCTTCAGCAGGTCGTCGCAGCGCCCGCCCCTGCCATACCGGGCGAGGAAGAAGCCGCGCAGCGTCAGCCGTTGCGGCAGCGTGAGGTCGAAGGCCGGCAGCACCGCCTCCACGGCGCGCAGCGGCCCGGCCAGCGCCTCCTCGAACGCGGCCTGGTCGGCGGTCACCTCGGGCGCGGTGGTGTCCTCGTACACCACGGTGCGCGGCACGCGCGGCTCGGTCACGCCCAACTGTTCCTGGAGCGCGCCGAGTTGGCGGCGGACGTCGGCCAGCAGGGCGCGCCGCTCGGCGGGCGCGGCCGCCGGGTGGCGGGCCAGCAGCGCGGCCGGCCCCTCCAGGGCCTCGGCGACCCGCTCCGCCCACGGGCGGCCCAGCTCCCGCAGCGCGCCCTGGAAGGCCCGCAGCGGGTCGGTGTCGTGGGCCCGCAGGTCCAGCGAGGGGGCCCGCAGCATCCCGACGTCCACCAGCGCCGCCAGATAGCGATCCACCGACCCAGGGTCCGCGCCCAGGTCGACGGCCAGCCAGTCGGCCAACTCGCCGTAACGAAGCGTCGGTTGGCGTTCGAAGAGGCCGAGCATCCGCTCCAGCACCCCGCTGCGGCGCAGGAAGAACAGCCGGTCCTTCACGGTGTCGAAGGTGACGGCCATGTCGTCGTCGCCGGCCGTCACCCAGCGCCGCACATAGCGCACCCGGTCCTCGTCCAGGCCCCAGCCGGGCGCGGGCGCCACCGGCAGATCGGCCCGGCGGGCCGGGTCGGCCAGCACCGCGTCCACGATCCGGCCCACGGCCAGCACGTTCAGCCGGGGGTGGCCGCGCCGCCCGTCGCCGGTCCGCAGCGCCTCGGGACCCGGCCCTGTCTCGACCAGCCGGCCCAGCGCCACCGAGGTGAACGTGGAGAACGGGCTGGTCTTGCACGCCGTCCGGTAGAGGTAGGCGAGCAGGGAGCGTTCGACCTTCCGGGTCCGCTTGTCGCCGCCGGCCGGGTCGGAGGCGGCGAAGCCGTCCAGCTGGGCGTCCAGCACCGGGGAGGCCAGCAACACCCCGTTCCGAAGCCGCTCGTCGCCGGCGAGTGCGCGCAACTCAGCCCGGGTGCGGGCCAGTTCGTCGGCCAGCAGGGCCTCGCCCGACTCCCTGACCTCTGTGACTCGTTGACGTAGCGTCATCCAGGCGCGCAGCGGCTCGGCCGCCTCGGGGGCCAGACCGGCGACCAGGGCCAGCGCTCCCTCCGGGTCGGCCGGCGCCCGCCCGTTGAACACCGCCCGCCGCAGCCGCAGCAGCTCCCGCCGGACCCGTTCGTCCTCGCGCCCCGCGACCAGCCCGTGCAGCAGATCGCCCAACGGGCCCGCGCCGGCCGCCAGCCGCTCCTCGGCGGCCAGCACCTCCTCGGCCCACGCCCGGGTGGCGGGGGAACGGAGCGCCGCCACGGTGCCCACCGGCAGCCCGGCGATCCGCGCCAGGAAGCGCGGCCCCAGGACGGGGGTGCCCGCCCGCCGAGCGCCGGGCGCCAGCTGTGTGGTCATCTCCGCCCCCTCAGACGATCTCGAAGCGGAAGTCGGCCGGTCGGGGCCGTTCGTGGCCCAGCATCATGATCAACAGCGGCGCCTCGTCGGTCTCCAGCAGCTCCAGCCGCTCCCGGTAGGCGATGTTGTCGAAGCCGAGCGCCACCCCGCAGCCCACGTCCCGCGCGGCCGCCGCCGTGTAGGTGGCCTGGGCGACGCCGCCGATCAGCGCGTTCACCAGCCGGTAGCCCCGGTCGCCGACCGCGTCCAGCACGCTGTGGGTGCGGACGGTCGGCACCAGTACGGCGCCGGCCGCCTCCAGGTTGTAGTTGGCCAGGAAGTAGTGCTCCTGGAGGAACGCGCCCGGCGGCTCGGCGGAGATCAGCCGCAGCCGGCCTGGCTCGCCCGGCTGGTAGGCGTAGGAGCCGGGCGCCACCCCGGTGACGTGGTTGACCAGGGCGTAGAGCGTGACCAGCCCGTCCGCGCCGGCCGCCGCCGCGTCCCCGCCCAGCCGCGAGCCGGCCAGCGCCGCGTGCAGGCAGGCCGCCAGGTCGCCGCCGTCCAGGGGGCGTTCGGCGGAGAACCGGCCGAAGCTGGAGCGCCGGGCGCGCAGCGCCGACCGCACGCCCCGCGTCAGCGGCGCCCGTTCGGGTAGCGCGGTCTCGGCGCGCTCCGGCGCGGGCGCGGCCGCCGGCGCGAGCGCCCCGCGCGCGGGCCGGTCCCGGTCGCCGGCCGCCGTCGCCTCCTGCATCGCGGTCAGCGCCTCGAAGCGCAGCACCGTCCGGGAGCGCTCCTGGTCCCGCCGCGCCACCGCCACCTCCGGCGGCGTCGCCCGACCCGGCGCGGCTCCGCCGGCCCACGGCAGTGGCACCACGGCGAAGACGCCCTCCTCGACGCCCGCCACGCCCAGCAGCCGCGCCAGCCGCTCCTCGTCGAACCACAGCGCCGGCTCCAGCGCGGTGCCGTGCGCCGCCGCCCACATCCGCCAGGTGCCCAGCAGCGCGCCCACGTCCATGCTCACCGCGTGGAACGAGAAGCTGTTGTACTTGAACGCGTTCTGCCAGTACTTGACGCCCAACACCAGGAACTGGTCGGTCTCCGGGCCCGGCGCGCCCTCGCCCAGCGCCTCGCGCACCACCCCGGTGACATCGCCGGTCAGCAGCCGCCGCATGGCGTGGTGGCGCGCCGAGTAGTGGTGCACGCCCGGCGGCACCGGACCCGATGCGCCGGAGACCCAGTAGATCGACACCGGGTAGAGCCCGCCGCCGGACGCGGTGCCGCGCGACCAGTTGGCCAGCGGGTAGAACGGCAGCGCGTTGAGGTCCGTGTTGGCCTGCACGCCGAGCCGCCGGCCGACCAGCCCGTAGGAGTCCCGCAACAGGCCGCCCAGCAGGCCGAGTTCGAACGGCGGCCCGTCGGCGGGCGCCGGCTCCAGCAGGCCGCGTTCCACGCTCGCCCCGGCCGGGAGGGGCGGCCCGTCGGGCAGCGGCAGCCGGTCCGTTCCCGGGTAGTGCTTGGTCTTGCGGGGACCGTCCGCCCAGTTGGGTACGTAGTCCACCGGCTCCATCGGCACCCGGCCGCGATGCATGATCGCGGTCGCGTATCCGTGGGCGTATCCCATGGTCTGCTCCTTATCCGGGAGGGTCAGGTCGCCGGCGTCTCGGTGACGGCCCGTCAGTCGAGTGGCTCGGCCGTCGGGTCAGGGGAACGGGTGCGGTGCGGGGTTGATCTCCTCGTCGGTCAGGTCGTGGTCGCGCCAGCCGGCCTCGCGCAGCCCGGTGCGCAGCCGGGGCATCCGGGGCGCCCGCTGCCGCGACCAGCCGAAGTCGATGGGCAGCAGCCCCGGCACGATCACGCTGACCGTCCACAGGCCCAACTCCCGCTGCTCCGGCAGGGTCTGGTTCACCACGACCACCTCGAAGCCGGCCTCGTCGATCGCCGCCACGCAGCCGGCCACATCCACCGCCAGGTCGTCCGAGGCGGCCAACGTCCGCCCGCCGCCGAACCGTTGCCCAAGGCTCGCCAACGGCCCGCTCCCCGCGCCCGGTTGTTCCAGCAGGAACGCGGCGTGCCGGGCCATCTCGGGCAGCCCGTACACCAGCGGGTGGTCGTGGAGCGCCGCCACCCGGTCGAAGTCGGCGGCCATCGCCCGGAGTCGGGGCTCCTCGCGCTCGGTGCGGCCGGCCAGGTTGACCGCGTCGGTGGCGATCTCGTCCAGCGCCGAGGCCAGCGCGGCCTCCGGGTCGAGCCCCGCGCCCGCGCCGAAGCACATCCGGCCGGGCCCGCCGTCCAGCCGCTCGGCCACCCCGGTCACCACCGGGATCGGGAAGGTCAGGGCCGTGTCGAAGAACCGCGCCCGATAGCCGTACATCGCCAGCCGCGCCACCATCTGCCGGGTCGCGGCCCGGCCGGAGGAGGCGGGGTCCAGCTCGGGCAGCGGCTGCCGCCCGTACCAGGCCAGCAGGAACGCGTCCCGTTCCACGACCTCCATCAGCCCGTAGTAGACCGCCTCCGCCGCCGAGCCGCCGGACGCGCAGCCGTTCGAACTCTCCTGCACGAAACGCTCGTTGAGGCCCGGCGTGTGGTAGTAGGTGAGCACTTCGGGCACCAGCAGCGGGCGGCGCGCGGTCAGCGAGTAGCCCCACACCCAGGAGATCTCCCGGCCGGGCGTGAACGGGGCCAGCCCGGTGCGCCGGTGGAACTCCGGCGGGTAGAGCCCGCAGCGGCGCGGGTCCAGCGCGGGGCGGCCCTCGGCGGTCAGCGCGTCCAGGCTGGCGCGGACGGTGGTCGCCCTGGCCCTGGGCCGCATCCCGGCGTAGCGCTCCAGGCCCTCCAGCACCCCGATCCGCAGGCTGTCCCGGAAGGTGTCGGCGTGCCCGCCCCAGAACGTCTCCCGCAGGTAGTCGCCGGAGCGCAGCGAGAAGCAGCCGATGGTCGCCGAGGTCGAGGTGGAGGAGACGTCCAGCACCACGGTCGGGCCCAGCGCGCCACAGACCGGGTTGGCGAAGGCGTCCGTCGCCAGGTCGTACTCGTCCAACGGCCTTGTCCTGTCCGCTCCTTGACGGTACGTCGGCGAGGGCGTCAGCTCCAGCGTGGCCGCCTCGGCCGAGTCCCGCTCGCCGGGGCCGCAGACCGGGCACTCCGGGTCGGGCACCAGCGGGTAGCGGCGCACGGTCAGGTCGGCGAGGTCCACCTGGTGGATGTCGCGGGGGCGCCCGGGGGCGCGCACCCGGGCGGCCAGCAGCCCGGCCAGCGCGGCGGCGGCGAACGGCGTCAGCTGCGGCGGCCGGCCCACGGCCGCCGTGCCCGCGCCCAACTCGACGGCCTCCCGCAGCTGTCGGGACCTGGCGGCCTGCCAACGCCGCTCCAGGCAGCGGGCGCAGCCGCGCGCCCCGGGGCCCGGCGGCAGCGGGCCGAGCACGGCGTGCCGGCCGTAGAGCCGCACCGGCAGCGCGCCGGGCGCCGGCGCGTCCGGGGGCGTGCCCGCCGGCGTCTCCGCCGGGGTGCGCGCCGGCGCGGCGAAGGCGTCCCGCAGGCCCAGCGGGGCCACGTCAAGCGGCGGCGGCTCGGGCAGCAGCGCCGCCAGCCGGGTGGCCAACTCCTCGGCCAGCGCGCGGCAGGCCGCGCCCCAGGGCCCGGCGGCCGGCGCCTCGGACTCGGCGGCGGCGGGCGCCTCCGGCTCAGCGAGCGTCACCGTTGCCCTCCCGGTTCTCCCCGGTCAGCAGCACCCGGGCGGTGTGCAGCCCGGCCGCCCGCAGGTCGGCCGGCGTGCTGTCGCACCACAGCGCGTCCCGGCCCGCCGCCCGCAGCCGCTCCAACACGCCGGGGAACGTCGCCGGCTCCCCGTCGTCCTCCGCGACCGCTCCTCCTGCGACCGTGCCCTCGGCCAACGCCACCGCACCCGGCGCGAGTTCGGGCACCAGCGGGTCGCCGACGTCCGGCGCCCCGCCGGTCTCGGCGGAGAGCTGGACCTGGCCCAGCAGGTCGCGCAGCGCGGCCACCGCCGCGCCCGCGCGGCTCAGCGCCGCACCGACCGCCCAGCGGCCCGAACCCTCCCTGGCCAGCGCCACCCGCGCCCCGGACCGTTCCGCCTCGCCCAGGTCCAGCAGCTCCACCGCGACCTCCAGCGTCTCGGCCGAGCGGGCCAGGAAGACCCACTCCGGGTCATCGCCGGTCGCCAGCGCCCGCACCGGCGCCGCGCCGGCCACGGCCCGCAGCAGCGCCTCGTGTGCCAGCGCCGACAGCAGCGCGTGCCCGGCCGCCTCGCCCGGGCTCTCGCCGGCGCCCGTTCCCCAGCCGCCCGGCAGCACCAGCCGGTCCCGGTTGGGCGGGCCGAGCGGCCGCAACGCGGCGGTGGGAACGGCCAGTTCGTCCTTGGTGAGCAGCGAGGTCACCAGCGACCAGGAGTCGACGTCCGCGAGGCCCGCGCCCGTGCCGCCGTCCGCGACCAGCCGCCCGGGCGCCAACCGCGCGACGCCCGGCGGGAGTTCGCCGAGCGCGGCGACCGGCACCAGATGCTCCTCGTAGAGGACGGAGGCGGCGCGCAGCGCGCGTTGCCTGGCGCCGGCCAGGTGGTGCACGTCGAACGCGGCCACCAGCCGGGTGCCGGCCGCGCCCAGCGGCACCTCCACCCGGGACACCTTCAACGGCGTCTGGGTCAGCTCCTCGTCCCGGTACCGGGCGAACACCCCGACGTGCGGGCGGACCAGCGCATCGCCCAGCCGGTTGAGCCGCGCCACCAACTCCTCGGCGTCCCTGGCCGTTTCCACCGTCACGGTCGGCGCGACGGACAGCGCGGCCGGCAACTCACGCAACTCCCCCTCGTCGGTGGCCCGTTCGGCGCAGCGCCGGCAGCGCGGATGGGGCCGCAGCGGCTCCGCCACCACGTCGAGCGAGTCCAGCTCCTGGATCAGCACCTGGCCCTCGGTCTCGGGCGGCAGGGCGCCGGTGACCGAGCGGAACACCTCGTAGGCCAGCAGGTTCCCCACCATCGCCGCGACGGGGCCGGTCAACGGACCGCCCGGCGGGGCCGGCGCGGGGACGGCCACGCCGGCCAGCTCGGCGAGCAGCCCGGCGGCGAGCGCCGGGTCGGTGGACGCGCCCAGCCGCAGCAGCGCGCAGCCCAGGCAGCCGGCGGTCAGCCCGCCGGAACGGGGCCCGACCACCACCCGTTCCCCGAACGTCCAGGCCGGAACGAGGAGTTGGTCCTCGGCGAGCCCCGCGTCGAGGATCGCCTGGCTTCGGGCCACCGCGTCGGCCCCGGTGACCAGAAGCACCTGATGGCCCGACAGATTCTTTGTCTCGGCGGGGAGTTGGGTGACCGTTGCCGGGCAGCCGGCCGCCGTCAGGTCGGCCGCCTCGGCCAGTGCCTCCGCCGACCGCTCCTCGGCTGCGACCTCGGCCAGCCCGTTGCGGACCAGGCCGAGCACCGCCCAGCGGGCGGTCTCGCCGCTGCCGAGCACCGCGACCCTGGTGTCCCGGAAGCGGGCGAACCGGGCGGCGGCCTCGTCCGTGTAGTGGTCCACATAGGCGATCTGGGCGGCGAACCGCTCGGCGACCCCGGCCGGCGGCCCCGGCTCGACGGAGGGCGCGGCGTCCCGGGCGAAGTCCCGTTCCACCAGCGAGCCGACCAGCTCGGCCACCATGGCCCGCTGGGTTTCGCCAAGGCCGGCGCAGATCTCGACCAGCGGCCGGCTGCCGTCCAGGTGCGGCACGATCAGCGACGCGAAGCGGTAGGCCGTGCGCCCCGTCAGATGGAAGCCGCCGTCCGCGTTGTGGAAGAGCACACCTCCCGGGGTCTGGGTGAACAGCACGTCCCTGCGCAGCCGAGGCCGCATCTCGGCGAGGCCCTCGAACGCTCGTGGCATCCCTCTCACACCCTCTGTCTCGGCTGGCTTGGCTGGCTCGGTCGCAGCGGCTGGCTTTGCTCGGACGGCCGACTCGGCACGGCCGGCTGGCTCGGTTCGGTGGGCCGGCTCGGTTCGGTGGACCGACGCGGTTCGCTTGCGTGACTGGCCCGGACCGGCTCGCCGACGTGGGTCGGCTGGTCCGGCTGAGGCGGTGGGTCCGGCTGACCCGGCTGGTTCCGTTGGTCCGGCTGAGGCGGTGGGTCCGCCCGACCCGGCTGGTCCCGTTGATCCGGCTGACGCGGCCGGTCCGACCGGCCCGACGGGCCCGACCGACCCGCCCCGCCCGACCGACCCGCCCCGACCGGGCCTGGCCCGCCGTCACGCGGCGCGATGTGACGCGCGTGGAGTCGCAGCAGCGGATGCGGGCGGTAGGGGCCCGGCGGGCCGTCCTCCACCAGGCCGGCGTCGGCGAGCCGTTCCAGCACTGCCTCGCACTCGGCCGGCGACCGCTCCAGCACCACGGCGCAGTCGGCCGGCTCCCAGCCCGGGGCGTCCAGCGTCCCCAACGCGGCGTAGGCGGCGGCCAGTTCGGGCGTCAGCCGGTCAACGGCCGCGTCCAGCAGCGCCACCACCGACATCCGGGGGTCGCCCGCCAGGGACAGCCGCGCCAGCGGCTCCTCGGCCAGCCAGCGCGCGCAGTCGCCCAGGCCGAGACCGGGCCGGGTCTCCAGCCGGGCGGCGGCGATCACCAGCGCCAACGGATGGTGGCCGCAGACCTCGGCCACCTCCTCGGCCGCGCCCGGCTCCGCCGCCACCCGCTCCGCGCCCAGCACGGCGGCCAGCAGCCCCGTCGCCTCCTCCGCCGACAGCGCCCCGAGGCGGTGCACCCGCACCCCGTGGGTGGCGACAAGACCGGCAAGGCCCAGCCGGCTGGTAATCACCGTCGCGTGACCCGTGACCGCCGAGAGCACGTCCCGGACGCCCGCCGGGTCAACGGCGTCGTCCAACAGCAGCAAGGCCCGTTCGCCCGGACCGGCCGGGGTCAACGCGCCCAGCCGCTCGGCGAGTTCGTCCGTCACCTCGGCCGCGCCCCGGGGCGTGCCGTCCGCGCGCGCCATCCGCACCAGCACCTGCCCGCCGGGGAAGTGGTCCCGGGCCAGGTGCGCCACCTGCCGCGCCAGCGCGGTCTTCCCGATGCCCGGCCCGCCGCAGACCAGTTCGGCGACCGGCGCGCCCGTCGCCTCGGGCCCCGCCGTCAGCCGCCGCAGCAGCGCCGCGACCGCGTCGGCCCGGCCCGTGAACCACGGGACCGCCGGCAGCGTCGGCCGCGCCCCGGCCCCGGCCCCGGCCCGCTGCTCCGCCGGCGCCGGCGTGAGCGGCGGCGCCGACTCGCTCGCCGGGCCCAGGTCCTCGCCGCGCAGGATCGACAGCTCCAGCTGGCGCAGCGCGGCCGAGGGGCCGACGCCCAGCCCCTCCGCCAGATATGCCTTGAACCGCCGGTACTCGGCCAGCGCCTCCGCCTGCCGCCCGGAGCGGTAGAGCGCCTCGATCAGCTGCTCGCGGAACCGGCCGTGGTCGGGGTGCGCCCGGGTCGCGCCCCACAGCTCCTCCAGCGCCGGCCCGCACTGGCCCAGCTCAAGCCGCAGGTCGCAGAGCAGTTCCACGGCGCGCAGCCGTTCCTCCAGCAGGCGCGGCACCTCGTCCCGGTGCAGCACGTCGGAGCGCACATTGGCCAGCACGCCGGTCTGCCACAGCCCCAACGCGCCCTGGAGCGGGGTCAACGCGGCCCCCGGCGCCCGCCCGGCCGCCTCGCGCAGCCGGTCGCGGAAGTCCATCAGGTCCAACGAGCGGGCGTCGGCGGTGATCCGGTAGCCGCCGGGCACCGCCTCGATGGAGGCGTCCACCACCTCGTGTTTGACGAACAGGCGGCGCAGCCGCAGCACGCAGGTCTGCAACGCGGCCCGGGCGGTGGCCGGTTGCTCGTCGCCCCACACCATCCGCTGGAGGTACTCGACCGAGACGATGGCGTTGGCGTTGAGCAGCAGCGCGGCCAGCAGGTTGGCCGGTTTGGAGGGGTGGAGCACCACCGTCTCGCCGCCGTCGGTGATGCTCAACGGGCCGAGCAACTGGAAGCGGACGCCGCTCATGCGCGGCCCCGGAACATCCGGGTGTCGGGTGCGGGGCGGCCCCGGGGTGCGGGGGCGGACGGCGGTGGGGGCGTGATGCGGGTCGTCATGCGGGCCACCTGGTCCTGACGGGGTGGGGGAGGACGAGGGAGCCCGACGCTACCCGCATCGACCCGCCCCGAGCAGGGGCTCACGCGTCAGGATGTTGCAGCCGAGGGCCGCAGCTTCCGGCCAGATCGGGCCCAAGCGGGAGGCACCGGAGCCCCGTTTCCCCGTTGTCCCGTTGTCCCGCTTGCCCGTTTCCCCACGGTCCGCGCCGCCGGGGCGGCAACCGTCCGACCCAGGACGGGCCGGTGCCCGATCCCGCCGGATCGGACACCGGCCCGTTACGGGCTGCCGGGCGCTCCGGCCTAGGTGCTGGCCACGCAGCCGCCGAGGCGCGGCTGCGTCCAGGTGCCGTTGGCCATCACCGTGAAGCCGAAGCTGGTGGACTGTCCCGCCGCCAGGTTGCCGTTCCCGTTGGGCCGCATCGTCATGACGTTGCCGCTGCCGTCCCAACTGGGCGTGCCGTTCCAGGTCGTGGAGACCCGTTGTGGCGAGGTGACCGTTACCGTGACCGTCCAGCCGGTGATCGCCCGGTCGCCGGCCCGCACGGTGACCCGCCCGTTGAACCGGTCGCCCCAGCGGTCGGTCTCCTCGTAGCTGACCGTGCAACTCCCGTCGCCCGGGTCGGGGTCCGGGTCGCCGCCGCCCGGGGTGCCGCCGAGCGCGGCCAGCACCGCGTCGTAGGCGGGCTTCTTGTTGTAGTTGCCGTCGAACAGCAGCGGGGTGCCGCCGCTGCGCCATGAGTACTTGTCGGTCACGCCCCACACCGTGATGCCCGTGCAACGGGACACCGCCAGGCAGGCGTTGACGACGGTGCGGTAGTTGTTGGCCTGGGCGGTGCCGGAGCCCTCGATGTCCAACTCGGTGATCTGCACGTCAACGCCCAGCGCCGCGAACCGCTGGAGGTTCTGCTGGAAGTCGGCCGGCACCGGCGACTGCGCGTTGAAGTGGGACTGGAAACCGACGCAGTCGATCGGCACGCCGCGCTGCTTGAAGTCGGCGACCATGTTGTAGACCGCGTTGCTCTTCGCGTTGATCCCGTCGGTGTTGTAGTCGTTGTAGCAGAGCTTGGCGTTGGGGTCGGCGGCCCGCGCGGTGCGGAACGCCTCCTCGATGTAGCCGTTGCCGAGCCGGTCCTGGAAGGGAGAGGAGCGGCGGGCGCCGCTGTTGCCGTCCTGGAACGCCTCGTTGACCACGTCCCAGGAGTGGATCTCGCCGCGCCAGTGGCCCATCACCGTGGTGATGTGGTTGTTCATCGCGGCGCGCAGGTCGTTGGTGCCCAGGGAGCCCACCCAGCCGGGGAGTTGGGAGTGCCAGACCAGGGTGTGGCCCCGGACGTCCATGCCCTGGGCCTGGGCGTGGTCGACGATCCGGTCGGCGTTGCCGAAGGTGAACTGCCCGCGCTGCGGCTCCAGCGCGTCCCACTTCATCTCGTTCTCGGGGGTGGCGCTGTTGAACTCGCGGTTGAGCGTGCCGACATAGTCGGCCTCGCCGAGGTGGTTGGCGGCGACGGCGGTGCCGAAGTAACGGCCGCGCTCGGCCGCCGCGTCGCCGAGCGTGCTGGCGGCCAGCGCGGTGTCGGCGGCCAGCACCGTGTCGGCGGTCTGAGCGGTGTCGGCGGCGGCCTGCGTGGTGCCGGCGGTCGCGACCAGGCCGGTCGCGGCCAGCAGGCCGACGGCGGTGCCGGCCAGGGCCCGTCTGAGGGGGGATCTCCAGCGCGGGCGGGTGCGCCCACGGGGTGCGTCGATCATGGCGGTTCCCTTCTTCCAGGAATCCGGACGGGCCAACGCGCCGTCCGGACAAGGGGTGACCTGCCGTGCGGCCCGGAGGCGCCGCCGCCCTCGACCCACCGGAGAGCGACGGCGCCGTGGCGATCGGCAACGATCGATCGGAGTATGCGCCCCACCCGAGGGGCCGTCAATGAATCCTTCCGGGAAACTTCCGGTCAACGTTTGCTGCCAGCACGGGAGTTGGCCTCGCCCACGAGCTGCCCACTCGTGCGCCGTTCCCTCCCGCCTCTCCCGTCGCCGGCGGCGCCACACGAGGCTTCTCGGCGCCGGATGTTCCGAGAATTATCGGAGAACCCAGAAAACCTTTCGGAGGGTCAGCGCTTGATGCCGAGACCGCAGTAGGCGTCCACCGGCGGCTCCTCCTTCAACGGAGGCAGCTCGGGCCGCCAGCTCTCGATGGTGACCACGCCCGGCTCCAGCAGCTCGAACCCGTCGAAGAACTCCCGCACCTCGTCCGGGCTGCGCAGCGTGTAGTCCCCGGCCAGGCGGGCGTTGTAGTTGTCGGTGGCCGCGTTGAGAGTGTCGTTGGTGTTGGTGCCGTCGCTGATCGCCAGATAGCTGCCAGGGGTGAGGGGGGCCACCAGTTGCCGCACGAGGTCGCCGGGCCGGTCCTCGTCCGGGATGTGGCCCAGGATGCCGAGCATCGTCACGGCGATCGGCCGCGAGAAGTCCAGCACCTCGGCGGCCTGCTCCAGGACGCGCTCGGGCGTGCGCACATCCGCGTCGATATAGGCCGTGCGGCCCTCGGGGGTGCTGGTCAGCAGCGCGCGGGCGTGGGCCAGCACCAGCGGGTCGTTGTCCACATAGACGATCTTCGAGTCGGGCGCGACGCGTTGGGCCACCTCGTGGGTGTTGTCCACGGTCGGCAGGCCCGTGCCCAGGTCGAGGAACTGCCGTATCCCCGCCTCGCCCGCCAGGAAGCGGACCGCCCTGGCCAGGAACATCCGCTGGTAGCGCGCGGTGCGCACGATGCCCGGGTACACCCGGGTGATCTGCTCCCCGGCGTCCCGGTCCGACGCGTACCAGTCCTTGCCGCCCAGCCAGAAGTTCCACACCCGGGCCGAATGAGCCTTTGAGCTGTCAATGTCCATGCGGGGGGCCTCCCTTGGCCAGGTCGCGTACGCCGGTCAGCGGAAGCGTAGCCTCCGCAACC
Source organism: Streptomyces sp. 3MP-14 (assembly GCF_006334905.2). Lineage (NCBI taxonomy): Bacteria > Bacillati > Actinomycetota > Actinomycetes > Kitasatosporales > Streptomycetaceae > Streptomyces > Streptomyces sp. 3MP-14. The sequence goes on from NZ_VDLZ02000015.1 coordinate 22,036, forward strand.
CGGCCGGCCTCCGGAGCGGTCCCGAGGGCGCCGGAATTTTCCGGGCGTCGGCGGGAGGCCATTAAGAGAACCGGGTCCCCGCCCGGCAGGGGGCGGGGACCCGGTTCGACGGGGGAGCGGCCGGCCCCAGGCCGGCCCGGCCCCGGCCCGCCGCCGCGCCGCCGGCGCGGCTCGCCTCAACTCGCCGCGCGGATCGAGTCGTTCAGCTCGTTGATCAGATCCTCCGCCGCCTCGCGCGGCGAGGCGTCCCCGAACTGCACCCGCTGGTTGTACCGCCCCAGCAGCACCTCGATGTCGCTGGCGCCCGCCGGCGTGATGGGCGGGGTCGGGCCCACCTCCTGGGTGATCTGGTTGGTGAACGCCAGCGCCCGGCGGCTGCTCTCGTCGAGTGTCGGCTCGATCACCTCGCGGAACTCCGGGTTGCCCGGCTCGCCCCGGTCCAGGCCGAAGATCTCGCCCACCCGGGGGTCGTTGACCAGGAAGTCGATCAACAGCGCGCTCTCCGCCGGGTGTTGGGTGGTCGACGAGGTCGCCCAGTACATCGACGGCTTGAGGTACTGGTACCCCTCCTCGGTCTCCGGGTTCGTCGGCCAGTCCGCCAGCCGCAGGTCGAAGTCCGGCGCCGCCGCCTGGAAGGCGTTGAACTGCCCGGCCGGGATGAACCCCATCGCCGTCTTGCCCGTCACCAGGTCGCCCTGGTCCAGCGGCAGGCCCTGGGTCTCGCTCAGCTGCGCCACCGAAGGCGAGGCGCCGCTGTCGATGAACGCCAGCTCCTGCTCCCAGTACGAGGCCAGGATCTCCGGGTCGAGGACCAGCTCGCCCTCGTCGTTGAAGAGCTGCCCGCCGTGCTGCCGCGCCCAGACCGTGAGGCTGAACGAGTCGCTGCCGAACGGGCTGATCCCGTGCACCTCGCCGTCCGAAGCCTCGGTCAACTCGACGGCGGCCCGGGTGAGATCGTCCCAGGTCCAGGTCTCCACGTCGGGCAGCTCCACCCCGTACTCGGCGAAGAGCGAGGTGTTGATGATGATCCCGTTGGCCGTGCCGCCGGTCGGCACCGCGTAAAGGTCGCCGCGCACCCGGCCCGAGTCCAACAGCTCGTCGCCCAGCGTCGAGGTGTCCAGGAACTCCGACACCCGCCCCAGGTCCAGCAGCGCGCCCCGCTCCGCGTAGGCCGCGAGGTAGAGCTGGTCGAACTGCGAGACGTCCGGCATCTCGCCGGCCGCCGTCATGGTGGCCAGCCGGTCCCAGTAGCCGGTCCAGTCGGCGTACTGCGGCTCGACGTTGATGTTGGGGTACTCCTCCTCGAAGAGTTCGATCGCCTCCAGCGTCATCTGGGTGCGGGCGTCCGCGCCCCACCAGTTGAAGCTGATCGTCACATCCCCCTCGGACAGCTCCGGCTCGCCCTCGAAGCCCTCCCCAATGCCGCAGGACGTGAGGATCACCCCGGCGGTGGCGGCGGCGAGGCCGGCCCGCACGCGGCGCCCTCGGTGGTGTCGGGTCATGCTCTTCCTCCGCTTCGCTGTGCTCGTCGCCCGTTGACCGTCTCCGCGCCCGCCACGGCTACTTACCGCCCGTCGTGGCGATGCCCCGGAGCAGGAACCGTTGACCGAAGAGGAACACCAGGAACACCGGGATCAGCGAGACCACGCTCATCGCGAAGAGCGCGCCGAAGTCCGACTGACTCTGCGCGTCGATAAACGAACGCAACGCCACCGGAACCGTCTGGAGATCGGGTTTGGTCACAAAGATCAGCTGGGTGAAGAAGTCGTTCCAGGTCCAGATGAACGTGAAGATCGCGGTGGTCGCCAGCGCCGGGATCATCAGCGGCAGCATGATCTGCCCGTAGATCCGCGCGTGCCCGGCCCCGTCGATCCGCGCCGCCTCGTCCAGCTCGCGGGGGATGCCCCGGATGAACTGCACCATGAGAAAGATGAAGAACGCGTCCGTGGCCAGGAACTTCGGCACGATCAGCGGCAGATAGGTGTTGATCCAGCCGAGCTGGGCGTAGAAGACGTACTGCGGAATGATCAACACGTGGATCGGCAGCATGATGGTGAGCAGCATGGCGACGAACGCCAGCCGGTTGCCCCGGAACCTCAGCCGGGCGAAGGCATAGGCCGCCATCGAGCAGGAGATCAGGTTCCCGATCACCGAACCGAGCACAACCAGCGCCGAGTTGAGCAGATACGTGCTGAACGGATAGGCCAGGGCGTCCCAGCCATTGGGATAGTGGTCAAAGTCGAAGGTGTCGACGAGGAGGCCCGGGCTGGTGAAGATGTCCGAGTTGGGCCGCAGCGAGCTGGCCACCATCCACAGCAACGGGTAGAGCATCAGCAGCGCCACGGCGATCAGGCCCGCGTGCTTGAGCACGCTGATCGTCCGCCGCCGACCGGTGCGCGAGCGCCGCGCGCCCACCGGGGTGGGCTGGGTGAGGACGTCAGTCATGGTAGAAGACCCAATACTTGGAGGCCCAGAAGTTGAGGGCGGTGAACGCGCCGATGATGATCAGCAACAGCCAGGCCAGCGCCGAGGCGTAGCCCATCCGGAAGCTGGTGAAGCCCTCCTGGTACAGGTAGAGCGAGAAGAACAGCGTCGAGTCGTTGGGCCCGCCGGTGCCGTTCGAGACGATGAAGCTCTGGGTGAACGACTGGAAGCTGCCGATCAGCCCGAGCACCAGGTTGAAGAAGATGATCGGGCTCAGCAGCGGCAGCGTGATCGACACGAACTGCCGCCGCTTGCTGGCCCCGTCCGTCGCCGCCGCCTCGTACAGCTCGCGCGGTATCTGCCGCAGCCCGGCCAGGAAGATCACCATCGGGGCGCCGAACGTCCACACGTGCAGGATGATCAGCGTGCCCAGCGCGGTGTCCGGATCGGAGACCCAGCCGGTGCCCTCGATCCCGAAGATGTCGAGGAGCGAGTTGACCAGCCCCTCGGTGCCGAAGACCAGCCGCCACAGCACGGCGATCGCCACGCTCGCGCCCAGCAGCGAGGGCAGGTACAGCACCGACCGGTAGAACGAGAGCCCGCGCACGCCCCGGTCCAGCAGCATCGCCAGGGCCAGCGCCACGGCCAGCTGGAGCGGCACCGAGACCAGCACATAGGTGAAGGTCACCTGGAGCGAGTTGAACAGCCGCTCGTCGTCCAGCATCCGGCGGACGTTGTCCAGGCCGGTGAACTCCGGGTCCTGGAGCAGGTTGTAGTCCGTGAACGCCAGGTAGAGCGAGGCCACCATCGGGCCGATGGTGATGCCGACCAGGCCGATCAGCCACGGGGCCAGGAAGAACGCGGCGGCCTTGTTGTCCGGCGTGCTGTCCTCCGGACCCTTGCCGCCGCCACCCTTGCCGCGCCGCGAGCGGCTCATCGACCGCAGTTCGCCGATCGCGCTCATCGCGCCGTCCCGGTGCCAGGACCCGTGGCCGGTCGCTGCGCGCGGGGCGCTCGCGCCCCGGGCGTGTGCGCCGGCGTGGCCGGCCCCCTGGCCGCCGGGGCGGCTGCCTCCGGCGATCTCACCTGTATCGGATGCACGGGCGCTCCTCCTTGAGTGCGTCGTCCGTCGAGACGTGCGTGATGCGGGCGGTGCGGTGACGCGGCTTCCCCGCCCGGCTCCGGCAAGCGGAGTGAACGATCACCCGACGGTGGGCGGTCACGCTAGTGATCGATCACTTAAAGGTCAATGCTCGGAATTGAGAGAAATGTTGGGAAATAGTGGCCGGTTGTCAAAGATCCGGCCCCAGGGCCCGGGTCCGTCCCCGGGCCGGCGGCGTCGGCCACCTGCCGCCGGCCCGGGGAACGGCCGAGGCTCAGCCGTCCTGGTGCAGCGTCGCGCCCGGCACCTCGTACTCGTCGCGCCGGCCGCACATGCCCCAACCCCCGTGCCGCGAGGGCACGGTGTCGAAGGCGTCGGACTCCGCCAGATACTCCGGCGCCCCGGCCTCCAGCGCGTCCAACTGCGCCCCGGTCCGCTCGGCCGCCGCCAGCGCCCCGGCCCGCCACAGCTCACGCCAGGTCGGCACCCGGTGCCGCACCAGCGCCGCCGCCGCCCGTTGGAACGCCCGGTACGGCTCCGGGTCCCCGGCCTCAAGGGCCGCCCGCAGCGGCAGGAAGCCCGCCACGGCCAGGTCCCTGCGCCGCCGCGCGGCGGCCTCCGCCTCCGGCCCGGACCGCGCCGGCAGCCGGGCCGCCTCCGCGTACCGCTCCGGGTCGGCCAACACCTCGGGCGGGAACGTGAAGACCGCGTCCCCGGCCTCCGGCAGCCCGCTGTTCTGCATCAGCACGGTGACCCGCAGGTCGCCGCCCTGCACCATCCGGTGCACCGTCCCCGGCGTGAACCAGGCGACCGCGCCCGCCTCCAACGGGATCTCCCGGTACCCCTGCGGCGACAGCGTCTGCACCGCGCCGCGCCCGCCGGTGACCACATACGCCTCCGTGCACACCAGATGCAGGTGCGGGCTGCCGCCGCAGACGCCGTCCGCCGCCTCCCACTCGTAGGCCCGCAGGTGCGAGAGCCCGACCGCGCCGGGCAGCGGGCGCGCCAGGCTCACCACGGGAGTTCCTTCAACCGGCCCGCGATCCGCGCCCGGTCCCAGGCGCCGTCGGCGACCAGCACCCGGTAGCGGAACGCGAACGAGGCGCCAGGCGCCAGCTCGAACTCCTCGAAGAACGCCCAGGAGAACGCCACCGTCGGGATCGGCGTCGAGCGCACGAACCAGTGCGAGGGGTGGATCGCCCGCCCCGCGTCCAGGTTCTCCGGCGCGTGCGCGAACACCAGCGTCGAGTGCGCGTCCACGTCGTCGTGCGGGGCCGAGAACGCCAGCCACGGGCCCTGGGTGCCCATCAGCTCCTGGCCCTCCTGCCCCTCCTCCGGCCCGAGCACCGCGCCGCCGGTGAAGTCCCTCGGCCCGCGCCACTGGAGGCCGGTGTAGCCGGCCATCTCCCGGCCGGCCGTGGTCGGCGAGCCGAACGCCAGGGGCTCCTCGCGGATGTTGGTCAGGTCGATCGACCAGTCGATGGCGTAGGAGCCGGAGTCGGAGCCCGAGTCGGCGTCCACGGAGTGCACGCTGACCCCGCGCCGCTCCCTGGCCCACTCCGCGCCGCCGTTCTCGACCCAGGTCAACTCCTCGGCGATGTCGAGGCGTTCGTCCGTCGACTCCACCGAGGCGAAGCCGTCGTGCCGCATCGAGCCGACCCGCTCGTCCACCCGCTGGTAGCCCACCTCGGGGCCGAGATAGGAGTTGCCGCCCCAGAAGTTCTGCTGCGACAGGTGGCTGGCGGTCATCTGGAGACCCTTGTGCCAGCGGTGGTCGTTGGGCCGGTAGCCGCTGACCAGGTTGCCGGCGAGGGTGCGCAGCGGGTGGATGTACGGCTTGCGCGACTCGAACGGGTCGGGGTCGGGCCGGTAGACGTAGGACAGCAGCTCGACGCCGCCGGAGGCGACGGCGATCCGCTCGCCGTGGGTGTGGGTGACCTGGATCGTCATCGCGTGGGCCTCCAGTCGGGGTGGTCGCCGTGCATGGCGGTGTAGTACGGGTCGCCCTCGGTGATCTCGCCGGCGAACACCGGGCGGCCGGTGAACGCCGCCTTGTAGAGGGCGGCGGCGAACTCGACGGTCCGCCGGGCGTCCGGGCCGCTGCCCGGGGGGCGCACGCCGGCGGCGTGCGCGTCCAGCAGCGCGCCGAGCTGGGCGGCGTGCGAGCTGGGCAGATCGCTGGCCGGGGTGTTCCAACGCGCCACCCGCTGCTCATCGTCGAGCCCGGGGCGCGGGGTGTAGGACCAGTCGGCGTTGCTGTGCCCGTACAGGTGCGTCAGCTCGACGGTCGCCTCGGCGCAGTCGATCCGCACCCGGCTGACCTCGTCGGGGGAGAGCACGCTGTTGACGACGGTGGCCAGCGCCCCGTTGGCGAACCGCACCAGGGCGGTGGAGACGTCCTCGCTCTCCACGTCGTGCACCAGGCGCGCCGCCATCGCGCGGATCTCGGTCCACTCGCCGAGGAGATGAAGCAGCAGATCGTACTGGTGGATGCCGTGCCCCATCGTCGGCCCGCCGCCCTCGGTCGCCCAACGGCCGCGCCAGGGAACGGAGTAGTAGGCCGCGTCCCGGTGCCAGGTGGTCTGGCAGTGCGCGACCAGCGGCGCGCCCAGCTCGCCGCCGGCGATCAACTCCCGGGCGTGGACGGCGCCCGAGCCGTAGCGGTGCTGGAAGACGACGGAGGCGAACGCGCCGGACTCCTCCTCGGCGGCGGCGATCTCGTCGTACTCCGCGAGGGAGAGCGTCAGCGGCTTCTCGCAGAGCACCCAGGCGCCGGCCTTCAGGGCGGCGACGGTCTGTTCCGTGTGCAGCGAGGGCGGGGTCCCGATCAGCACCAGATCGGGGCGGGCCTCGGCGAGCATGGCGGCCAGGTCGGTGAACTCCCTGGCCTCGGTGGCCTCCTGCCACAGCGGGCCGGCCGCCTCGCGGAAGGCGCGCAGCCGCTCGGGGGCGACGTCGACGGCGGCCACGAGTTCGACCCGGTCGGCGTGGGCGCGGAGCGCGGGCAGATGGCTGCCCGTGACGATGCCACCCGTGCCGACGACCGCGACGCGCAGACGGGAGGGAGGGGAGGGCATAAGAGGGGGCTCCTCGTTTAGTAAGCGCTTGCAACATGGGGGACTCTAGGGATGAGTTATCGATCACACAAGACCCTGCGGGGCTTTCGGGGACGCGGGGTGGGTGGGGGTGCGGGTCGTCGAGGCGTGTGCGGGTTCGTGGGATTGCGGTGAGTTTCGGGAGGTGGAGGCGGCTGGGGTGGGGCTGATCTGCTGGGGTGCGTTTTCCCCACCGCGCCGGCGCTGGCGGGGGCGTTGTGGACTGGCCCTCGGCCTCGTCGGGGTGGGCCGGGGTGGGTGCGGCTCGGGAACGAGGGTGGGGGTGCGACGGGGCTGGGCGGCGGGATTTGGGCGGCGGTTTGGGAACGGGGGCGGCGGAGGGTACGGGGTCGGGTGTCGGGGGCAGGGTCGTCGCGGTTGGCCCGGGCACGTGGGTGCATGGGCGCGGCGGATGGCGGTGGTTGCGGGGGGAGTCGGTTTGGGAGCGGGGGGAGGCGCAGGGCACGGGGTCGGGGGCAGGGGCGTGGGCGCGGCGGATGGTGGTGGCGACGGTGGCGGTGGCGGAGGTTCCGGAGGGCGTGGGCCTGACCGAGGCCGCCGCGCTGGCGATGGCGGGGCTCACGGCGCTGCGTACGGTCCGTTCCCGTTCGGTGCTCGGACGGCGGGTGTTGGTCACGGGCGCGTCCGGGGGCGTGGGCCGGTATGCGGTGCGGTTGGCGGCGCTGGGCGGGGCCGAGGTGATCGCCTCGGTGGGTTCGCCGGCGCCTGGTTGGTGCCGGGGGCAAGTCGGTTGCGGGGACGGCGCGTGCGAGGGCTAGGATGACCGGCCGTTGTCGGTGTCGGAGCGGCCAGGAGGGCTTGGCGTGCCGGTGCTCCATCTCGTGTCCGGCGCCCCGGGCTCCGGTAAGTCCACGCTCCTCGGCCAACTGCCGAACGACCGGTTCGCCGCCGTCGACTTCGACGAGTTGTTGGAGCCCGACGGCAGCCTGCTCGGCCTGGACATCGCGTCCCCGTCGGCGGAACCCCTCTGGCCCGCCTACAACCGGCTGTGGGTGCGGATCATCGCCATGTTGCCGCGCGCCGGCGGGCCCGTGCTCGTGCTGTGCCCGCTGACTCCGGACGAGTGGGCCACGGCGGCGGCGGGCGTCGCCGGGTTGCCGGAGACCGTTTGGGCCCGGCTCGACTGCGACGACGCGGACCGGCGGGAACGCCTGGCCGCCCGTGGCTGGGACGGTGACCGGATCGCGGAGGCGATCGGGGACGCACACCGGCTTCGGCGGGTGATCGACCGGGAGTTCACCACGAGCGGCCGGGGCCCGGCCGATGTCGCCGCCGACCTGGCCCGCTGGGTCGGCGATCCCGAGGCGCGGACGAGCGCGGCGAACCGCACCTCGGCGCGGTGAGCCGCCGCCCGGGAACCCCCGGCCATGCGCGGGGAACGGCTGGTTGGCGGGCGCGGGACATCGCGTCGCGGCGGGGGGTCGCGGTCCGGCAGGTGCGGCCGCTCGCCCCGGGGGCGGGGCTCGGCGCCGCGCCGCGCCGCGCGAGTGCCGCGCGCGGCGCGGGCGTTGGCCCGGCCGGAGCCTGGCCCCCTGGCGCGCACGCCGGCGCGCAAGCCCCAGCGCACGCCGGCGGATACGGGCAACGCCCGCGCCGGCGCGCCCCGGCAACGCCCGCGCCGGCGCGCGTCACGCGCCCGGCGCGGGGCCCGTGGAGTCGCGGAGGATCAGGCGGTTGAGGCCCGAGGTGTCCAGCGGGGCCGCCGGCTCCTCCCCGCGCAGCAGCGCGAGCAGCCGCAGGAACGCCACCCGGCCCTGGCTCTCCCGGTTGACGCGCACGGTGGAGAGCGTCGGCTCGAAGTACGCGCCCAACTCGTCGTCGTCCCAGCCGAAGACGCTCACCCGGCCCGGCACGTCCACGCCCACGCTCTGGAGGCCACGGATCACCCCGAACGCCACCCGGTCGTTGGCCGCGAACACGGCCGTCACCGCCGAGTCGGCGATCACCTCGCGGGCCGCGTCCCAGCCCGACCGCACGCTCCAGTCGCCGTCCACCACCGCGTGCGACACCAGCCCACGCCGCGCGACGGCCGCCTCGTAGACGGTGCGGCGGTTGCGCGCCGAGGCCCAACTCGTCGGGCCCGCGACATGGGCGAACGTCCGGTGGCCCAACGCGGCGAGGTGGCCGATGATCTCGTCGGCCGCCGTGGCGTCGGCCAACAGGCCACGGGAGCGCATGTTGTCGTCGTACTCGCCGTCGACCACGATCGGCACCCGCAGCGCGTTGGAGGCCAACCGTTCCAGGTTCCCGGCGAGCGGGGTGAACGACAGGATGCCGTCGACGTTCTCCGGTTGCAGCAGGGTGCCGATCCGTTCCGCGCGGGCGGCCGCGTCGCCCTCCAGGCCGACCACGTCCAGCAGATAGCCGGCCTCGTGCGCGGCGGCAGCCGCGCCGCTGAGCAGGCGGGTCGGCACGAACGAGGTGGTGTCGGGGAGGATCACCGCGATGCGGTTGGTTCGGCGGGTGCGCATCGAGCGGGCGGCGAGGTTGGGCCGGTAGCCCAACTCCTGGACGGCGCGCGAGACCCGGCGCGCGGTGTCGGGCCGCATGGTGGGGTCCTTGCGGAGGAACCGGGAGACCGTCTGGTGGGAGACCCCGGCCAGCCGCGCGACCTCGTAGATGGTCGGCGGCCTACTCGCGTCGCGCGGCGGCGTCGCCCGCTGCTCCGGCATCGGCGGTCCCTCCCGGTGCGCGCGGCGTCGCTCACCGTCTGGCGGTCACATGTGCCCACCCAGTGTGCATGGTCCGACGGACATCGAACCTTCCCCTTCTCGATCCCGGTACCGAACGGCCTGGTCAACGCCCCGAGGAACGGCCCGGGCCAGCCGTCCCCGGGCCGCCGCCGTCGTCACAACTGGTCGGCGAGGAAGCGGATGATCTCCGCCCGCGCCAACTGGGAGCCGAAACCACCCCAGTTCAGGTCGAACATGTGCTCGGCGGCCGGCGTCTCCACCAACTGGTGGGGCACGCCAGCCCGGTCCAGCTCCGCCGCGAACCGGCGGTTGTCGGCGGGGGAGTTGAGCATGTCCCAGCCGCCCTGGATCAGCAGCGTCGGCGGGAGCCCCGGCCGCACCTGGCGCAACGGCGAGGCGTCGCGGTACGCCTGGGGCACCTCGTCCTCCGTTCCGCCCAGCATCTCCTCGTTGGACGCGGCCAGTTCGTCCCCGATGGGCGAGTGCCGCAGCCGCCAGGGGAACGGGGGCGCGTCCGAGGTCAGGTCGGTGACCGCGTACCAGGCGATCACGGCGTCCACGGCCGGCGCGCCGTCGCCCCCGGACCCGTCGCCCCCGGACCCGTCGCCCCCGGACCCGTCGCCCCCGGACCCGTCGCCCCCGGACCCGCTGTCCTCGGACCCGTCGCCCTCGGTGGCGCCGCCGGGGCAGCCGGACTCCGGCAACTCCCCGTCGACATAGGCGGACTGGAGCGCGATCAGGCCGCCGGCCGACTGGCCCATGAGGGCGATCCGCTCCGGATCGCCGCCCCACCGTTCGGCGTTGGTCCGCGCCCAGTCCACCGCGCACCGCACGTCCGCCGCCGGGACCCACCACCGGCCCGGCGGGAAGAACCGGTAGTCCACGTCCAGCACCAGATAGCCCTGGTCGGCCAGCCAGGCGTCCCAGCGCGGCAGCAGGCTCTGCGGCTCGTCCTCCGCCCCGCCGTGGATGTTGAGCACCACGGGCAACGGGGCCGCCCGCTCGTCGTGGTCGGCCGGCTGCCAGACGTCCAGGTACAGTTCCTCGCCCTCGGGGGCCGCGTAGCGCACGGTCTCCGGCTCCCGGTCGGCGCTCACCGCGAGCCCGCCCGTCAGATAGTCGCCGAGCGAGACCGGAACGCCGGCCTCGCGCGCGGCCCACCAGCCGGCGGCCGGCGGCAGCGCGGCGGCCGGTATCGCCAGGGCGTTCACCGCCAGCAGGGCGAGCGCGGTCCGCCGCGCCCGCCGCCTGACGCCCCAGGCCAGCGCCGCGCCCAGCGCGCAGGGCACGGCCAGCAGCAGGCTGAACTCCAGGACCAGCAGGCCCAGTTGCCAGGCCGTCCAGGACGGCGCCGGCAGCAGCACCAGCGCCGCAGCCAGCACGGCCAACGCGGCGGTGAACGCGGCCAGCCCCAGCGCGCCCCACACCAGAACGCCCCGGCCCCGGCTCGCCCACGCCCCGGAACCGGAACCGGAACCGGAACGGTCGGGCGACCGGGCTTCGGAATGGCCACGGGCACGGACGGCCCGCCAGCCGGAACGGAGACGGGCACCGAGACCGGCACGGAGACGGTCGCGGAGACGGGTGGGCGGGCGGTTGGGCGGGCGGCGCATCGGAACGGTTCCCTCCGGGCGTGCGCGCCGGCGCGCGGGCGGGCCCCGCGCCCCGGCGTGCGAATACGATCGTATCGATACGATCGTATTCCATCTCGGGAGTGCGAGAGACTGGGGAACATGCCGAGACCGGTCGACCGAGACGCCCGCCGCCAGGCCGTGGCCGGCGCCCTGCTGCGCATCGCCGCCCGCGACGGGCTGAGCGCGGTGAGTATGCGCACCGTCGCCGACGAGGCGGGCATGTCGCTGGGCGCCGTCCAGCGGTACTTCGCCTCCAAGGACGAACTGCTGCGCTTCGCCTTCGACGTCGCCGTCGCCGGCTTCCGCGCCCGGCTCGACGCGATCGGCGCCGACCGGGCAGCGCCGACCTTCGCCGAGGCCCTGCGGCAGGCGCTCCTCGCGTTCCTGCCCACCGACGAGGAGGGCCTGGCGGAGGCCCGGATCTGGGTCGCGTTCTGCGCCGAGGCCGCCGTGCGGCCCGAGTTCGCCCGCGCCATCGAGGAGTTGGACGCCGAGGCCCGCGACCGGCTCGGCGCCGCCCTGACCGCCGCCCGCGCCGCCGGCCACCTCCCCGAGGGCCGCGACCCGGCCGCCACCGCCGAGCTGTTCCTGGTGATCATCGACGGACTGCTGTGGTCCGTCGCCCGCCAGCCCCCGGGCGCCCCGCTCACCACCCAGCGCGCCGCCGTCGAGGCCGCCGTCGCCGCGCTCACCGCACCCTGACGGCGGGGCCCGGGCCGCGAAGCCCACCCGACCCCCGCCGCCGACCGCCGTTCAGCGCGGCCGTTCAGTCGGCGAACGTTCGGCGCTCAGTTGGTCAACACCGGGGTGTCCCAGTCGCGCCACTCCGCCAGGTTCCCCGACTTGGAACCCGAGACCCGGAACACGTCCGGCGGGCTGCCCGAGCCCAGCAGGAACGCCTGGATGCTCTGCGTCAACGGTCCGCGCCACTCCGCGCGCGAGGCGCAGTGCGTGCCGTCCTGGACGTCGGACCAGTAGCTGATGTTCTCGCCGGCGCCCAGCGCCTCGTAGATCTCCGCCCCGCCGAGCGCCGCCACGCTGCCCGACCGCGCGCCCAGCCAGTCCACGTGCGGGTTCTCCATCAGGAACAGCCCGCGCGGCGCGATCAGCCCGACGATCTCGTGGGTGTCGACGGGCAGCGCGCTCGGGTTCCCGGTGTAGGAGCCGAACGCGTCGCCGAGCCACGGCTGTTCACCGTAGGCGCTGCTCAACGGCTGCGAGCCGTTCTCGCCCGGGATGCCACGGAAGATCGGCGCGCCGGCCGTGCCCGACTCGATCGGCATGGTCAACGCGATCCGCTGGTCGAACGCGCCCGCGACGAACGCGCCCTTCCCGAACCGCGAACAGCCCGTGACGCCCGTCGCGTCCGCCCGCAGCACGCTGCCGTCGGACTGCTCGATCACGTCGATGATCCGGCTGACGCCCCAACCCCACGCCTGGAGCAGCCCGGTGGGGCTGGACGCGCCGTAGATGTCGTAGAACGCGCCCCGCTTGGCGTTGCGCGGCGTGCCCTCGGCGCCCACCGCATACGGGTCGTAGGAGATGACGGCGGCACCCGCCGCCTTGATCGCGGCCGTGTCGGCGCCGAAGCCGCCGTAGACCACCACGGCCGGGAACGGTCCCGAGCCGCTGGGCAGGTCGACCGAGACGGAGAAGCTCGAACTCCGGCCCTGGTCCTGGACGTTGACCGTGATCGACGTCGAGGAGACGGTGCCGCTGACGCTCTGCGGCGGCGCCGGCTTGTCGCCGTAGACGTGCTGCTCCGCCAGTTCCCTGATCTCGGCGCGGCGGCAGCGCCAGTCGGCCACGCTGCTGATCCTGGTCCCGTCCAGCCTGGTGAACGGGTCGGGCAGCAGGGACCGCGACGGCTGTTGCCCCGGATCGACCGGGCAGTCCGCGCCGTCGTCCTCGTCGGCGAGCCGAACGGTCGACGTCGCGGGGGGTGCGCCGAGGTCGTCGGCCGCGCCGGCCGAGGGGGCGAGGGTGGTGACCGTCAGGCCGGCGACCGCGACAAACACGGCGGCGAGCCAGCGGCGGCGGGGGCGATGTCGGTGGAAACGCATGGGGGCCTACCTCCCGGAGGAAGGCGCGCCGTCGACGCGGACGACCGCACCGCCACCCGGGGCGGAGGGTCACCAACTCGCCGGCGCGCACGCGATGTTGAGAGCGCGCCGGACCACGCTGTACGTCGAAGCAGCCCCCAGGCCCCAACCGCGGCCCAGTACGCCAGCACCGTAACCGCGCGACAACACCCCGCACAACCCCACTGACCATGCGTGCAGTTGACCATCCATCAACTACCGCTGCCCGCGTCGCCGTTCAGTTGCCGCCGCCCACCTCCAACACCGCCTTGCCCGCGATCCGGCGCGCCAGCAGCGCCTCCGCCGCCTCGGCCACCGCCTCCCACGAGCCGAGCCAGCCGACCTCGGGCGAGAGCCGCCCCGCCGCGACCAGCCGCAGCAGCGTGGCCAGGTCGGGACCCGGCTCCGTGACATCGCCGAAGGTGCTCAACACCTTCGGCGGCCCAAGGGAGAAGAGCGAGGCCGGCGCGAACGCCGCCGGCTCCCCGGACGCCGCACCCACCGTGCGCAGCTCGCCGCCGGGCGCCAACAGGTCCCAGGCGGCCACCAGTTGGGGCCCGCCCACCGTGTCGATGACCAGGTCCAGCGGGCCCTCGACGCCGTCGAGACCGACCACGACCCGGTCGGCGCCCAACGCCGCCAGTCCTTCGCCCCGCGCCGGCGAACCCACCGAGGCGATCACCTCGGCCCCGCCCAGCGCCGCCAACCGCACCGCATACCGGCCCACGCCCCCGGACGCGCCCGTGACCAACACCCGCCGCCCCAGCACCGAACGGGAACGGACCGTGCGCAGCGCCGTGAGCCCCGCCATCGGCAGCGCGGCGGCCTCGGCCAGGCCCACGCCCTCCGGAACCTCCGCCACCGCCGTCGTCGCCACCACCATCCGCCGCGCCCACGCGCCGGGGCCGAAGGCGACGACCCTGGCCCCGACGCCCGGCCCCGTTCCGTCCGCCGCCGCCCGCGCGACGACGCCCGCCGCGTCATAGCCGTGCACGGCGCCGGCCGGCCGCCCACCGGCCGCCGTGACCTCGCCCCGGTTGAGCGAGAAGTACCGTACGTCCAGCAGGAGTTGACCGGCGGCGGGCTCCGGCTCCGGCGCGGTGCCCAGCCGCAGCGAACCTGGGGCCGCCGGATCGACGACGATCGCGCGCATCTCCATGGGGAACCTCTCTCGATTCATCGGAACGCCGCTAATCGGACCGACGGTCCGCTTGGTTCGCACACGCTAGCATCACCTGGACCGACGGTCCGTTTCACCGGGAGGTGCGTTGATGAGCGAGGGACGCGGCGCGCCCACCCGGGGCGCGGAACGTGCCGACGCCGCGCGCAACCGCCGCGCGGTGCTCCAGGCCACCGAACGCCTCCTCGCGGAGGGCGCGGGGAGCGGCGGAACGGGCGGGGTCGGCGGGGAACACGTCTCGCTCGACCGGGTCGCCGCGCTCGCCGGCGTCGGCAAGGGCACCGTCTTCCGCCGCTTCGGCAGCCGCGCCGGCCTCTTCGCCGCGCTCCTGGAGGAGCGCTCCCGCGCCCTGCGTGCCGCCGTCGCCGAGGGCCCACCGCCGCTTGGCCCCGGCGCCCCGCCCAGGGAACGCCTGCTCGCGTTCCTCGACGGGCTCGGCGCCATCGCCGAGGGCAACGCGCTGCTGCTCACCGCCCACGAACAGGCGTGCGCCGACGACAAGTTCGACGATCCGAGCTACCAGTTCTGGCACCGCCACCTCGCCGCGCTGCTCGCGGAGGCCGGCCACCCGCCCGAGGACGCGGACTTCCTGGCCCACACCGTCCTCGCCGTCTTCGACGGCGCCCTGGTCCGCCGCCTCACCACGCCCGACGAGCCCCGCCGCTTCACCCGCTCCGTCCAGACCCTCGCCACCACGCTGCTGGACGGCGCCTGACCGACCACCGGCCCCGCGCCGTTGACGCTGCCACTGGCGGCAGGGTCGCACGATGACCGGCATGAACGACACCGCACCGCCACGCCGCAGGAGCGTCGCCGTCACCGGGGCCGGCACCGGCATCGGCCGGGCCACCGCCCGCGCCTTCGCCGCCCAGGGCGCCCACGTCGTCGCGATCGGCCGCCGCAGCGCACCGCTCGCCGAGACCGCGACCGGCCACGACCGGATCACGCCGCTGCCCGCCGACATCACCGCCGAGGGGGAACCGGAACGGACCGCCCGCGCGGTGCGGCACTACGAGGCGGCGGGGCTGATCACCTCGGAACGGGCCGCCAACGGCTACCGCGTCTATGACCAACGGGCCGTGGCGCGGGTCCGCAAGATCCGCCAACTGCTGGCCGCCGGCCTCACCCTGGACGACGTGCGGGTGTTCCTGCCCTGCCTGGACCTCGACCGGGCCTGGACCTCGACCGGGCCTGGACCTCGACGAACGCCGCAGGCGTCGCGTCAGGTTACGGACCTGGCGTGTCACATACCGGGGTGCTGTGTTGTCGTACGGGCGAGAAGCCAAGGTTGGGGTCCGAATGGAGGATGGGGAGCGATGCCAGGCCAACGCGAGGTGGACGACGTCAAGATCAGGCAACAGGTCGACAAGATCGTCGAAGGAATCCGAACCATGGATCTAGAGAGCCTGAAACAGCTTTACGCAACGGACGTCGTGTCCTTCGATATCGAACCGCCGCTACAGCATGTGGGGCTGGCGGCGAAGTCGAAGAACTGGGCGACCACGTTCACGTTCTTCCAGGATGCACGCTATGAAGTTCGCGACCTGACACTCACCGTGGGCGATGACGTGGCTTTCGGGCACTGCTTCGCTCGGTTCAGCGGAACGCTGAAGGACGGGACGGTCACGAACGGTATGTGGGTCCGGGTCACCTATTGCTTCCGCAAGTTCGACGGCAACTGGTTGGTCACACACGACCAGGTCTCCGTACCGTTCGACCTGGCGAGCGGCAACGGAGTGACCGACCTCGAACCGTGACTGGGGTCTGTCCGGCGGACCTTGCCGGGCTCTCCCAGAGCACAGCCGGTGCTGTGGCACCCGACGGCGCTTCCGATCAATCTCCGCTGGGTGATCCTCCACCTCATCGAGGAGACGTCCCGCCACAACGGCCACCTCGACGTCGTGCGCGAGCTCGTCGACGGGCGGACCTGCGCCTGAGATCTGTCGATGCTGCCCTGGGCATCCGCTGATGATCCTGCGGTGACCGGCCCAACGACCACCGCGCTGCTCAGCCTTGGGCAGGTGCGGCTTCAGCGAACGCGGCCGTCAGCCGCTCGCGCAGCGGCCCCGTGACGGCCGGATCGGCGAACCCGGCCCGCTCGAAGCGTTCCAGGGTGTTGCGGGTGCTGGTGAGCGTCTCGACATCAAGGTCGGCGGTGGCCAGCAGCCGGTCCAACTCCGCGACCGCGGCCTGCGGTTCGGGCCGCAGCGCATACAGGAAGAAGGGAGAGGTATTGGCGGTGGCGCGGATTTCCTCGACGCGCCGCCAGTGCGCCGTCTCCTCTTCCGCGCGCCCCAACCGCCGCGCGGCCAGCGCGGCGAGAACGCCGGCCCAGGCGTTGTCAGAGAACCCGTCGGGCAGCGCGGCGAGTTCGGCAGACGCCTGCTCCGCACCACCCGAGAGCAGCCGCGCCTCCGCGCCCGCGATCACGATCGGCGGCAGGTCGAACGGGTCCTGCTCTCCTGACGGGTAGCGCGAGAACGCGGCGATCGCCTCGGGGTAACGGCCGGTTTGTAGGTAGACGTAGGGGAGAAAGGCTCGCGGCGCGGCGGCCGAGGGGTCGAGTGCGATGGCCCGGTCGAGGTCGGCCAAGGCATCCTCGTAGCACCCCAGAACCCGTCGTGACGCGGCCAGGGTCATGGAGGGCCCGGCATCGTCGGGATTGAGTGCGATGGCGCGCTGGCCAGCGGCGATGGCCTCCTTGTGCCGGCCCACCCAGAAGCAGGCGTCCGCCATGATCGCGTGCGGCCAGCCGTACTCCGCGTTGAGTGCGATGCTCCGGCGGCAACCGGCGATGGCCTCGTCGTACCGGCCCAGCTTCCGGTGCAAGTCGGCACACAGGGCGAGCACCGTCGTGTCCTCGGGGAGGAGTCCGACCGCGCGGTCGAGATCGGCGATGGCCTCGTTGTCCCGCCCCATGTAGTGGTGGGTGTGGCCACGCAGGGCGTAGATCCAGCCGTGGTCCGGGGCACGTTCGACCGCGTGGTCGAGGCTCCTGAGTGCCTCATCGAAGCGCTCCAGCTGTTGGCAGGCGACTCCATGTTCGGTCAGCGTCACGATGTCGTTCGGATCGAGAGCGAGCGCGCGCTCGAAGTCGGCCAGGGCCCGCTCGTGGTCGTAGTTGTCCTGGTACGCCGCGCCCCGCGCGGCCAGCGCCAACGCCCGTGGCGCCGTGTCCAACTCCGGGGCGGTCAGCAGGACCGTCACCGTTTCGATCACCGGGTGTTCGGCCTCGCTCGCCGTCGTGAGTCGTTCCGCCCACCCGGCCACGCCGGCGTCGGCCGTGTCCTCGGCGGCCTGGCGCAGGAGTTGGACCCACTGCCGCAGCACCGCCGAGCCCTAGTCGCAGGCGGAAGCGACGTCGGCCAGGACGCCGCGCAGGGCGGCGGCCGGGCGGGCGCACAGCAGGTGGTAGCTCTCGTCGTGGCGCAGCTGTCGCCACTCGGCGACGTTCCAGTGGCCGGAGCGCCATCCCGGCGTGCGGTCGGCCTCGACGGCCTCGCGGCGGCCGGCCAGCAACTCCGCGAGCCGCGCGTGCAGTTCGGCCCACCCGGAGGGGAAGTGCCGGCGCTGGTGGCGCAGCATCAGTGCCCGAACGGTGGCGTGGTAGCGGTAGCGCCCCTCGTGGTCGCCGACGAACGGCAGGCCGCGCAGCCAGGCGTAGGCGTCGGCCGCCGCCTCGGGCGCGAGTGACCGGTAGACGTCCTCGTCGAGGTGGAGCGGCAACGCGCAGGCCAGCGCGACGGTTCGCCGGTCCGGGTCGTCCACCCACTTCAGGAAGCGGTCGACGGCCGTCTCCGCCGGGTCGGCGACCTCGCCAGGCGAGGTCGGCCTCGGGTGGGCCAACATGTCGACCAGCACCGGCAGTCGCCCGGAGAGCCGCAGCACCATCTCGACCGTCGCGGGGTCGTGCACGCCCCGCGCGCCCAGCAGTTCGTGCGCCTCCTGCTCGGAGAAGATATCGAGGGCCACCTCGGTGATCTCCGTGCGCCAGTCGCCCCAGTGCCGTTCGTGCAACGGGCCCTGCCCGGACAGAACGATCAGAACGTTGGCCTCCAGCGAACCAAGGGTCTCCTCGCAGATCACCTCCCGAAGCCAGGCGTCCAGAACCGATCCCGTTCGTTCGTAGACGTCAAAGAACAGCGCCACCAGCGGCCACTTCCGGGCCACCTCCGCCAGGTCACCGAGAAAGACCGGCGTCAGCAGTCGCACCGGCGAGAGCACCAGCCGCGCGTCGTCGGAGCCGCGCAGCCGGCCCGCGATCCGGGAGCGCAGCCGGTCCACGCCCGCCGCGACGGCCGCCGGATCGACCGCCCCCGCCACCGCGCCCACCACCGGGAGCGCGCCCGCCGCCATCAACCCGGCCTGGGCGGCGACCAGTCCGCCGGGCGACGGCCCCTCGGCGGCGTCCAGCACGCCCGGCCCGCCCAACTCGCGTTCCGCCTCGTGCCGGCGCTGCCGGTACTCGGCGAGCTTCGCCTCGAAGTCCTTCAACGGCGCGCCCTGTCGGCGCAGCCGCACCGCCACCGCCTCCATCGCCTCGATGACGTCGTGCACCTCATCGCCGAGGACGGCGGTCACCGCGCCGTGCTCGACCGCCTGCCGCTCCCACCGCCGGATCAACGAGGACTTGCCGACGCCGCCGTTGCCGCGCACATGGAAGAGGTACCTGAACTCCTCGCCCTGCGGGTCCCGCGCCAGGTTCTCCCGGAAGACGTCCAGCTCGCGCCGCCGCCCGACAAACCCGCCCTCCCGCCGCTGCCGGCTCAACTCCTGCCGCGTCAAACGCCGTTGCGCCATGTAACGCCCCCTCGCCGGCCCGCAACGCGCCACCGCACGCTCCGTCGTGGCGCCACCCACCCAGCGTGCGCCACCGCGCCGCACCCTGCAAACCCGCCGGTGCTAGCGAGCGTCCGGCCCCCGAGAAACGACCCGGAACGTGCGGCGGTAGGCGTCCGGCGGCACGCCGACCGTCCGCTGGAAATGGCGGCGCAGCGTCGTCGCCGTGCCCAACCCGGCCGCCGCCGCGATGACATCGACCGTGTCATCGGTGGTCTCCAGCAACTCCTGGGCGCGCCGGACGCGTTGGGTCAGCAGCCAGCGCAGCGGGGTCGTCCCCGTCGCCGCCTGGAAGTGGCGCGCCAGATGGCGCGAACTCATCCCCGCCTGCCGCGCCAGATCCTCCACGCTCAGGGGCTGATCGAGCCGTTCCATCGCCCAGGGGATCAGCTCGGCGAGCGGGTGGTTGCCGGGGTCGGGGAGCGGCGTCATCACGAACTGGGCCTGCCCGCCGTCCCGTTGGGGCGGGACAACCAGCCGGCGGGCGATCGTGTTGGCGACCCTGGCGCCGTGGTCGAGGCGCACCAGGTGCAGACACAGGTCCAGGGCCGCCGCCTTGCCGGCGGAGGTCAGGACGCTGCCCTCGTCCACATAGAGGACGTCCGGCTCCACCGTCACCGCCGGATACCGCGCGGCCAGCTCCCCGGCGTGCGCCCAGTGCGTGGTGGCCCGCCGTCCGTCCAGCAGCCCGGCCGCCGCCAGCACAAACGCGCCGGTGCACAGCGAGGCCACCCGCGCGCCCCGCGCGTGCGCCGCGCGCACCGCCGCCACCAGCGCGCCCGGCGGCTCCCGTGCCACGTCCGCCCACCCCGGAACGATCAGGGTGTCCGCCTCCGCCAGCCGGTCGAACCCGTGCTCCGGCTCCACCAGAAAGCGCCCGAGCCGCACCGCGCCCGGGCCGCAGACCGCGAGCCGGTACCAGGGTTCGGGCAGCTCGGCCGCGTCGTCGCCGAACACCTCGCAGGCCAGGGTCAGTTCGAAGGACAGCATCCCGTCCGTCGCGGCCACCGCGACCGTCGTGCCGCGCGCGCTCCTCGTCATGTCCGAAAGTGTATGGGGCATGGCATTCCCGACGGTGGCCGTGCGGTGCCGCTCCGGCCAGGATCGTGCCCACGAGGCGCGGGAGCGCCAGCGGCACAAGCGACGGGAGTACTCATGGGGACGACGGGCCAACGCGTCGCGGTGTTCGGCGCCTACGGCCACACCGGCCGGTTCGTGGTGGCGGAGCTGGCCGAGCGCGGCTACCTCCCGGTGCTGGTGGGCCGCGACGCCGACCGCCTCAAGGCGCAGGCGTACGAGGGGGGTTGGGCGGTGCGCGCCGCGACGGTGGAAGAGCCGGCCGCCCTCGACCGCGCGTTGGCCGGCGCGGCGGCCGTGATCAACTGCGCCGGCCCGTTCGCCACCACCGCCGCCCCGGTGATCGAGGCGGCCCTCCGCGCCGGCATCCCCTACCTGGACGTGGCCGCCGAGATCGAGGCCAACGTCGACGCCTTCGCCCACTTCGCCGACCGGGCCCGGGAGGCCGGGATGCTGGTCGTCCCGGCGATGGCGTTCTTCGGCGGGCTCGGCGACCTGCTGGCCACGGCGGCCCTGGGCGGCTGGCCGGCCGCCGACGAGGCGCACATCGCCTACGGCCTGAGCAGCTGGCACCCCACGGCCGGCACCCGGGCGGCGGGCGCGGTCTCCCGGGAACGGCGCGACGGCCGCCGCATCCGTTACCACAACGGTCGGTTGGAGTACCGAACCGATGCCCCGCCGACCCTGAACTGGACCTTCCCGGAACCGCTCGGCTCCCGAACGGTCATCGGCGAGTTCACCATGGCCGATGTCGTGACCCTCCCCAGCCATCTGGCCATCCCCGAGGTCCGCACCTACATGACCGCCGAGGCGGCCCGCGACCTCGCCGCCCCCGACACCGCGCCGCCGGCGCCGGCCGACGAGTCCGGCCGTTCCGACCAGACGTTCCTCGTCGACGTCCGGGTGCGGCGCGGCGCGGAGGAACGCCGGGCCGTGGCCCGTGGCCGGGACATCTACGCGGTGAGCGCGCCGCTGGTGGTGGAGGCGACGCACCGCGTCCTCGCCGGCCTGACCCGCACCGGCGCGGGCGTCGCGTCCGCCGGCGCCGCCTTCGACGCCGGCGACTTCCTCGCGGCGCTGCGCCCCCATCTCACGGTGGAGTTCTCCGGCTGAGCGGGCTCCCGGGAGGGGCCGGTCACCCCGCCGAGCCGGACGCCCCGCGCCGCCTGGCCTGGAGGCGCGCCTTCTTCTGCCGATTCCCGCACGTGTTCATGTCGCACCAGCGGCGGGTGCGGCTCTGGCTGGTGTCGAAGAAGGCGGCCCGGCAGGTCGGCGAGGCGCACAGAGCGAGTTTCCCGTCGCGCTCGCCGGCGATGATCTCGACCGCGTCGGCGGCGATCACGCCGAGGGCGTCCTCCACGCGGGAGTCCGGGCCGAGTCGCCAACGCCGCTCGCCCTCGGGCGTCAGGACGGCGGCGGCCCGGCCCTGAACGCTGCGGTCGTTGATGACCTGGACGGCGGACGCGGGGAGAGGGTCCCCGAGCGCGGCCGCCGTCGCGGCGGCGTGGATCGACTCCCGCAACTCCCGGGCGAGTTCGAGCTGCTCGGCGGTGCAGGACGCCACGGTGAGGCCGTACACCTCCAGCCAGTCGACGAGTCGTCGCGGCGTGGGAACGCGCTCGACGGGTTCGCCATGGCGTTCGGAGAGGGTCCCGGTGAAGCTCGTCGCCAGCACGCTGCCGAGGCGGAAGTCGGGGAACTGGACAGGCATGGAACCACCTTAGCTGGTTGCCGCATGGCGCGGACGTCTGTTAGAACCGTCTTAGCCGGTTCGCATCGGTCGCCGCCGGCTCGCTCATGAACGAGGAGGTCTCATGTCCCGCCCCACCACCGACATCCGGGCGTTCGAAGCCCACGCGCCCGAAGCCGAACTCGACGATCTGCGCGCGCGCCTGGCGGCGGCACGCCTGCCGGAGCCCGAGACGGTCTACCGCGCCCCGCCCGACCCCCGCCGATGGGACCAGGGCGTTCCCCTCGCCGACCTCGTCGATGTCGTGGACCACTGGCGCACCGGATACGACTGGCGGCCGTTCGAGGAGCGCCTCAACCGGATCGGCCAGTTCCGCACCACCATCGAAGGGCTGGGCATCCACTTCCTGCACCGCCGCTCCCCGCGCCCGGACGCCACCCCGCTGCTCCTCACCCACGGCTGGCCGGGCAGCATCGCGGAATTCGTCGATATCGTGGACGAGTTGGCGGACCCGAAAAACGCGGACGCGCCGGCGTTCCACGTCGTGGTCCCGTCACTCCCCGGATTCGGCTACAGCGACAAGCCGACAACCACCGGTTGGGGAACGGAGAAGATCGCGGCCGCCTGGGTGGAACTGATGGAAAGGCTCGGCTACCCCAGGTTCGTGGCCCACGGCGGTGACTGGGGCGGCAATATCACCACGGTTCTCGGCGGCAGGTTTCCCGAGAACGTTCTCGGCATCCACACCACCTTCGCCGAGGCGCCTCCCGGAATGACCATGGACGGGCTGACGGCCGTCGAGCGCACGTGGGCCGAGGAGACCCGCCGGTTCTGGCGCCACCGTGCGGCCTACGCCAAGCAGCAGGCGACCCGGCCGCAGACCATCGGCTATGCGCTCGTCGACTCGCCGATCGGCCTGCTCGCCTGGATTCTCGACAAGTTCGCCGAGTGGTCGGACACCGAGGACAGCCCGTTCGAGACAATCTCCAGGGACCGCGTTCTCGACAATGTCACCCTGTACTGGCTGACACGGAGCGGCGCTTCGGCGGCCCGCATCTACTACGAGAGCCACAATTCGCTCGATCCCGAACTCCGGGTCGATGTCCCGTCGGCCATCACCATCTATCCGCGCGATATCGAGAGGTATCCCCGCCCCTGGGCGCAGAAACGATACCGGGAGATCGTCCGCTGGAGGTCGCCCGAGAACGGCGGGCATTTCCCCTCGCTCGAAGTCCCCGGGTACTTCGTCAACGATCTCCGGGAGGGCCTCGCGGCCGTGCTCGCCGCCCACCGGTGAACGCGGCCGGGCGCCTCCGACCTCACGCCCGCCGGATCGCCCGCAGCAGCAACGCCCGCAGCACGGACGGCTGTTCGCGCCACGGGTGGTGGCCGGCGTCGGGGATCGGCACGAAGCGGCCGTGGGGGAGGGCCGCCGCGAGGGCGGCGGCGGTCGCGGCCGGGCGCGGGTCGCCGGCGCCGTGGACGACGGTCGCCGGGGCCGTGATCCGGCGGCAGCGGGCGCGGACCGTCTCCTCCGGCCAGGAGTCCACCTCCCTCGCCAGCCGCCGGTTGGCCGTCCAGTTGATCGCGTGCGGCGCCGCCGCGTCCTGGGCCGCCCACGCCCAGGCGCGCTCGCGGTCGGCATGGTCGGTGAACCAGGCCAACGTGCGGAACTCCCGTTCCTCCTCAGCCGAACGCCGCTCCCGCCCACTCAACTCCGCCAGCCGCGCGCGCTGCTGCGCGCTCGCGCGCCGCGCGTGTTCGGCGCGCGCCGGCGTGCGCCAGTCGCCGAGCCCCGTGGAGCCGAGCGGGACCAGCGACGCGACCCGTTCCGGGTGCGTCCAGGCGTAGGCGAGGGCCAGCGTCGCGCCGAAGGAGTGGCCGATGACGGCCCACCGTTCATGGCCGAAGTGCCGCCGCAGGCACTCCAGATCGGCGACGGCCCGCGCCACCCGCTGGTCGTCCGACGGGTCGGAACGCCCGCAGCCGCGCTGGTCGAACCGGTGAACGACCCTGTTCCCATCGAGGAGTTGGGCCACCGGGCCCAGGTAGTCCCACAGCCCCGGCCCGCCGTGCACCAGGACGACCGGCCAGGACGCCCCCGGCGCCCCCGTGGTCGCGGTCCACAGCCGCACCCCGTCGTCCGCCGCCACCCAGCTCGTCACCCAGATGTTCACGGCCCCGGCCGGGCCGGGGGCGCGACGCCGGCGAGCACCGTCGTCACGAGCTGATGAACGGCGGCCGTGGTCGGCGGGTCCGCGTCGCGGTCGGCGAACAGCAGATGCCCGCCCCCCACGAGGGAGAGGGCGAGTGAGTCGAGGTCGGCGTCGGCCGCGATGCGCCCCCGTTCCCGCTCGTCGGCCAGATACGCCGAGATCTCGGCCGTCGCCTGGGACAGGATCGCGATGCCGCCGCCGGGCCTCGCCGCCCGCAGCCGGGCGCGCAGCCCGTCCCGGAAGGTGATGAGCGGGATGATCGCCACCGGAACCGGCCCGAACAACACGGTCAACGCGTCCGTGAGGTTGTCCGCCACCGCGCCCGCGCCGGCGGACGCGCGGAGCGCGCGCGCCTGCCCCGCGAGCCGCTCGGCCCGGTCGAGCACCAGCTCGGCGAGGAAGGCGTCGAAGTCGGCGAAGTGCCGGTGCAGCACGCCCTTGGCACAGCCCGCCTCGTCGGTGACGGCCCGGCTGGTCAGCGCGTTCGGGCCGTCGCGCAGCAGCACGCGTTCGGCGGCGTCGAACAGCTGCTGCCGCGCGTCGCGGAGATGAGTTCCGGTGGGCACGGACGCATCCTCTCGTACGAAGCTCGGCTCCCGGCAACCGGTTCCCGGCGACCGGTTCGCGGCGACCAGTTGACGGCGACCGGTTGGCGAGTGGGCGCTCGCCCACTATGGTGGGCGTATGCCCACTCTACGACCGGAGCCGCCGGCCCCGCACCAGGCCCGAGTGACCGCCGAGTCCTTCGGCACGGACCCGCACCGCTACGACCAGGCCCGCCCTCGCTACCCCGATGAACTGGTGGCACGCATCGTCGCCGGCAGCCCCGGCCCCGACCTGCTCGACGTCGGCTGCGGAACGGGCATCGCCGCCCGCCAGTTCCAGGCAGCGGGACGCACCGTCCTCGGCGTCGAACCGGACGCGCGGATGGCCGACCTCGCCCGGGCCCGCGGCCTCACCGTCGAGGTGGCGACGTTCGAGAACTGGGAGCCGGCCGGCCGCACCTTCGACGCGGTGATCGCCGCCCAGTCCTGGCACTGGGTCGACCCCGCCGTCGGCGCCACCAAGGCCGCCGAGCTGCTGCGCCCGAACGGCCGCCTGGCGATCTT
The DNA here is from genome assembly GCF_006334905.2 of Streptomyces sp. 3MP-14. Classification (NCBI taxonomy): domain Bacteria; kingdom Bacillati; phylum Actinomycetota; class Actinomycetes; order Kitasatosporales; family Streptomycetaceae; genus Streptomyces; species Streptomyces sp. 3MP-14. The sequence goes on from NZ_VDLZ02000015.1 coordinate 47,197, forward strand.
CGGCCATGTCTACGAGCCACCCGCCGAGGTGGCCGAACCCCTCGCCACCGCCCTCCAACGCGTCGCCCCCGACGCCCCGTTCGCCGGCCAACCGGCCCGCCGCCCCCTGGAGACCTACCAGGCCGGCTACGCCCGGATCGCCAACACGCTGGTGACAACGGGCCAGTTCACCACCCCCGAGGAGTGGCGGTTCGACTGGGAACGGACCTACACCCGCGACGAGTGGCTGAACCTGCTCCCCACCACCGGCGGCCTCACCCGTCTCGCCCCCGACCAGATGAGTCAGGTGCTGAACGAGGTCGGCGCCGCGATCGACGCCCTGGGCGGCCGCTTCACGATGCCCTACACGACGCTGGCGACCACGGCCGTCCGCACGCTGGCGAGGACCGCCGTCCGCACCGCCGTCCGCGCCAAAACCCACTGAACGGGCGTTCGGTCGCGCGCTACGCTGCCGCGTTGTGCGGAAGACGCGTCTCGACACCGACCGCATCCGGGCGGCCCGCCGGGTGATCAACCCGGTCTTTCTCGACTCCCCGCTGTACCGCTGCGAGGCGTTGGAACCCGACCTCGGATGCGCGGTGAGCATCAAGCTCGAAACGGCGAACCCGGTCCGTAGCTTCAAGGGCCGGGGCACCGAGGTGGTGGCGAGCCAACTCGCGGACGCCGGCCAGCGGGCCGTGGTGTGCGCGAGCGCGGGCAACCTCGGTCAGGCCCTGGCCTGGTCCGGTCGGGCCCGGGGTCTCGACGTCACCGTCGTGGCCTCCCGCTTCGCCACGGCGGCCAAGCTGGACCGCATCCGCGCGCTGGGCGCTCGGCTGGAACTCGTCGACGGCGACCACGAGTTGGCGCGCGAACGGGCGGCCGTCATCGCGCGGCGCGACGGCATCCGGCTGCTGGAGGACAGCCTCGACATCGAGACCTGCGAGGGCGCGGCGACCATCGGCCTGGAACTGGTGGACGACGACGACGCCGCGCCGGCGTTCGACGCCGTGCTGATCGCGCTGGGCGGTGGGGCGCTGGCCACCGGCGTGGGCCATGTGGTGAAGGCGTTGGCCCCCGAGGTGGAGGTGATCTGCGTCCAGCCGCTGGGCGCGCCCGCGTTGACCCACTCGTGGCGCCAACGGCGGGTTGTCACCACGGACTCGACCCACACCATCGCCGACGGCGTGGCCGGCCGGTGCCCCATCCCCGCCGTCCTGGACGACCTGCTGCTGGTCGCCGACGACGCCGTTCTGGTCGAGGAGGCGTCGATCGTCGCCGGGATGCGGATGCTTCTCGACCACGCCGGCCTCGTCGTCGAGCCGTCGGCCGCGCTCGGCATCGCGGCGATCCTGGAGGACGGCGAACGTTTTGCCGGCCGCCACGTCGTCACCATCGTGTGCGGCAGCAATGTGGATGTGGGGTCCTACCACCGTTGGGTGGGGGCGGTGGGCTGCTAGGGGTGAACGGGGTGGAGGTGGTGGGGTGGTGCGGGTGGGGTGGTGGGTGCGGGTGGTAAGTGCGGGCCGGTGGCCGGTGCGGGGCAGCCCGACTGGTCGTTTGTTGGTCGACGAGGCTTGTTGTGGGGGGTTGGGGTTCTGGCGCGGCTACTACGCCGGGCCTAGATGGCGGACGATCGGCCGGGTGCGGGCGTAACGAATGCCGGCAAGGGGCTGGCTGGGAGGGGGGGCGCGGCTTCCGGGAGGTGGGGTTTGTTGCCGTGGGGGTGGTGGGTGATGGCGACCGTGCCCTCTGGGCGCGGGGACTGCGGCTTGTTCGGGGGCCGGTTGGTGGGTGGGGGCGTGCGTGGCGCGCACCGGCTTCGCCGGCCTGCTGCGGCGCGTGGCCCGTCTCGGAGTGTGGCGGATCGTCGGGCGTCTCGCGGGGGCGGTGCCGGTTGTTCGGGTGGGGCGGGCGGTGGGTGGTGGGGTTGGGTCAACGACCACGCTGCCGCGCGAACATCGCCTGTCGTCTCGGTAGTCCGCGCGCCGTCAACTCCCGAGGGCGGGCGCGGCGGGGGGTGGGGGTCCCCCTTTTTTTGGCGCACGTCTGGAAGTGAACAGATCGTTCAACGCCTGAGGGGTCGGGCCGCTTCCCATCTCCAGGAGGTCCGGCGGGGGAGGCCGTCGAGTTCGGCGCGGCCGGTGCACCAGAGCAGTACCTGGGTGTGGTCTCCGTGTGGGGCGGCGGGGAAGAGCCGGGCGAGTACGGCCGCGCTCAGCGGTGCTGGTGGCAGCCAGTCCACGGACAGGCCCCGCGTGATGTCGTAGGTGTGCAGCAGGGTTTCGGCGACGCCCATGGCGGCGAACCCTTCGGGGTCGCACGGGCCCCAGTGCCAGGCCCGCACGGTCGGGCTGGCTGTGACGAGGGCGCTGCTGAGCAGTCCGCCGCAGGCGGCAACGGCCCGGAGTACTTCGGCCGGCGAGGCGGTGGGGCGGATGTTGAGGTCGATGGGAAGGTAGCCGTCGGTGGCCTCCGCCGCCAACTGCCCCGCGTAGGCCAGCAGGTCGTGGCCGATGTGGGCTGCCGTTTGCCAGCAGGTCCATTCGAGCGTCCCCGCCGGCACCGACCAGTCCTCGGCGGAATGGGGCCCGAGCACCCGCAGCATCTCCGCCACGGCGGCTTCGACGTCCTGGTGGTCCATGCAGAACTCCTCGCGGTCCGCGCGTGCCGGACTCCGTTCCCTCACCGCCGCGTGTGAACGGAGCGAACCCCGGCGCCCGTTGGGGCGGCGGGGTTCGGGTGCCTCAGCCGATCGCTCTGCTGTGCACGCCGTTGAGGAAGGCGCGCCAGGTGGAGGCGTCAACGGTGAGGATGGGGCCGGTCTTCCGCTTGGAGTCGCGGATGCCGTGCGTGTGGGGTGCCAGGGCGGCGACTTCGACGCAGTCTTCGCTGCTGCCGTTGCTGTAGGAGGACTTGACCCAGATGCGGGGCTCGTTCGCAGGGTTCATCGGTCCTTCTCTTGCCTAGGCGCTGGGTGGTGATCGCCAAGCGTTCGTGAGACGTGGAGGTTGCTAGGGCGTTGAGGCTTCTTCGCGCGGGGGCCGTCGTGTCTCACGGTAACGCCCGGTTGACCGCTTGACCACGGGCCCTGTGCGGAGCAACGCGCGGGAGGTGGCGTTGGTGGTGAACGGCGGCTGCCGTCATGGGGCTTCTGGTGGGGTGGCCCAAGCGGGGGGCCTTCGGGGGAGGGGAGAGCGCGCGCGGTCCGATGGGAGCCCTGAACATCGGCGAGAGCATCCCCGCGTGGGCGGGGAGCAGTGGGGCGCAGGTATGGGGTGGCCGAGTCGGCCGGGACCATCCCCGCGCGTGCGGGGCGTATCCGTTGCTCTCACAGGCAGAAGGGAACCCCGGAGGCTCATCCCCGCGCGTGCGGGGAGCGAGCCCCCGGGGTGGTGGATCGCGAACTGTCAGCGGGGACCATCCCCGCGTGCGCGGGGAGTGCCCCCGGTGGTGGGGTGCGTATACCTGGGGCTGCGGACCATCCCCGCGCGCGGGGGGAGCAGCCCTTGTTGCTGGGGTGGGTGATTCAGTCGATCGCTTCGCTGTGCACGCCGTTGAGGAAGGCGCGCCAGGTGGAGGCGTCAACGGTCAGGACCGGCCCGCGCGTTCGCTTGGAATCGCGGATGCCGTGCACGCCGGCCGCCAGCGTGGCGACCTCGACGCAGTCGCCGCTGCTGCCGTTGCTGTAGGAGGACTTGACCCAAACGCCGTCGAGGGGCCTGGAGTGCAGTCGTTCCTTCTCGTGGTTCATCGGGTTTCTTTCTCGATATCTCGCAGGAGGTGAAGCGTCTCCGTCGGGTTCAGCGCGTGGTCCGCGAGGCTGTTGAACTTGCGTCGCGTACGTCGAACCTCAACCGGATCATCGTGCAGCATCTCACCCGTGAGCTTCTCCTGGGAGACCACGCTCCGGTTCTCGGTCCCGGCGAAGTCCACGATGGTGAACAGCGTGCTCACGATGCTCGGAACGCCCGCCGCGTAGGGGATCACCCGGAAGGTGATGTTCGGCCGATCCGACATTTCGATCAGACGCCGCAGCTGCGCGCGCATCACCTCGGGTCCGCCGACGATCGCCCGCAGCGCCGACTCCAGGCACAGGAGGTCCACGACGGTCGGGTTGTTCCTGGTGAGGATGGCCTGGCGACGCTCCCGCGACTCGACGAAGGACTCGCGCCGTTCGGCGCTTTCGTGGTGCATCTCGAAGGCGGCGACGGCCTCCGCGTACTCACGAGTCTGAAGCAGGCCGGGAACGTAGGTGCCCGAGTAGCAGATCAATCGCTCCGCCGCGTCCTCGATGTGGAAGTAGCGGAACGAGTCGCCCTTGAACAGGTCGCGGAATCGCTGTTCCTCCCACCAGGCGCGGCCGAACATCCGGCCCTGGTCGGTCATCGCCTTCAACCATGCGCGTTCGTCCGCGTCGCAGTTGTAGAGCTTGCCGAGAACCTTCAGCTGAGTGTCCGTCGGGAAAGCTGCCCCACGCTCCATCTTGCTGACGGTGAATCGTGTGACGCCGAGCTTCTTCGCCGCGTCCAACTGCCGCAGGTTGGCCCTGAGTCGGAGGCGTTTCAGCTCCTCGCCGACGGTGCGCATGGCGTAGATCGCGTTGGTGTTCAGGGTGATGGACATCGCAGTCCCTCTCTGCCGCCCCATGAGACTTCGGGCGAGCGTATCGCTCGGTCGCTTACGCGTGGCAAGCCGGATTACCCCTGGTGAGACAAGTTCGAATCCCCGTTAGAACAACGGGACTTGCGCAGTGTGGGTCACGTGACCCACACTGCCACATGTGCGCAGCGCTGCCAACCGGCTCCGCTGTGTGCAGGGGTTCGGCTGCCCATGTCCGCGTAACGCGGCTGGAGGTGTTCCATGAAGGTTCCGATGGCTTCGAGGCCGGTGTTCCCGGTGTTCAGCCGGGGGTTACTCGCCGATCCGCGCTGGGTGGAGACCTGGCGTCGGACGGCTGGTCAACTGCTGACGGAGTGGGGCGCGTCCACGGCGGCGGTCGAACTCGTGCGGTTGGGGGTGACCGAGTTGGTCACCAACGTCAGCCGTCACGTGGACGATCCGCGTTGCGGACTGCGCATCAGCCGGGCCGGCGACGACGTGCTGGTGGAGGTCTGGGACCGGTCCGCCCGACCGCCGGTGGTGGGGGAGACCCCGGACTGGACGGCGGAGTGCGGGCGCGGGCTGTGGCTGCTGCGAGAGATGGCCGACGACTTTGGCTACATGCCGAGGCCGTTCACCCTCCGCGTCGGCTGTCGGGGGACGGTCGTCCGGATGGGCAAGACCGTCTGGTTCTCCTGCAAGGCCGTCCGGCCGGAGAAGACCAACTGATGGCCTCGGACTGGGAGTTCGCGTTGCCCTTGCCGGGGCGGTGGGGGGCCAACTCCTGGGTGGTCGGGCCGTGTTGGTTCTTCTGTGGTCATCAGGTGACGGCGGTGGTGTGGATCGGGGCGGTCTCCACCGTGGGGGCGCACGCCCCGCTCTATGCCTGCGGGGGGTGTCTGGATCAACTGCACGCGATGGTCTGGGACTTCGCGGAGTCGGGGTGGAAGGCGCGTTACCGCAAAGCGCGGACGGTGTTCGGGCGGCGGCTGCGGCGGTTGGCCGACGCGTATCAACCAACGGAGACGAAGGGGAGCGGCGGGGGATGAACGAGATCGTTCGTAGCGCCGACTGGGTGTTGTGCCGGGAGCGGGGCCCGGGGGTGCCGGAGGGCATCTACGGGGCGGAGTGCATGAGCTGCGAGGCGCGTTCGCCGCTCTTTGATGACGATGAGCTGCCGGTGGCGGTGTGGTCGATCCAACACACGGCCGAGTTCCCGGAGCACACGTTGTTTCTGGCGCGGACCGAGCGGCACTGGCGGGTTGTGCCCCGCCCGCACGAGGACACCCAGGGACCGCAACCGCCGGACGCGGGCGGGGTGTTGGGGCCGGCGTTCGTCGGGCTGATGTGCCTGCTGACCACCCTGGCCGGCTTCCTCCCGGCACTCACCAACTGACCAACTGGCCAAGCAAGTTCAGCAAGTCAACTCATCTACACGAGACAAGGGTTTCTCATGCGTACGACGATTGTCCGCTCCACCGTTCCGTTCACCTTTCACGTGTTGGCGACCACGCAGTCCAACCACGTGTTGATGGTGCGGGGGAAGCGGGAGGGGATGGACGACGGGTGGGTGCTGCCGCACGGCACGGTGCCGCAGGGGCGCTGCGTGATCCTGGCCGCGCGGGAGGTACTGATGAAGCAGACGGGGTGCGACCGTTCCCTCGCCGAGGTCCTGGCCATGACGCCGACGACGGACGAGGAGGGGGAGTTGAACGGGTTCTCCTATGTGCTGGACGGCGGGGTGCTGCCGGAGGTCCCCGACAACGACCCGGTGGAGGGCGCGAGTTGGGTGCCCATGCGGGAGTTGCACGAGCCGCCGGCGTTGTACCAGTACGCGATCATCGCCGCCGGACAGCGCCGCCGACTGCCGTTGCTGGTCAACGCCGACCGGCCCGAGGCCGCCTTCAGCTGATCAACGCGCGGTCGGTTCGGCCGACGCGGCGGCGGCCCGCCACTCGGGGGCGAGGATCGACCAGACCTCCATGTCGTGGCGGACGCCGTCCCTCAGGAAGCTCTCCCGGAGCACGCCGTCACGCTTCATCCCGAGGCGGCGTGCCACCGCGATGCTCGCGGTGTTGGCGGAGGCGGCGTGCCACTCGACGCGATGGATGCCGCGTTCCTCGATCGCCCAGTCGATGATCACGCGGCAGGCGCGGGTGATCAGGCCCCGGCCGACGGCCGAGGGCTCCAGCCAGCAGCCGACCTCGGTCGTGCCCTGGGCCACGTCCATCACGAGGAACAGCACCCCGCCGACCAGCGTGTACGTCCCGGACTCGTCCCGGGTCCAGATGCCGTAGAACCGGCCGGTGTCGTTGGCGGCCTTCTCGGCGTAGCGCTGGAGGAACGCGCGGGCCGAGTCGAGGTCGGTGGCGGCGGCGGACAGGCCGGTGAAGCGGCCGATGAACTCCCGGCCCCGGTCGATGTGGGCCAGATACTCCTCCGCGTGCCTAGGCTCCAACGGCCTCAGCACCGCACCATCATCGCCCAGTGAACGTTCGAACACCGTCGGTCTCCCTCTGTCGCGCTCCCCGGCGGCGCGTGCGTTCCGCGCCGCCGGGGCGATCTTCGCACGCGCGTGCGGAGTGCCGGCGGCGGGGCGGTGGAGCGGCCTTGCCGGAGCGCGCGCCGGCCCGGGCGTCAGCGCTGCACACCGGCGCCCGCATCCGCATCCGCGCCCGTACGCGGGCCTACGCCCGCGCAGCACACCCGCGCGTACCCCCGCGCCGGGCAGGCGCCCGCGCGCACGCCGGCGCCCGCGCCGGCTCCACCCGCCGCGCCGGCGCCCCGCGCCGGGCGCGCAGCGCCCTGGCGACTCCGCCACAAACCCCTTTGTTGACGGACCCGGCGAGCAGATGACATCGTTCCCATCTGGGATCGTTCCCACAGGCCCCAGAAGGGACTTCCGTGCACGTCAACCCGGCCGCGTCGGCCGCCCCCACGCCTCTCCCGCCGGACGTCCTCCGCTTCGAGGACACCTGCAACGTCTACCTGCTCCGGCACGACCGCCGCGCGGTCCTGATCGACTTCGGGGACGGTGCGGTGCTGGACCACCTCGCCGACTTCGACGTGGACGAGGTCACCGACGTGCTGGTCACCCACCACCACCGCGACCAGGTGCAGGGCCTGGCCCGGGCGGTGGCCGCCGGGATCAGGGTGTGGGTGCCGCCGGTGGAGCGGGAGTTGATCGCCGAGGTCGACGAGCACTGGCGGACGCGCCGGTTCGACAACGACTACGACGTCCGGCAGGACCGCTTCTCGCTGCTGGAGCAGGTCCCGGTGACCGGCACCGTCGACGAGTACCGCACCCGCCGCTACGGCCACGCCGAGATCCACACCCTGCCGCTGCCCGGCCACACCCCGGGCTCCGTCGGCTATCTGGTGACGGTCGGCGGGCGACGGCTGGCGTTCGTCGGCGACCTGATCCACGGCGAGGGGCGGGTCTGGTCGCTGGCCGCGACCCAGTGGGCCTACACCGGCAGCCACGAGAACCACGGCAAGGAGGGCGTGGCCGCCACCATCCTCTCCACCATGAAACTGCTGGACACCGGCGCCGAACTGCTGCTGCCCTCGCACGGCGCCCCGGTCACCGACCCGCCCGCAGCCGTGGCACGGCTGCGGGCGAAGCTGACCGAGCTGCTCCAGATGAACCGGCGCACCCCGTTCGACCCGGAGCGGATGCTCTACCGGCCGTGGACCGAGATCACCCCGCACCTGCTGCGCAACACCACCAGCATGGCCAACTCCTATGCCCTGCTGTCCGATTCGGGCACCGCGTTGCTGCTGGACTTCGGCTACGACCTGACCACGGGGCTGCCGGGCGGCCAGGACCGTTCGGCGCGGCGCCCGCTGCTGGAGTCCATCGCCGCGCTGCGCCGCGACCACGGGATCGACCGCGTCGAGGTCGCGTTGCCCACCCACTACCACGACGACCATGTGGCCGGGTTCAACCTGCTGCGCGAGGTGCACGGCACCGAGGTCTGGTCGCCGTCGCACATCGCGCCGGTGCTGGCCGCGCCGCGCCGATTCGACCTGCCGTGCCTGTGGTACGACCCGATCCCGGTGGACCGCGAGCTGCCGGTGAACGGGAGCGTCCGCTGGCGCGAGTACGAGATCGGCGTCCACGACCTGCCGGGGCACACCCTCTACGCCGCCGCCTACGCGTTCACCGTGGACGGGCGGCGGGTGATCGCCACCGGCGACCAGCAGACCACCGAGTGGGAGCCGGGGCTGCGCCCGGAGATCCTCAACTACCAGTACCGCAACCGTTTCCAGATCGACGACTACACGCGCAGCGCCGAGCTGTACCGGGCGCTGCGGCCGGAGTTGATGATCAGCGGGCACTGGTTCCCGTTCGAGGTCAGCGACGCCTATCTGGACATGCTGCTGGAGAAGGGGCAGCAACTGGCCCGGCTGCACCGGGAGTTGCTGCCGGCCGAACTGGACCTGGGCGCCGAGGGGTTCGCCGCCAGGATCGGCCCCTACCGCCAGGTCGCCCGCCCGGGCGAGACCGTGCGCTACACGGTCGAGATCCGCAACCCGTTCCCGCACGAGGAGGCCGCCGAGGTGCGCCTGATCCTGCCCGCCGGCTGGCACGCCGAGCCACCCGCCGTCCGTTCCACCGTGCCGCCGGGGCGGGAGGCGAGCGTCGAGTTCGTCGTGCGGGTGCCGGCCGGCGCGCCGCGCGCCGAGCGGCTGCGGCTGGCGGCCGACCTGACCGTGGGCGCGCTGCGCCTGGGGCAGCAGGCCGAGGCCCTGGTGAGCGTCCGATGAGCGCGGAGGGAACGTGCGCCGGCGCGCGGGCGGGCGCGGGCGTGCGCCGGCTGGCGGACGGGCGGATCGAGGTCGTGCGGGCGGCGTACACGCTGACCGTGGCCGCCGACGGGCGGAACGCCGCGCTGGCCGGGCCCCAACGCGGCGCGCACCCGGTCGTGTTGGAGCTGGCCGGCGCGCTGGACCGGACCGATGTCCGGGACGAGACGCTGGCGTTGGAGATCGCCGAGCCGGAGTGGGCGGGCGAGGACCCGGTGGTGGTCGTGCGGCGCCGTTCCACCGCCTGGCGGCGGGCCACGACCCGGATCGTCTGCGCGCCCGAGGGGCCCGAGCTGACCTGGGAGGTCGAGGGCGAGGGCCGGCTGGACGAGGTCGCGTTGGCCGCCACCAGGGCCGCGTTGGGCGGCAGGGTCGGCGGGCTGCTGCCCAGCGGCCACGCCTGGGGCACCCTGTTCACGCCCAACCCGGGCGCGCCCGCCCGGCTGCTGCGCGCCCCCGGCGAGAGCGCCGTGCTCGGCGTCACGGGCGGCTCGGGCGCGGGGCGCGGGCACTGGTTCTTCACGCCCTCGCCGCTCTGCCTGGCGTTCACCGAGGACCGGCTGCCGGACGACGCGGCGCCCGAAACCCCGGTCGAGCGGGCGTGGTGGGGCATCGGGCTCGGCGCGCCGGTGCGCGAGCTGACCTTCCCTCAGCTGCGCTACGTGCCGGCCGACGGCGGCTGGCATCTGGTCCTCGCCTACGAGGGGCACACCGAGGTCGCCGGCGTCTTCCGCACCCCGACCCTCCAGCTCAGCCCCGGCCACCCCGACCCCTACGCCGCGCTCGCCGCGCACCGCGCCTGGCTGGCGGCGCGCGGCTTCGCGCCGGCGCGCACGCCGGAACGGGAGCGTGAACGGGGGGCGCCCGCCTGGTGGTTCGAGCCGATGTTCTGCGGCTGGGGCGCCCAGGGCCACCGGGCCAACGAGACCGGCCGGCCCGCGCCCGAGCTGTCCAGCCGCGCGGAGTACGACCGCCACCTGGCCGCCCTCGCCGAGCAGGGCCTCGACCCGGGCACCGTGGTCATCGACGACAAGTGGCAGCGGCAGTACGCCCGTTGGGAGCCCGACGAGGAGCGCTGGCCCGACCTGAGGGGTTGGATCGCGGAACGCCACGCCGCCGGCCAGCGCGTGCTGCTGTGGTGGCGGGCCTGGGCCAACGAGGGCGCGCCCGACGCGTTCTGTGTGCGGACCCCGGACGGCCGGCCCGTGGTGCTGGACCCGAGCCACCCGGGCGCGGCGGCGCTGCTGCGGGAGAACATCCACCGGATGCTGTCGCCCGACGGGCTCGACGCCGACGGCCTGAAGATCGACTTCACCGCCGACACCCCGACCGGCCACGGCCTGACCGCCCACGGCCCGGGCTGGGGCATCGCCCTGCTGTACGATCAACTCGCCCTGATCCACGGGGCGGCGAAGGAGGCCAGGAAGGACGCGCTGGTGGTGACCCACACCCCGCATCCGGCGTTCGCCGAGGTGACCGACATGATCCGGCTGAACGACATGCTGCGGCTGGACGACCCGGAGCCCGAGGCGCGGATCGTTCCGCAGATGCGCTACCGGGCCGCCGTGGTCCGCGCGGCCTGCCCCGACACCCCCGTCGACACCGACGACTGGTGCGCCCCCGACCTCGCGCAGTGGCGTGAATACACCGCGATCAAGGACGAGTTGGGCGTGCCAGCGCTCTATCTGAGCACCCATGTGGACCGCACCGGCGAGCCGTTGACCGACGCCGACTACGCGGCGCTGCGCGCCCAGTGGGCCCGCTGGCGGGCCCGCACCCGGCGCGCCGAGCGCGCCCGGCAGCCGGCGCAGGGGGCGGCGCGTTCGGGCGAGGGGGCGAGGCCATGAGTTCGCCGGGGAACGGGCGCCGCCGGCGGACCCGGGTCACGCTGCGGCAGGTCGCCGAGGAGGTCGGCACCTCCCAGTCCACCGCCTCCCGCGCGCTGGCCGGCCACGGCTATGTCGCGGAGGACCTGAAGGCGCGGGTGCTGGAGGCCGCCGCCCGGCTCGGCTATGTCCCCGACATCTCGGCCCGCACCCTCAAGGGGCAGGCCAGCGGCCTGATCGGGCTGCTCGTCTCCGACCTGCGCAACCAGTTCTACGCCCAACTCGCCGCCGGCGTCGAGCAGACGGTGGCGGCGGCCGGGCACCAGGTGGTGCTGGTCGACGACCACGGCGAGTCGGAGCACGCGGCGCGCGCCGCCCGCGCGTTCCTGGCGATGCGCGCCGACGGCGTGCTGCTGGCGCCCACCGGGCGCGAGGCGACCGAGCTGCTGGTGGAGCACGGCACGCCGGTGGTGGAGGTGGACCGCCGTTCGGGGGTGCGGAGTTGTGACGCGGTGACCATCGACAGCGAGGCCGGCGCCCGGGCCGCCGTGGAGCACCTGCTCCAGCTCGGGCACCGCAGGATCGCCGTGGTGGTCGACGAGACGATGTGGGACACCGGCAAGAATCGGCTCAAGGGCTACCGCGCCGCGCACCGCGAGGCCGGCGTCCCGCTGGCCCGCCGGCTGGTGCTCGACCTGGGCCTGCGCCCGGACGACCCGCAGCGGGACGTGGCGGCCTTCCTGGACGCCAACCCGGACGTCACGGCCGTCTTCGCCGCCAACAACGTGATGGCCGAGGCGGTGTGGCAGGAGTTCAAGCGGCGCGGCGCCGAGGTGCCCGGCCGCTACTCGATGGTCTCCTTCGACGACCTGACCTGGATGCGGGTCGTCGAGCCCGGCTTGACGGCGGTGCGGCAGCCCGTCTACGAGATGGGCAGCAGGGCCGCCGAACTGCTGCTGGAACGGATCGCGGGCGGCACCGAGCGGACCGCCACCCGCACCCTCGACCCGACCCTGGTGCTGAGGGGCTCGACGGCCCGCCCCTGACCCGATAACGCCCGTCGTTCATACGGGAGTTCGCCAAGCCGACACCACGGTGCCGGGCGCGGCTCCCGCCGTTGGCGCGCCCGGAAGTGGACGGCGCGGGCCGTCCGACGAATCCGCAGGTCAGCGGCGTATCGCGGCCGAAAACGCGGCCCGGCGAGCTTATTTCCACCCGGCTATTGACGCCCACTGCCGCATATGACTACGTTCTCACATGGGAACGATGCCATACGCGGAACAGCGCGTGGAACGGGCCGGGAAAGCCCGTCTGAGCTGCGACTTCGCGCATCCGCCGAGCCACGCCCGCGCGCCCCACAGGACTTCCTTCTTCCCGCACACCCCCGTCCACACCCCGTCCCGCACCGTCCATCCGCCACCGGCTCAAGGGAGAGTGACCATGGCGGCACCACCACGAAGGCGCTTCCGACGAAGCGCCAGCCTCGCCGCCGCGAGCACCGGCCTGCTGACCCTCGCCGCCTGCGGCGGGATCAGCTTCGCCGACGACTCCGACACGTTCGTCACCATGGGCTTCGGCGCCGGCGACGCGCTCGGCACCGTCCGCCTGGAGCGCGCCACGGAGGCCGTAGCGCCGCTCGATGTCCAGGTCAACGAGGGCCAGTTCGACGAGCAGCAGTTCCTCTCGGCCGTCGCCGCCGACGACCCGCCGTCCGTGGTCCGCATGGACCGCGCGCTGATCGGCGGCTACGCGGCGCGCGGCGCCCTGATGCCGCTGACCGAGTGCGTCGACCAGCAGGGCATCGACCTCGACGAGTACCGCCCAGGCGCCATCGACGAGGCCACCCTGGACGGCACCCTCTACGGGCTGCCCGACTCGTACGACAACCGCGTGCTCCTGGTCAACCGCGCGGTGGTCCGCGAGGCCACCGGCTCCGACACCGTGGACACCTCCGACTGGGCCGGTCTGACGGACTTCGCCGAGAGCCTCCAGACCCTGGACGGCGCGCGGCTGACCAGGATCGGCTTCGACCCCAAGATCCCCGAGTTCTTCCCGCTCTGGGTGGAGGCCAACGGCGGCCAGCTCATCAGCGACGACGGCCGCACCGCCCGGCTCGACAGCCCCGAGGTCGTCGAGGCCCTGGAGTACGCGGTCTCGCTCATCGACGCCCAGGGCGGCTGGGGCCGCTTCAAGGCGCTGCGCGACTCCTTCGACCAGTTCGGCGCGAACAACCAGATCGCCAGGGACCAGGTCGGCGCCTACCCCATGGAGGACTGGTACGTGAACGTCCTCGCCGGCACCTCGCCGGACGTGGACCTGGGCACCCAGCCGTTCCTCAACCGCGAGGGCGAGCCCATCAACTACGTCTCCGGGCTGAGTTGGGCCATCCCCAAGGGCAGCCCGCACGTCGACGAGGCGTGCGAGTTCATCGCCACCATGACCTCGGCCGAGAGCTGGGTGGAGGCGGCCCGCGCCAAGGCCGAGGAGGTCCGCGCGAGCGGCGCCCCCTACACCGGCGACTACACCGGCAACCGGGAGGCCGACCGGATCATCGAGAACGAGATCTGGGAGCCCACCGGCAACGCCGCCTTCGACGAGGCGACCCGCCAGCTGTACGCGGTGCAGGAGGACTCGTTCTCCGTGCCGGCCAACGCCGCCGGCACCGAGTTCCGCAAGGCGTGGCAGTCCGCCGTCAACCGGGTGCTCTCCGGGGACCAGGAGCCCGAGGAGGCGCTGCGCCAGGCGCAGGACCTCGCCCAGACCGCCCTGGACATCGCCAACCAGGGAGAGGAGTGAGCCGGGCCATGAGTGACCTCGCGACCCTCGCCGGCACCGACCGGCGGGCCAGAACCCGCCGCTGGATGGCGTCCTGGCGCAACCGGGACACCCGCGCCGCCTACCTGTTCATCCTCCCCTGGCTGGTCGGCTTCGCGCTGCTGACCGCCGGCCCGATGATCGCCAGCTTCGTGCTGTCGTTCACCAACTACGACGGCATCGGCCCGACGCGGAACGTCGGCTTCGACAACTACCGCCAGCTCTTCGACGACCCGTCCGTCGCCACCTCCATGATGAACACGCTCGTGTTCACCGCCCTGCGGGTGCCGCTGTCGATGGCGCTCGCCCTCGCGCTGGCCATGCTGCTGCTCCGCGTCACCCGGGGCTCCGGCTTCTTCCGCACCGTCTTCTACCTGCCGGTGATGACGCCCTCGGTCGCCGTCGGCATCCTCTTCCTGCTGCTGTTCAACGGCAACGTCGGCGTGATCAACCGGGCGTTGGAGTTCGTCGGCATCACCGGACCCAGCTGGACCACGGACGGCAGCTGGGTCAAGCCGGGCCTGGTGCTCACCACGCTGTGGGCGCTCGGCGGCACCGTGGTGATCTACCTCGCCGCGCTGAAGAACGTCCCGCAGGAGCTGTACGAGGCGGCCGAACTCGACGGCGCCGGCCGCTGGTCGTCGTTCGTCAACGTGACGCTGCCGCAGATATCCGGCGCGCTGTTCTTCACGCTGATCGTCAACACCATCGCCTCGCTCCAGACGTTCACCGAGGCGTACACCGCCTTCTACGGCACCGCCAACACCCAGACCTACAGCAGCGACGCGGCGCTGTTCTATGTCGTCTACCTCTTCCAACAGGCGTTCCAGTTCATGCACATGGGCTACGCCTCCGCGCTCTCCTGGCTGCTGTTCCTGGTGATCCTCGTCATCACCCTCGTCCAGGCCAGGCTCAGCAAGCGTTTCGTCTACTACGAGGGGGACGCCCGATGAGCAGCAGAGTCGCCGAACGCGACGCCGTGGCCGCCAGCCGCCGCACCTCGGGGCCGATCGCGCGCACGCTGCGCCTGCTGGCCCTGCTCGGCGCCACCGTCGTCTTCGTCTACCCGTTCTTCTGGCTGATCAGCGCCTCGCTCAAGCCGTCCGAGTCGGTCTTCGACAACTCGCTGCTGCCCTCGGACTGGCAGTTCGAGAACTACCGCGAGATCTGGACGGCGGTCCCGCTGGGCACCTGGGTGCTCAACAGCGTCACCGTCACCCTGGCCGCCGCCGTCGCCGTGACGGTCTCCAGCGCGCTGGTCGCCTTCGGCTTCGCCTACTTCCGCTTCCCCGGGCGCAACCTGCTCTTCGGCCTGGTCATCGCGACGATGATGCTGCCGGCCGTGGTGCTGATGGTGCCGCAGTACCTGGTGTGGAACTCGCTCCACCTGGCCAGCAGCCAGGTCCCGCTGTGGGCGCCGAACCTCTTCGGCTCCGCGTTCTACATCTTCCTGCTGCGCCAGTTCTTCCTCGGGCTGCCGCGCGAACTCTTCGACGCGGCGCGGATCGACGGCGCCAACTACTGGACGATGTTCTACCGGATCGCGGTGCCGCTGTGCCGGCCCGCGCTGGTGGTCACGTTCGTCTTCGAGGTGCAGGCCGCCTGGACCGACCTCATCCGGCCGCTGATCTATCTGCGGGACCCGGAACTCTTCACCGTGCCGCGCGGACTGAAGGCCGTACTCGACCAGTTCGGCGAGGGCGGCGAGCTGCGGTGGGAGATCGTCTGCGCCGCGAGCGTGGTCGTCACCGTGCCGATGATCGTCGTCTTCCTCATCTGCCAGCGGCAGTTCACCTCGGGCATCGCGACAACAGGACGGAAGGGTTGATGACGCACCACCACGAGGCCGTCGGGCCGGTCCTCGCGCTCGACATCGGAGGCACCAAGCTGGCGGCCGGCGTCGTCGGCCCGGACGGCGGGACGCTCGCGTTCGCCCAGTGCCCCACCGGTGTCCAGGACGGGCCCGACGCCGTGCTCAAGCGGCTGTTCGACCTCGGCCACGCCGTGCTCGGCACGGCCGGGGTCGACGCGGGGCGGCTGCTGGGCACGGGCATCGGCTGTGGCGGCCCGCTGGACGCCACCGCCGGTGTGCTGCTGGCACCACCCCACCTGCCGGGCTGGACGAACGTGCCGGTGGTCCAACGGGCCGCCGACGCCTTCGGGTTGCCCGCCGTGCTGGACAACGACGGCACGGCCGGCGCCGCCGGCGAGTGGCGCTTCGGCGTGGGCCGGGGCAGCCGCAACCTGATCTACCTCACGGTCTCCACCGGCATCGGCGGCGGCCTCGTCATCGACGGCCGCACCTACCGGGGCGCCGCCGGCAACGGCGGCGAGCCGGGCCATGTCACGGTCCGCGCCGCCGACGCGCGGCGCTGCCACAGCTGCGGGCGGATCGGCTGCCTGGAGGCGTACGCCTCCGGCACGTCGATCGCGGAACGGGCCGTCGCCGCCGTCGCCGAGGCGACGGCGGCGGGGCGGGTGACCGCCCTGGCCGGGCGGGAGCCGCTGACGGCGGCCGACGTCTCGGCCGAGGCGCGGGCCGGTGACCCGGTGGCGGCCGAGGTCTGGGACGAGACCGTCGAGATCCTGGCCGGCGGGCTGACGTCGCTGGTCAACGCGTTCGAGCCGGAGCTGGTCGTGCTCGGCGGCGGCGTCACCCGGGCGGGTGAGCTGCTGATGGCGCCGCTGCGGGAGCGGGTCGCCGCGCAGGCGATGGGGCCGGCCGCTTCGGCGGTCCGCCTGATCACCGCCTCCGGCGGCGACCAGGCGGGGGTGCTGGGCGCGGCGGCCATCGCGTTCGAGCGACTGGGGCTGGCCGCCGGCGCGCCTGCGGCGCGCTCGGGGAGGCCGGCCGCGGCCGGCCGGCCGGGGGCGCCTGCCGGCGGCGAGGCCGAGTCTGCCGGTGGGGCGGGAGCCCCTGCGGGGGGCGGTGCGCCTGCCGGCCGTGGCGGGTTCGCCGGTGGCGCCGGCTCGGTCGTCGAGGCCGGGCCCGGGGCCGAGTCCGCTGGCCATGGTGAGTTTCCCGCCGAGGGCGGGCCTGGCGCGGCCGGGTCTGCGGTTTGTCCGGAGGGTTCGGTCGTGGCCGGCCGGCCGGTGCCGTCTGCCGGGGGCGGGGCTGAGGGCCCTGCCCGGGGTGGGGCGCGTGCCAGTGGGGCGGCCCCTGCCGGCGGCGGGGCCGAGTCGCTCGGCGGTTACCAGTTCGCCGCTGACGCCGTGACGGTTCCCGAGGCCGGGTCCGGCGGGGCCGAGTCTGCGGCTCGCTCGGAGGGTTTGGCCGTCGCCGGCCGGCCGGGGGCGTCTGCTGGCGAGGAGCCTGCCGGCGGCGGGGCCGAGCCTGTGGCGCGCGTCGGGAAGCCGGCCCCTGCCGGGGGTGACATCCCTGCGGGCGGCGGAGTTGGGGCCGCCGCTCGCTCCGGGAAGCCGGCCGTGGCCGGCCCATCGCACGGCCCCGCCGGAGGCGCCCCCGGCGGGGGCGACATCCCTGCCGGCCGGCCGCAGGCCCCCGCCGCCGGCGGCCACCCCGCCGGGCCGGGCCCGGCCGGCAGGGCCGGCCCGCCCTAAGCCGGGCCGGCCAGGCCACCGCCGCAACCACCGACCATCCGTAAAGAAAAACTCCGTTGGAGCACCATGTCCGTCCCGCCCGAGCACCAGCTCGCCGACCATCTGGCCACCGCCGAACGCACCCGGGCGCTGCTGCCCGAGTTGATGACCGTCGCCCGCCGACTGATCGACGTCTACGCCGGCGACGGGCGGCTCTACACCTTCGGCAACGGCGGCAGCGCCGCCGACGCCCAGCACCTCGCGGGCGAGCTGATCGGCCGCTACCTGCGGGAACGCCGCCCCCTGGCCGCCGTCTCGCTGGTCACCGACCCCTCGGTGATCTCCTGCGTCGGCAACGACTACTCCTTCGACGAGGTCTTCGCGCGTCAGGTGCGGGCCCTCGCGCGACCTGGTGACATGGTCATCGGGTTCACCACATCGGGACGGTCGACCAACGTGGTGCGGGGCCTGGCCGCCGCCCGTGCCGCCGGCGCCGTCACCGTGCTCTTCGGCGGCGGCACCGAGGGCGGCCGGCCCGCCGCCGACCACGCCGACCACGCGCTGATCGTCCCCGAGACGGCCACCGCCCGCGTTCAGGAGATGCACCTGACGCTGCTCCACCTGCTGAGCGAGCAGGTGGACGCCTGGGCCAAGACCACCGACCACGAGCCGCAGCACGAGCCGCAGCAGTTGGAGAACCACACCTCATGAGCACCAGCCCCGCCACCCCCGAGCCCGGCAGGGCCGGCAAGCCCGGCTCCCGGCAGCGCACGCTCCACCTCGTCGGCAACGCCCACATCGACCCCGTCTGGCTGTGGCGCTGGCCCGAGGGACTCCAGGAGATCCGCGCCACCTTCCAGTCGGCCGTCGACCGCATGGAGGAGTACCCCGACTTCGTGTTCACCTGTGACTCCGTGATGTACCTGGAGTGGATCGAACGCCACGACCCCGAGCTGTTCGAGACCGTCCGTCGCCGCGTCGCCGAGGGCCGGTTCCGGATCATCGGCGGCTGGTGGATCGAGCCGGACTGCAACGTTCCCTCCGGTGAGTCCTTCGTCCGCCAGGCCCTCTACGGCCAGCGCTACCTGCTGGAGAAGTTCGGCCGGATCGCGACCGCCGGCAGCAACCTCGACCCGTTCGGGCACAACGCGATGCTGCCGCAGCTGCTGCGCAAGGCCGGCCTGGAGAGCTACCTCTTCCTGCGGCCGGGGCCGCACGAGCAGTCGCTGCCCGGGCAGTTCTTCCACTGGGAGTCGCCCGACGGCTCCCGCGTGCTGGCCTACCGGCTGCCCAACGAGTACTGCGCGCCCGGCGCCGACATCGGGCACCACCTCGACAAGGCCATCGGCCTCATGCCCGACGACGAGCCCGAGCTGATGGTCTTCTACGGCGTCGGCAACCACGGCGGCGGCCCCACCAAGGCCAACCTCGACAGCATCCGCCGGCTCGACGAACTCGGCGGCCTGCCCCGGCTCCAGCTCAGCCACCCCGAGGCGTTCTACGACACGATCAAGGACCGCGAGGACATACCCGTCCACGCCGGCGAACTCCAACACCACGGCCCCGGCTGCTACTCCGCGCACTCCGGCATCAAGGCGTGGAACCGGCGCGCCGAGAACGAGCTGCAACGCGCCGAGAAGTGGGCGGCCATCGCCTCCGTCGTCGCCGAACAGCCGTACCCGCACCGGGAGTTCGCCGAGGCGTGGAAGCTGGTGCTGTTCAACCAGTTCCACGACATCCTCGCCGGCACCGCCATCCGCTCCGCCTACGACGACGCCCGCGACGACTACGGCCGGGCCCGTTCGCTGGCCGCCGAGACGTTCAACAACGCCGTTCAGGCCGTCGCCCGCCGCATCGACATCCCGCAGCGGGACGGCACCGAGCCGCTCGTCGTGTTCAACCCGCACCCGTGGGAGCTGCGCGCCGACGTCGAGTTCGAGCACGCGCGGGCCGCCGTCTCCCGCCTCACCGACGACACCGGCGCCGAGGTGCCGGTCCAGCTGACCCGCTCCGAGTCCACCATGGCCGGCAACCGGGGCCGGCTCGCGTTCCGCGCCCAGGTCCCGCCGATGGGCCACCGCGTCTACCACCTGCTGCCCGGCGGCAACCCGGGGGCCGGCGTCGAGGGCGCGGTCAAGGCCACCGACACCAGCCTGGAGAACGAGCACCTGCGGCTGGTCGTCGACCCGGCCACCGGCTGGCTGTCGTCCCTCTACGACAAGGACACCGGCGCGGAGCTGCTGCCCGAGCGCCCCGGCGCGCACGCCGTCGTGATCGACGACACCTCCGACACCTGGGGCCACCGGGTCCGCGCCTACGACCGGGTGGCCGGGCACTTCGCGTGCCGCCGGGTGTTCCTCGTCGAACAGGGCCCGGTGCGGGCGGTGTTGCGGATCGAGAGCCGCTACGGCAACTCCACCCTGGACGAGGAGCTGGTGCTCTCCGCCGGGTCGGCCCAGGTCGAGGTCCGCACCCGCGTCAACTGGCAGGAGCAGCTCAAGGCGCTCAAGCTCCGCTTCCCGACGGCGCTCTCCGAGGTCACCGCGACCCACGAAATCCCCTACGGTCACCTGGAGCGCGTGCCCGACGGCACCGAGGAGCCCACCCAGGCGTGGGTGGACGTCACCGGCACCCTGCCCGACGGCCGGCGCGCCGGGCTGACCGTCGCCAACGACAGCAAGCACGGCCACGACGTGCTCGACGGCGAGATCGGCATGACCGCGCTGCGCAGCCCCGCCTACGCCTGGCACGAGCCGCAGCAGCTCGACCCCGACGGCGTGTACGAGTACCTGGACCAGGGCGTTCAGGAGTTCCGTTCGCTGCTGATCCCGCACGGCGGCGACTGGCGCGCGGCCGACCCGGTGCGCCGGGCCGCCGAGCTGAACCAGCCGGCGTTCTCCCTGCTGGAGTCCTTCCACGCCGGCCCGCTGGCGCAGCGCGCCGCGCACGCCGACGACGGCGCCGGCGGCGTGCTGGTCACCGTCGTCAAGGAGGACGAGGACGGCACCGGCGACCTGGTGGTGCGCGCGGTGGAGTCCGCCGGCCGCGCCGGCCGGGCGGTCATCGCGCTGCCGATGCTCGAAGGGCGCGTGATCGAGGCCGAGTTCGGGCCGAGCGAGATCAAGACCTTCCGGGTGCCGCGTGACGGTCAGCGGCCGGTCGTCGAGACCGACCTGCTGGAGAGGCCCGGCCAGGCGTGACCCGTTCCACCCGTCCGCTGACCAAGGGATGGCAGGTCAGGCCCTGCCTCGGCGACACCTGGCGCTGGCTCGCCGGGCCCGGCCGTCCCGAGGACGAGCCGGGCTGGCTGCCGGCCCGGGTGCCCGGCTCGGTGCTCGACGACGCGCACCGCGCCGGGCTGGTGGCCGACCCGTTCGTGGCGGACCGCAGCCTGGCCGCCGAATGGGTCCCGCAGCGGACCTGGCTCTATCGGCTACCGCTGACGGACGTTCAACTGGCGGCGGGTGAACGGGCGTTGCTCCGCTTCGACGGCGTGGACCACGACGCGACGGTGCTGCTCGACGGCGAGAAGGTGGCCGGCCACAGCGGGATGTTCGTGCCCTTCGAGGTCGATGTCACGCGCTGGCTGGCCGACGGCGACCGCCACCTGCTGGCGGTCGCCGTCCACCCCGCGCCGGCCAACGAGCCGCAGGTCGGCCGCACCGACCGGGTCGCCGTCCACAAGGCGCGGATGGACTACGGCTGGGACTTCTGCCCCCGGATGCCGCACCAGGGCATCTGGAGGCCGGTCACCCTCCGGGTGGTGGGCCCGCTGGCGCTGGGCGAGGTCTCCGTCGCGACCGAGCTGGACGACCAGCTGACCACCGGACGGGTCACGGTCTCCCCGGAACGGGCGGGCGGCGCCCCACGGCAACTCGCCGACGGCCGGCTGACCGTCGAACTCCTCGACCCCGCCGGCGCGTTGGTCGCCACCCACGAGACCCAGGTGTCGGGCACCGGGGCCGGGTGGCCGACCACCGTCTCTCTCACCGTCCCCGACCCCGAACTCTGGACCGTCAACGGGCTCGGCCCCCAACCCCGCTACACCGTCCGCACCACCCTCACGGGCGCCGACGGCGCGCGCCTGGACCGGCGCGGCGTCACCACCGGGTTCCGGCGGGTGCGGATGGTCGCCAACCCGGGCGCGCCGGCCGGCGCCGCGCCCTACACGCTGGAGGTCAACGGCCGCCGCGTCTACGCCAAGGGCTGGAACTGGGTGCCGCCGGACGCCCGTTACGGCGTGCCGCGCCCCGAGAAGCTGGCGCACCTCCTCCACCTCGCCGCCGACGCCGGTGTCAACCTGCTCCGCGTGTGGGGCGGAGGGCTGCTGGAGAGCGAGGAGTTCTACCGGCGCTGCGACGAACTGGGCCTGCTGGTCTGGCAGGAGTTCAGCCTCTCCAGCTCCGGCATCGACAGCGTGCCCTCCCAACACCCGGAGTACCTGGACCGGTTGGAGCGCGAGGCGAACGCCATCGTGCCCGCGCTGCGCCACCACCCCTCGCTCGCCCTGTGGGGCCCGGGCAACGAACTCCACCACACCGCGAGCGCCACCCCGTTGGACGAGTCCACCTCGCCCGCCATCGCCACGCTCGCCGCCGTGGTGCGGCAACGCGACCCGGGGCGGGTGTGGTTGCCCGGCTCGCCGGCGGGCCGCGCGTTCCTCAACCGGCTCGACCTGATCGAGGACGACCCCGACGCCCAGCACGACGTGCACGGCCCCTGGGAACACCAGGGCCTCGGCGCCCAGCAGCGGCTCTACGACGCCGGAACGTGTCTGCTGCACAGCGAGTTCGGCGTCGAGGGCATGGCCAACCGCCGCGCCTGGAACGCCGTGGTGCCCGCCGACCGGCAGTGGCCAACCGGGCGCGACAACCCGCTGATGGAACACCTCGGCGCCTGGTGGAACAACACCCCGCTGGTGCTGGCCGCGTTCGGCGGCCGGCCCGCCGACCCCGACACCGTGCGGCGCGCCAGCCGCCAGCTCCAGCACGACGGGCTGCGCTATGCCGTCGAGGCCAACCTCCGCCGCGCGCCGAGGAGTTCGGGAACGCTGCCGTGGCAGTTCGACGAGCCGTTCCCCAACGCCTGGTGCACCAGCGCCGTGGACCACCTCGGCGAGCCCAAGTCGGCCTATTACGCGGTGCGTCGGGCCTACCGGGACGCGCACGTGTGCGCCCGGTTCGCCACCCAGGCGTGGGCCGGCCGCGCGCGCTTCGAGGCCGAGCTGTGGTCCTGGGAACGGGACGGCGCCACCCCCGGCTCCACCGTCAGCGCCCGGGTTCTCGCCCTGGACGGAACGGTGGTCGCCGAGGTCGTCCACCCGGCCGGGCGGCCCGCCGCCGGCCCCGCCAGCACGGTGCCGGCCGCGCCCGCCGGGCGGATCTCCTTCCCCCTGGCGGCACTTGGCGACGAGCCGCTGTTCCTGCTGGACCTCGCGCTGCTCGACGCCGACGGCCGGCCGCTGGCCACCGCCCGCTGGACGCACAGCGCCACCGCCGACCTGGCCCCGCTGCTGGACGTTGCGCCGGCCGACGTCACCGCCGAGCCGACCGGCGACGCCGTGCGGCTCACCCACGCCGGCGGGCCGGCCGCGCTCGGCCTCTGGCTGGCCGACGACCGGCCGGCCGACGCCGCCGGCTGGGCCGTGCTCGGCGACAACCTGATCGATCTGCTGCCCGGCGAGTCCGTTCGGGTGCCCCTGGAGTGGCGCGCCGCCCCCGAGGCCGGCCGCTGCCTACGACTGGAAGGGTGGAACGTTCGTGCCCGCCGCCTCGCCTGACCCCGCCGCCCCCACCCACCACGCCGACCCGGCCGGCGGCGTCGCGCTGCGCGCCCCGGCCGACGGCGAGGCCGTGCTGCCCTGGCTGGTGGGCCTGATGGTCGCCGACGGCCGCTGCCGGCCCGTCCCCGTCGAGCGGCGCCGCACCCTGCCCGACGGCGGGCTCCAACTCGACGGCTCCGCCCACGGGTTCACCGCCCGGCTGCGGCTGGCCCCCGGCGCCACAAGCCGCCGCGCCGAGCTGACCGTCCGCCGCGAGGCGCCCACCCCGGCCGACGCCGGCCTCCGCGTCGAGCTGCGGCTCGGCCCCACCGACGACCCCGGCTGGCTGATCCCCGGCGCGTTCTACGGCCAGAACCGGCTCCCCGACTGCGCCCGCCCCTACCCCCGCTACCAGGCCGGCACCCACGACCCCGAGGGCATGGTCGCCGACGCCTGGTCGCTGCGCGCCGACCGCTGCGCCACCCCCGCCGTCTTCGCCCGCGACCAGCGCGGCGGCGCCGCACTCGCCTGCGCCGAGCACGGCCAACTCGGCCCGCAGGGCGTCGGGTTGGCGCTGGCCGAGGGCGGCAGGCCGGCGCTGCGGCTGCACGCCCCCTACCGCGAGGAGCCCGTCTCCTACTACGGCTCCGCCACCCCGCTGCCGCCCGACACCCCGCTCCACCGCTGGGCGCCGGGGGAGGAGCGGACGGTGACGTTCACCGTCCACCTGCTGGACGCCGACCCGCACGCCTACGCGCCCGTCCTCCGCGAGCTGGCCGACGCCGCCGCCTGGGAGGGCCCGCCCGAGCCGGCCGCCTGGGTCGGCCTGGTCGAGGCCGCCGAGCTGACCGCCCACGGCCTGCACCGCTGGCACTACCGCGCCGACCCGCCGGTGCTCCTGGAGACCGTCGCCTTCGACCGGGAGGCGCTGGGCGCGGCCGGCGACCGGCAGGCCATGCACGTCTCCTGGATCAGCGGCACCCCCTACGCCCACGCGCTGCTCGCCCACGCCCGCCGCGTCGGCGACGCCCCACAGGCAGCGGCGGCCGTGGCCGTGCTCGACCACATCGCCCAACACCGCACGCCCGCCGGCACGTTCTGGGGCCAGTGGACCGAGAGCGGCGGCTGGGGCGCCGGCTGGACCGGCGACCGGCAGCGGCTGCACTCCCGCACGCTGGGCGACGCCACCCTCTTCCTGCTGCGCGCCCTGATCGCCGAGCGCGCCCTCGGCCACGACCACCCGGAGTGGGAACGCGCGGTCCGCGCCAACCTCGCGGTCGCCGCCGGCGGCGCCGACCCCGCCAGCGGCCGGCTGGCCGCCGCCCACCACACCGACACCGGCGCCGCCCTCTCGCACCGGGGCAGCGCCGGGCTGGCGTGGATCGCGCCGCTCGTCGAGGCGGCCGAGGCGTTCGCCGAACCCGACCTGCTGGCCGTCGCCCGCCGCGCCGGCGCCGCCTACGCGGCCGACCTCCACGGCGAGTTCCTGTGCGGTGCGCCCGAGGACGTCTCCCTCGCCCCGACCTCCGAGGACGGCTACAACGCGGTCATCGCCTACACGCTGCTCCACGAGGCCGGCCTCGTGGACGACGCCGAACCGGGTCAACGGGACGGCCGCTGGCTGGAGTTGGCGCGGCGGGCCGCCGAGTGGACGCTGACCTTCCGCTACTCCTACGACGTGCGCTTCGACCCGCACACCGTGCTCGCCCAGTACGGCTTCCGCACCCGTGGCCTGGACCAGGCGTCGCCCTCCAACCAGCACCTGCACGCCTTCGGCCTGGTCTGCCTCCCGGAGTGGGTGCGGCTGGCCCGCCACCTCGACGACCCGGCGCTGCTGCGCTCAGCGCGGGAGAACCTGGACGCCTGCCGCCAGTTCGTCGCCCGTGCCGACGGCGACTTCAACGCCTACCGGGGCATGGTCACCGAGCGCTTCTACCAGACGGACTGCTTCCAGGCGAAGGGCATGGTCCTCACCCTCTCCCACGCCTGGACGGTCGGCCTGCTGCTCTACGCCTGCGAAGTGGCCCTGGGCCTCCCGGAGTTCGCCGCCGAGGCGAAGGGGGCGCCGGCGTGAACGAGGCGCTGCCGGTGTGGGGCGAGGCGGACGTGGCGGTGGTCGGCGGCTCGCTGGCCGGCGTCGCGGCGGCCGTCGCGCTGGCCGGGGCGGGCCGGCGGGTGCTGCTCACCGACCCCGGCTATGCGCTGGGCGCCGAGCTGACCGCAGCCAACCGGCCCTGGGTGACGGCGGGTTCGGTGCCGGCGCCACTGGCCAAGCTGGTCGAGGCGGCGCGGGCCGACGTCCCGGCCGGGACGCTCGTGCCGCTGCGGCCCGCCGCGGTGAAGCTGGCCCTGGAGGACGCGGTGCTGTCCGCCGGCGGGCAACTGCTTTATGGCGTGCGGTGGTTGGGCGCGACGGGCGACGTGACGGGGGCGGTGTTCGCCGGCAAGTCCGGGCGGGGCGTGGTCCGGTGCGGCGGGCTGCTGCACGCCGGGCGCGGGCCGCGCGAGGGTCGGGTGTGGAGCGTCGAGTTCGACGGCGTGCGGGGCGCTGCCGCCGGACTTGCGGGGACGGAGCCTTCAGGGCTGGGCGGCGTGCGGCTGGTGCACGGGTACCGGGGGCCCGGGCAGGTGTATGCGCTGGTGAACGTGGCGGCGGGGAACCGGCGGGCGGCGCTGGTGGAGGCGACGCGGCTGCTGCGGGAACATCCCGGCTTCTCCGGCACCGAGCTGGGGGCGGTGGGGACGGTGCCGCTCGCCGGGGGCGCCCTGCCGGCGTGGCAGCAACGGGAAGAAGGCGGCTGGGAGTTGGGGGGTGGGGCGGCCTCGGCGGGGGTGGGGGATCTCGTTGATGCCGGGGAGCTGTGGTCGGTGGGGTTTTTCCCGCCCGCCCATCGTTCCTCGGGCCGGAAGGCCCCTGCCCCGGCCGCGCCGCCCCCGCCTCGCACCCTCAGGACCGACGTGCTGGTCGTCGGCGGCGGGACCAGCGGGGCCTCGGCCGCGCTCGGCGCGGCCGGCGCCGGCGCCGAGACCGTGCTGGTGGAGTCCGGGCCAGGGCCCGGCGGCACCGGGACGCACGGCGGCGTGCACAGCTACTGGTTCGGCCGCCGCACCGGCCACGCCGCCGAGATCCAACGCCTCACCCGCGAGACCCACCGCGCCCTCGGCCTGCGCCACGGCGGCGTCGGCCGCTGGAACATCGAGGCCAAGTCCCTCGCCCTGCACCGCGCGCTGCGCCGCGCCGGCGTCCAACTCCACTACGAAACGCAGGCGTTCGACGTCATCAAGGACGGCGACCGGGTGGTCGGCGCCGTCTTCGCCGACGCCGAGGGCCGCACGTTCGCCGTCCGCGCCCGCGTCGTGGTCGACGCCACCGGCGACGCCGACCTCGCGGCCTGGGCCGGCGCGCCCTGCTCCTACGGCGCGGCCGACACCCACACCGTGATGTGGTCGGCGCTGCCCCGCTTCGACACCCCGTCGAGCACCGTCAACAGCTTCGGCGGGCTGGCCGACCACACCGACGTCCGCGACACCACCCGCGCCGTGCTGGCCGCCCGCCGCCGCGCCCCCGAGGCGCACGACCACGCGGCGCTGCCGGTGGCCAGGGAGACCTGGCACCTGGTGGGCCAGGTCACGCTGACCCTCACCGACCAACTCACCCACCGCCGCTGGCCCGACGCCGTGAGTGTGCACTTCTCCAACCACGACCTGAAGGGCAAGGGCGAGGCCCTGTGGCCCCAACTCGGCCTGATCCCGCCCAATCTGGAGATCGACGTCCCCTACCGCGCCCTGCTGCCGAGGAACGTCACCGGGCTGCTGGTCACCGGCAAGGCCATCTCGGCCACCCACGACGCGCTGCCCGCGCTGCGGATGCAGGCCGACCTGGAGAACCTGGGCGAGGTCACCGGCCTCGCCGCCGCCCGCTGCGCCGCCCGGGGCGTGCCCCCGCACCGGCTCGATGTCGCCGCGCTCCAGGCGGAGTTGCGGCGGCGCGGCCGGCTGCCGGCCCGGCGACCCGCGCCCGAGGTCCCGGGCACGCCGGCGCTGGTCGAGGAGCTGGGCCGGCGGCTGCCGCTGCACTCCTACTCGGACATGGGGCGGCGCGAGGTGTTCCGGGACGTCATCCCGTTCGTCCACCTCGCCCTCGACCAACGCCCCGCGACCACCGAGGCGTTGACCACGGCGCTGGGCCGGGCCACCGGACAACTCCGCACCGTGCTCGCGCAGTTGCTGGTGCTGCACGGCCAAAGCGCCGGCGCCGACGTGCTGGTGGCCGAGCTGACCGCGACCCTCGCCGGGCCCGCGCTGCCGCCGCGCACCTCCGCGATCCGGGAGGCCCAACTCCCGCCGGACCAGTCCGCGATGCCCGACCCCTGCTATCTCCTGCACACCCTGGCTCTCGCCCGCGACCCCAGGGCGATCCCGCTCTGGGCGCGGGTCGCCGCGCTCCTCGACGCCGACGAGGCGGCCTTCCGCGACCCGGCCGCCGCCCCGTTCAGCTGGGTCGACGCCGTCTGCGCCGGCGCCGAACGGCTCGGCGACCCCGCCGCCGTCGACGCGCTGACCGCGCTCCACGACCGGCCCGCGCTGCACGGCCAGTGGCGCACCGAAGGCGTCGAACCCGACGACCTTCAGGAGCGCCGCGCCCTGCTGGAACTGGCCATCGCCCGGGCGCTCGCCGCCTGCGGCAGCCCACGCGGCCACCGGACGCTCGTCGCCTATCTGGCCGACAACCGCGCCCTGTTGGCCGCCCAGGCCCACACCCGCCTGACCCTGCTCACCGGCGTCGACCACGGCGCCGACCGCGCGGCCTGGCTGGCCCACCTCGACCGCGAGGACCCGCCCGCACCCCGGCCCCTGCCACCCGCGCACGACCCGCACCGCCACGACACCCCCGCGTTGATCCCTTCGCGGACCCCCGTTCAGGGAGCACTCCCATGACCACCCCCCGCACCCGCCCCCGCGCGGCGCTGCTCGGCCTCGGCCTGCTGTTGGCCGTCGCCACCGGCTGCGCCGGGCCATCGGGCGACGGCGACGCGCTCAAGGTCGCCTACCCGTTCTGGGGCGAGGACGACATCCTGCACCGCCAGATGCAGCGCACCGCCCAGGAGTACGAGGAAGCCCACCCGGGCCGCGAGGTCGAGCTGATCCCCGTGCCCGACCAGCGCGGCAACTTCGCCACCAAGATCGAGCTGATGCAGCGCTCGGCCGCCAGCGCCCCCGACGTGGTCTTCCAGGACACCGTGATGACCAATGCCGACGCCCAGGCCGGCTATCTGCGGCCCATCGACGAGGAGTTGGCCGACTGGCCGGACTGGGCACAGTTCGACGACACCGCCCGCCAGGCCACCCGCGCCGCCGACGGCCACACCTACGGCGTGCTCACCGGCACCGACGTGCGGGCCGTCTTCTACGACAAGCGGCTCTTCGCCGAGGCCGGCCTGCCCACCGACTGGCAGCCCCGCGACTGGGACGACATCATCGAGGCCGGCCGCGCCATCGAGCACGCCACGGCCGATGCCGACGGCACCGCCGACGAGGTCATCCCGATCAACGTCTACGCCACCAAGTCGCTTGGCGAAACCACCGCCATGCAGGGCCTGTTGATGCTGCTCTACGGCACCGACGACGGCTTCTACGACCCGGACGACGACCTGTTCGCCGGCGACACCCCCGGGCTGCGGGACAGCCTCGGCTTCGTCGACACCGTCTTCGCCGAGGGCCTGGGCCCCGGCGAGGGCGACGCGTACAACCCGAACTTCGGCAACCTCCTCAGCTCCGAGCTGCTGCCGCAGGGCCGCGTCGGCATCGCCATCGGCGAGGGCTCCTGGACGCCCAAGAACTGGCTGCCCGGCGGCGGTTCGCCCTGGCCCGAGTGGACCGAACACCTGGGCGTCGCCGCCATGCCCACCCAGCACGGCCAGGCGCCCGGCCGGGTCAGCCTCTCCGGCGGCTGGATGCTGTCGGTCAGCGCGCACAGCCAACAGCCCGACGCCGCCTTCGACTTCGTCACCCGGGCCGCCGACCGGGACAACGCCCTGGAGTTCGCCGTGGAGAACGCGCAGCTCGCGGTCCGGCACGACGTCGCCGCCGACCCCGCGTACCTGGACGCCCTGCCCACCAACCGGTTCTTCACCGACCTCCTCGAAGACACCGCGTTCCGGCCCACCGTGGTCGACTACCTCCAGGCCAGCGGCTGGGCGCAGATCGCCATGGAGGCGGTGCTCACCGGCACCGACCCGGCCGACGCCGCCGAGGAGTACGCGGCCGGGCTCCGCGCCGACCTGGGCGAGGACCGGGTGAGGCGGTCATGACCACCACCACGCCCGTCGAGCCCCGCGTCAGGACCGAGCCGCGCGGGGCCCGGCACCGCCGCTCCGCCGGGCGGCTGGCGCCGCTGCTGCCGGCCGCGCTGCTGCTGGCCGTCTTCTTCCTCGGCCCGGTGCTCTGGTCGGTCTACGCCGCGTTCACCGACGCCGCGCTGACCGGGCCCACGGCCCGCGACGCCAACTTCGTCGGCCTGCGGAACTTCACCCGCCTCTTCGGCGACGACCGCTTCGCCTGGGCGATCTGGGCCACCGTCATCTTCGCCGTCGCCTCCGGCATCGTCGGCCAGAACGGGCTCGGCCTGACCCTGGCGCTGCTGCTGCGCGGCCGGGCCCGCTGGCTGCGGAACGTCATCGGCGTGCTGCTCGTCGGCGCCTGGGTGCTGCCGGAGATCGTCGCCGGCTTCACCCTCTACGCCTTCTTCACCGCCGACGGCAGCCTCGACGCCGTGCTCACCGGGCTCCACCTGCCGAGCCCGGACTGGCTGGTCGAACACCCCATGCTGACCGTGGTGTTGGCCAACATCTGGCGCGGCACCGCGTTCTCCTGGATGGTCTACACGGCCGCCCTCGACGAGATCCCGCAGGAGATCGAGGACGCGGCGGCCACCGACGGCGCCGACGGCTGGCGGCAGCTGGTCTTCGTCACCCTGCCGCTGATCCGGCGGGCCATGCTCACCAACCTGATGGTGGTCACCCTCCAGACCCTCGCCGTCTTCACGCTGATCTTCGTCCTCACCGGCGGCGGCCCGTCCGGCGCCACCGAGACCGTGCCCCTGTACATGTACCAGCAGGCGTTCCGGTTCTTCCAGCTCGGGCAGGGCACCGCGATCGCGCTGGTGCTGCTCGCGATCGGCGGCCTGTTCTCCCTGCTCTATCTGCGCGTCCTGAAGCCGGAGGTCGACTGATGTCCCGCGTGATCACCGGCGGGCTCTCCGTCGCCTCGCCCCGCCGCCGCACCAGCTCCCTCCTGGTCCACCTGGTGCTGCTGGGCGTGGCGCTGTGCTTCGCCGCCCCGTTCGCCTGGCTGCTGCTGGCCTCGGTGGACGCCGACGCCGGGCCCGACGCGCGGCTGCCCGACTGGACGGCCGGCAACTTCGAGGCCGTGCTGGACTGGGAGACCAGCATCCGGCCCATCGTCAACAGCCTGCTGCTGTGCGGCGGCGCCGCCGTCGTCAACATGGTGGTGGCGGTGCTCGCGGCCTACCCGCTCTCCCGGCACCGGCTGCGGTTCAAGCGGCCGTTCCTCTACACGCTGCTCTTCGCCACCGGCCTGCCGATCACCGCGATCATGGTCCCGGTCTACGAGATGTTCGTGCGGCTGGAACTCGTCGACTCGCTGCCCGCCACCGCGCTGTTCCTGGCCACCGCGACGCTGCCGTTCTCCATCTGGCTCACCAAGGGCTTCATGGACGGCGTCCCGGTCAGCCTGGAGGAGGCCGCCTGGACCGACGGCGCCTCCTCGTTCACCGCGCTGCGCCGCATCGTGCTGCCGCTGATGGCGCCGGGCATGGCCGTGGTGGCGGTCTTCACCTTCATCGGCGCCTGGGGCAACTTCTTCATCCCGTTCGTGCTGCTCCAGTCCCCGGAGAAGGAGCCGGCGGCCGTCGGCCTCTACACCTTCTTCGGCCAGTACGGCACCGTCGCCTACGGCCAGTTGGCGGCGTTCTCGGTGCTGTACTCGCTGCCGGCGGTGCTGCTCTACGTGCTGGTCTCCCGCCGGATGGCGCGCGGCTTCAACCTGGGCGGGGGGATCAAGGGGTGAGCGTGGCTGCGGTGACCTTTGCCGGTCTGGACGTCGGCACCACCACGACCAAGGCGGTGCTGTGCGACCCGGCGGGCCGGGTGCTGGGCCGCGCCGAACGCCCCACGCCGCTGGGGGAGTCGGACGCCGGGCGGCTGGTCGCCGGCGCGCTGGACGCGCTGGCCGAGGCGCTGGCCGGGCGTGCCCCGGCGGCGGTCGGCGTCACCGGGATGGCCGAGACCGGCGTCCCGCTGGATGCCGACGGCGAACCCTGCGGCCCGCTGCTGGCCTGGCCCGACCCGCGCGGCGCCGCCCAGGCCGCCGCGCTCGCCGACCGGCTGGGCGCCGCCGCGCTGCACGGGACCACCGGGGTGCGGCCCGCCGCCAAGGCGCCGCTGGCCAGGTGGCGTTGGCTCGCCGAGCGGGCGCCGGCGGCGCTGGCCGCCATGCGCGGCTGGGCCGGCGCGCCCGAGTTGGCGGTGCGGGCGCTCACCGGGCGGCTGGCCACCGAGGTCACCCTCGCCCAGCGCACCATGGCGTTCGACGTCCACCGCCGGCGCTGGGACGCCGCGTTGCTCGCCGAGGCCGGGCTCGACCCGGACCGGCTGCCGCCGGTGCTGCCGCCCGGGCGGCCGACCGGCGGCGTCACCGCCGGCGCCGCCGCGCGGGTGCCCGGGCTGCGCGCCGGAACGCCCGTGCTGCTCGCGGGACACGACCACCCCGTCGGCGCCTGGGCCGCCGGGGTGCGCGCCCCGGGCCAGGTCGCCGACTCGCTCGGCACCGCCGAGGCCGTGCTCACCCTGGCCGCTGGGCCGCCCGACGCCGCCTCGGCGTTGGGGCAGGGCATGGGCTTCGGCCGCGCCGTGGACGGCGCCACCTGGTACCTGCTGGCCGGCACCGGCAGCTGCGGCGCCCTGGTCGAGTGGGCCGGCGACCGGCTGCTGGGCCTGCCGCCCGGCGCCGAACGGCACGCCGCGCTCGGCGCGCTGCTCGCCGCGGCGGGCCCCGGCCCCACCGGCATCACCGTCGAGCCCTACCTCACCGGCCGCTCGGCCCCGGCCCCTGACTTGGGCCGGCGGCTGGCCCTGCACGGCCTCACGCCCGAGGACGACCGGGCCCAACTCGCCCTGGCCGTCGTGGAGTCCACCGCCTACCAGGCGCGCTGGATGGTCGAGACCCAGGCCGCGCTCACCGGCCACCGACCCGAGGCGGTCACCCTGCTCGGCGGGCCCGTCGCCCAGCCGCGCTGGCCCCGCGTCAAGGCCGCCGTCAGCCCCTGGGCGACCCGCGTGCTGGCCGAGCCGCACGCCCCGGCGCTCGGCGCCGCGCTGCGCGCCGCCGAGGCTGCCGGCCACCCGACGCCCAAGCCCCTGCCCACCGAACGCCTCGCCCCCGGCGAGGAGGAGAACGCGGCGGCCTACCAACGCCGTTACGCCGAAGCGTTCCTGCCCCTGGTCACCGCGCGGAGCCCCGACCGGGCCGCAGAGCCGGCCGCAGAGCCGGCCGGCGACCCGGCCGGCGACCGGACCCACGACCTGCCCAACGACCCCCGACAGCAACGGAGTTGACCCCCTCATGAGCCCCCAGCCGCTGGTCGCCGCCCTGGCCCGACCCACCGGCACCTTCGCCATGGTCGCCGCCGACCAGCGCGACTCGCTGCGCACGCTGATCGTCGAGCACACCGGCCGCGACCGCGCCGCGATAGCCGACGCCGAACTGACCGCGTTCAAGCTCTCCGTCGCCCGCGAACTCGGCCCGCACGCCTCGGCGTTGCTCATCGACCGCGAGTACGGCTACCGCACCCTGGTCGACCAGCGGGTGCTGCCCGAGGGCTGCGCACCGATCCTCGCCGTGGACGCCCTGGAACAGGAGCCCGGCGGCCCGGTCACCGACACCGACCTCGACCCGACCATCGACCTCGCCTCCGTCGTCGCCGACGGCACCCGCGCCCTCAAGCTGCTGATCGTCTGGCGCCGCGACGCCCACCGCGAGCGGCGCGCCGCGCTCGCCGAGCGCTTCGTCGCCCTCTGCCGGGACGCCGGCCTGGCCTCCGTGCTGGAGCCGGTCGCCCGCGCCACGCCCGAGGAGGAGGCCGCCGGCACCTTCGACCTCAACGCCTCCATCGTCGAGGCCGCCCGCGAACTCGCCCCGCTGAGGCCGTCGTTGTACAAGTGCCAGGTGCCCGACGGCGGCGTCGGCACCGTTGCCTCGATCGCCGCCCAGGCGGAACGGATCGACGCCGTGGTGGACGTGCCCTGGGTGGTGCTCTCCCAGGGCGTCGCGCCCACCGACTTCCCGCGCGCCGTGGAGGCCGCCTGCCGCGCCGGCGCCTCCGGCTTCCTCGCCGGGCGCGCGCTGTGGACCGACGCGCTCCCCGCCGCCGACCCCAACCCGGTGCTCCGCGCCCGCTGCGCCGCGCGGCTGCGCGACCTGGGCGAGATCGTGGATCGGCACGGCCGGCCCTGGTGGGACACCGCCGCCCACCGCGCCCCCGAGGAGGCCACCTCCCGATGACCGGCCGCCCGGAAACGCCCCAACGCGCCGCCGCCGAACGCCGCGCCGCCGAACGCCGCGCCGCCCAACGCCCCGCCCCTGAAGGCGTTGCCGCGCCGCCGCGCGTCTGCGTGCTGCACACCGTCGCCGCGCTGCCCGCCGTCTTCACCCCGCTGCTCGCCGAGGAGGCGCCCGGCGTCGCGCCCTACCACCTCGTGGACGAGAGCCTGCTCGCCGACACCATCGCCCACGGCCCGCTGCCCCGCACCACCGCCCGGCTCGCCGCGCACCTCACCGGCGCCCAACAGGCCGGCGCCCGCGCCGTGTTGGTGACCTGCTCCTCCATCGGCCCGGCCGCCGAACAGGCCCGGGCCCTGGTCGACATCCCGGTCTTCCGCGTGGACGAGCCCATGGCCGCCCGCGCGGTGGCCACCGGGCCCAGGGTCGCGGTGCTCGCCACGTTGGACTCCACGCTGCGGCCCACCGCCGAGCTGGTGGAACGTCAGGCCGCCGCCGTGGGTGCCCCGTTGACGCTGACCACCTCCACCTGCGCCGGCGCGTACCAGGCCAGGGTGGCCGGCCGGCCTCAGGAGCACGACCGGCTGATCGCCGAGGAGGCCCGCCGGCTCGCCGAGAACCACGACGTGCTGGTCCTCGCCCAGGCGTCCATGGCGGCCGCCGTTCCCGACGACGCACTGCCGGTGCCGGTGCTCAGCTCGCCGCGCTCCGGCGCCGCCCAACTCGCCGCCTTCACCCGCTAGTTCACCCCGAGCCGGAAGAGAACCGCCGACCATGCCCACCGCCGAGCCGCAGCCCTGGTGGCGCGACGCCGTCATCTACCAGATCTATGTCCGCTCCTTCGCCGACTCCGACGGCGACGGCGTGGGCGACCTGCCCGGCATCACCCAACGCCTCGACCACATCGCGGCGTTGGGTGCCGACGCGGTCTGGCTCACCCCGTTCTACCCGTCGCCGCAGGCCGACGGCGGCTACGACGTGGCCGACTACCGCGATGTCGACCCCCGCTTCGGCACCCTCGCCGACGCCGACGCGCTGCTCGCCCGCGCCCACCAACTCGGCCTGCGCGTCATCGTGGACATCGTCGCCAACCACACCTCCGACCGGCACCGCTGGTTCCAGGAGGCCCTCGCCGCCCCGCCCGGCGACCCCGCGCGCGAGCGCTATGTCTTCCGCGACGGCCGCGACACTCCCGACGGGCCCCGGCCGCCCACCGACTGGCGCTCCGTCTTCGGCGGCCCCGCCTGGACCCGGGTGCCCGACGGCCAGTGGTACCTCCACCTGTTCGCCCCCGAACAGCCCGACCTCAACTGGGACAACCCCGGGGTGGCCGCCGAGTTCGCCGACGTGCTGCGGTTCTGGCTGGCGCGCGGCGTGGACGGCTTCCGCTTCGACGTCGCCCACGGCATGGCCAAGGACCTGGCGGCCCCGCTGCGCGACCTCGGCCCCGACCAGGTGCACCACCGGATCGTCGGCGCCGGCTGGGACGGCGACCACCCGTTCTGGGACCGCGACGAGGTGCACACCATCCTGCGCGGCTTCCGCGCCGTGCTCGACGCTCACACCCCGCCGGCCGCCGCCGTCGGCGAGTCCTGGGCCGAGGCGGCCCGCCGCGCCCGCTACACCGACCCGGGCGAGCTGCACCAGACGTTCAACTTCGACTTCCTGTCGGCCGGTTGGGACGCCGCCGAGCTGCGCGAGGTGATCGACCGCTCGCTGGCCGCGCCCGGCGCGCCCGATGCCGGGCCCACCTGGGTGCTCTCCAACCACGACGTGGTGCGCCACGCCTCCCGGCTGGCGCTGCCCGCCGGCGTGGACCCGGACGCCTGGTTGCGCGCCGACGGAAAGGAGCCGGCGCTCGACCCGGCGCTCGCTGCCCGTCGCGCGCGGGCGGCCGCGCTGCTGCTGCTCGCGCTGCCCGGCTGCGCCTACCTCTACCAGGGCGAGGAACTGGGCCTGCCCGAGGTGGCCGACCTGCCAGAGGCGGTGCTCGCCGACCCGGTGCGGCTGCGCTCCCGGGGCGCCCGCAAGGGCCGCGACGGCTGCCGCGTCCCGCTGCCCTGGGAGCGCGGCGGCCCCTCCCTCGGCTTTGGCCCCGGCCCCGGCTGGCTGCCCCAACCCGCCGACTGGGCCGAGCTGTCGGTGGCCGCCCAGCGCGAGGACCCGCGCTCCACGCTGGCCCTCTACACCGAGGCGCTGCGGCTGCGCCGAGCGCACGCCGGGGCGCGCACGCTCGACTGGGCGCCCGGCGCGCCCGGCGGCGTGCTGGACCTGACCAACGGCGGCCTGCGCTGCCTGGTCAACCTCGGCCCGGCGCCCGTTCCGCTGCCCGCCGCCGCCCCGCTGCTGGCCAGTGGCCCCCTGGCCGGGCCCGGCGACGGCTCCGAGAGGGGCCGCCTGCTGCCGCCCGACACGGCCGTCTGGACCGTCGCCCCACCGGAAGGCCCCGCATGACCCTCGAACTCGGCGTCGTCGCCGACGACTTCACCGGCGCCACCGACGTGGCCGCCGCGCTGCGCCGCGCCGGCGTCCGCACCGCGCTGCTCTTCGGCGTCCCCGAAGCCGCGCTCCCGGTGCCCGGGGGCTGCGCGGCCGTGGTGGTGGCGTTGAAGATCCGCAGCGTCCCGGCCGCCGACGCGGTCAACGAGGCGACGGCCGCCGCCCGTTGGCTGCGCGCCGCCGGCGCGCGCCGCCTCTACTGGAAGTACTGCTCGACGTTCGACTCCACCCCGCGCGGCAACATCGGCCCCGTCGCCGACGCCCTGCTCGCCGAGACCGGCCAGCCCCGCACCCTGGTCTGCCCGGCCGCGCCCGAGCACGGCCGCACCGTCCACCGGGGCCAACTCCTCGTCCACGGAACGCCGTTGGACCAGACCCCGATGCGCCACCACCCGCTCAACCCGATGACCGACTCCGACCTGCGCCGGCTGCTGGCCCCCCAGACCCCGCACCCGGTCGGCCTGATCCCGCTGCCCGTGGTGCGCGCCGGCGCGGGCGCCGTCGCGCAGGCGCTCGCCGAACGCGCGGCCGCCGGCGAGCGCCACCTGGTCGCCGATGCCCTCACCGCCGAGGACCTGACCGTGCTGGGCGCCGCCGCCGGCGAACGGGCCCTGCTCACCGGCGCGGCCGGGCTCGCCGAGGGCCTGGCCCGCTCGCTCGCCCCCGCCGAGCCCGCACCCGTGGCGGAGCCGGCCCGCGCCGGCCCCGCTGCCGTCCTCGCCGGCAGCTGCTCGGCCCGCACCCTGGAGCAGATCGCCCACTTCGCCGCCGACCACCCCGCGTTCCGCATCGACCCCCGCGTCGCCCTCACCGGCCGGGACGTGCTCGGCGAGGCCCTCGCCTGGCACGCCGCCCTGCCGCCCGGCGCCGTCCCGCTTTTCCACGCCTCCGCCCCGCCCGACGAACTCGCCGCCATCCAGCAGGAGTTGGGCGCGGAACGGGCGGCGGTCGCCGTCGAGTCGCTGCTGGCCGAGCTGGCGGTGCGGCTGGTGGCGCGCGGCACCCGCCGGCTGCTGGTCGCCGGCGGCGAGACCTCGGGCGCGGTCACCACCGCGCTGCGGGTGCCGGCCGTGGTGGTCGGCCCCGAGGCCGACCCGGGCGTGCCCTGGACCCGCACCCTCGGCGACGACCCGCTCCATCTCATGCTGAAGTCCGGCAACTTCGGCGCGCCCGACCTCTTCACCCGCGCCCTGGCACCCGCCGACGAGCCCGTCGATGAGCCCGGCGGGAAGTCCAACGAGGAGCCCGCCCCATGACGCCGCACCCGGCCGACCCCGCCGACCCGGCCGACCTGGCGGACCCCGCCAACCCCGCCGACCTGGCCGCCCAACTCGTCGCGACCGGCCGCTCGTTGTTCGACCGGGGCCGCACCCACGGCAGCACCGGCAACCTCTCGGTGCGGCTGCCCGACGGGCGGGTCCTGGTCACCCCCACCGGCGCCAGCCTGGGCGCGCTCGACCCCGGCGCCTTGGCCGTGATCGACCGCGACGGCCGCCGGCTCGCCGGCCCGCGCCCCACCAAGGAGGCGTTCCTCCACGCGGCGGTCTACCGCGCCAGGCCCGAGGCCGGCGCCGTGGTCCATCTGCACTCGACGCACGCCGTCGCCGTCTCCTGCCTCGCCGACGTCGACCCGGCCGACGCGCTGCCGCCGCTGACCGCCTACTACCGGATGCGGGTGGGCCGCCTCCCGCTGCTGCCCTACCACGCCCCGGGCGACCCGGCGCTCGGCCCGCTCGCCGAGGCCGCCGCCGCCGACCACCACGCGTTCCTGCTCGCCAACCACGGCCCGGTCGTCGCCGGCCCGAGCCTGGCCGCCGCCACCGACGCCGCCGAGGAGGTGGAGGAGGCGGCCCGCCTCCACCTCCTCCTCCACGGCCACCGCGTCCGCCTCGCCGGCCCGCCCAACTGACCCCGGCCGCCGGCCCGTTGCCCGGTTCGACTCAGTCGCTCGGCGGGAGCCCGACGCCGCCCAGGACGGCGAGGTCCGTGCGGCTGGGCGGGGTGGCCAGCAGCGCCAACACGTCCTGCGGGCCGGGCGCTTCGGCCGTCGGCTCGGTCCGCAGCGCCGCCTGGGCGCTGGCCTCGTCGTCCCAGACCTCGAAGACCCGCACCGTGTCGGGCGCGTCCGCCTCCCGGGCCACCACATAGGTCCGACAACCGGGGAAGCCGCGCAGGCCCTCGGCCACCCGGAGCAGCAGCGCCGCCAACTCCTCGCCGCGCCCGGCGTGCGCGGTCATCGTCATCAGCCGGCCGGCCCGGCTCACCGTCTCGGTCATGGCGCGAGCCTAGCCCTCCGCCGGCCGCCTCCCGGCCAACTCGCCATAAAACAGGCAGACATCCAATGTGTCGCCGCTCGGATGAGCCCAACCGTCGCCTCACCGTGCAAGGAAATTCGGAAGCTTACCGCCCTGATATGGGCATAGCCGTTGACAGTGCTGAGGGGCGCTCCTAGTTTGAACCGACATTCATCGGATCAATCGCGGTCCGTCGGTGCCCCAGTGAGGCGGCAGCAGCGCCCCGCCGGCACCCCCGGACCCCGCCGGCCGCAGCCCGGGTCCGCGGGCTGTGAGAAGAGGGAACCATGTCTGTCCAGTCCACCAGAAGAGCCTTCCTCTGGGGAGCCGGCGGCCTCGCCGCCTCCGCCGCCCTCACCGCCTGCGGCGCGCCCGGCGGCTCATCGAAGTCGGGAGGCTCGTCGGGCGACGAGGAGGTGGACGAACTCATCTTTATGACCAACTCCCAGGACGCCATGGGCCCGGTCCACGTGGAGATGTGGAACGCGGGCGACCCGCCGTTCCCCGTCCAGCTGCGCACCACCGACTCCGCCCAGTACGGCAACAGCTTCCCCCGCATCGCCACCTCCGACGACGCCCCCCACATCGCCGGCTACTTCGTGGACGGCGGCCACTTCACCGACCTCGCCAGGGCCGGGGCGCTGATGGACATGACGGAGTTCTGGGAGGTCTCCGGGCTGATGGACAACGTGCCGGAGCTGATCCGGCAGCAGTACTCCAGCTTCACCGACGACGGGAGGATGTACGGCGCGCCCACCAACACCAGCCGCTACGGCTGCTTCTTCTACCGGAAGTCGGTCCTGGCGGAGGCCGGCGTCCCGTTCCCCGTGGACCACGCGTTCTCCTCCGAGGAGGAGTTCGTCGAGGCGGCCGAGACGCTCAAGGCGGCCGGCATCGACCCGATCAGCATCGGTGGCAAGGACGGCTACCCGATCTCCCACCTCCAGGACGGCCTGCTGGCCTCCACCATGGCGCCCGAGCAGATCCTCGACCCGCTCTCCATCGACTACCTGTCTCCCGAGTGGATGAGGCCGGTCGAGAAGCTGCTGGAGTGGGAGCGGGCCGGCTACTTCGCGCCCGGCTTCCTCGGGCGCACCACCGACCAGGGCAACGCCCACTTCGCGCAGGGCCGGGCCGGGTTCTCCACCGGGATGAACGTGTGGATACCGCTGCTGGTCGAGGCCGGCATCGACACCGAGGACCTGGACTGGTGCCTGCTGCCGCCCATCGGCGAGCTGGAGACCAAGATCTCCATCTACGCCGGCGGCGGCATCGTCATCCCCGAGATCGCCCCCGGCCACGCGCAGGCCGTGGAGTTCGGCACCTGGCTGGTCTCACCCGAGACCGCGCTGCACAGCGCCGAGGAGGGCCAGGTCATCCCGGCCCGCACCGACGTGCCCGACCTCGTGGAGGTGCTGGGCCCGCTCGCCGGCTCGATGTACGAACTGGGCGAGCAGGACGGCCGGTTCCAGTTCGGCTGGGACGACCCCGCGCCCACCAACATGATCAACTACGACCGCGAGAACCTCCAGGCCGTGCTCTCCGGCGGCCAGTCCGTGCGGGACTTCTGCGAGCAGCTGGAGCAGCTCAAGAGAGGCCACGCCTAGGATGAGCGACCGCGTTATCCCGTCAACCAGCAGCCGACGGCGGGGACTTCGCCGCCAGTCGTGGGTCGTCCTGCTGCTGAGCGCCCCCGCCTTCGCCCTGATGGCCGTCTTCCTGCTCTGGCCGACGATCCAGAGCGTCAGGTTCAGCGCCTACGACTGGAACGGGCTCTCCGCCGGCGAGTGGGTGGGCCTGGGCAACTACCGCGAGCTGTTCCGCGACGGCCTGTTCCGCAGCGTCATCGCCAACAGCCTCACCCTCGCCGTCGCCGGCACCGTCGGCGCGATGGCCATCGGCATCCTGTGGGCCTACGGCATCGAACGCCGGCTGCCGGGCTGGCGGGCCTACCGCTTCCTGCTGTTCATCCCGGTGATCATGCCGATGACGGTCTCCGCGCTGCTGTGGAACCTGCTGCTGGACCCGACCGGGCCGGTCAACAGCGTCGCCAACGACCTCGGCTTCGACAACCCGCCGCTGTGGCTCGGCGACCCCGACGTGGCGATGTGGGTCGTGGTGTGCGTCGCGATCTGGCAGGCCAGCGGCTTCACCATGCTGATCATCCTGGGCGCCATGGAGGACGTGCCGGGCGAGCTGCACGACGCGGGCGCGCTGGACGGCGCCGGCAGTATGCGGCGGCTGTTCTCCATCGTCACGCCCTACATCCGGGGCACCATCGCCACCCTGACCATCGTCCAGTTCGTCTCGCTGCTCAAGGCGTTCGACCTGGTCTTCGCCCTGACCAAGGGCGGGCCAGGCAACTCCACGGACATCATGGGTACCTACCTGGTGGAGAAGGCGTTCGACGAGGCCCGCTACGGCTACGGCTCGGCCGTCGCCGTGGCCATGACGGTGATCATGTTCACCATCAGCTTCTTCCTCTACCGGAGGCTTCTCGGAAAGGACGACGCCCAGTGACCTCCGTCCTCACCACCCCGCCGAACGCCTCCCGGCGCTCCCCTTCCCCCAACGCCTCCCGCCGCGAGGCCGCCCGCTCGGCCGCGCGGGGCAGCGCCGCCGGCCGCTGGCTCGGCGTCGCGCTGATGGTGCTCTGCGCCGCCGGCGCCGCGCTGCCGCTGCTCCTGCTGGTGATGAACGCCTTCAAGGACAACGGGGAGATCCTCGCCAACCCCATCGCGCCCCCCTCGCCGCCGCACGTGGCGAACCTCGGGGACGCCTGGCAGGGCGGCTCCTTCGGCGCCTCGCTCGGCGGCTCGTTCCTCAACAGCGTGCTGGTCACCGCCCTGGCGGTGACCCTGGTCTCCCTGGTCTCGGCGCTGGCCGGCTACGCCCTGGGCGGCTTCCGCTTCCGGGGCGAGAAGTACGTCACCCTGGGCCTGCTGGTGCTGCTGGCCGTGCCCACCCAGGCCACCCTGATCCCGGTCTGGGACATGATGGGCCAGTGGGAGCTGCGCAACAGCCACACCGGGATCGTGCTGGTCTACGCCGCGTTCTGGATGCCGTTCAGCGTGCTGCTGGCCAGGGCCGCGTTCCGCTCCTTCCCGCGTGAGCTGCTGGAGGCGGCACGCGCCGACGGCGCCGGCGAGCTGCGCACCCTCTTCCAGGTCGTCATCCCCGTGCTGAAGGGCCCGATGGCCGGCGTGGCGATCATCAACGCCATCGGCATCTGGAGCGAACTGCTCTTCTCCTACCTGCTGTTGACCGAACCCGACAAGCGCACCCTGCCGTCGGCGGTCATCGCCTTCACCGGCAACTACGTTACGGACCACCGGCTGCTCTACGCCGGGC
This sequence comes from Streptomyces sp. 3MP-14, assembly GCF_006334905.2. Lineage (NCBI taxonomy): Bacteria > Bacillati > Actinomycetota > Actinomycetes > Kitasatosporales > Streptomycetaceae > Streptomyces > Streptomyces sp. 3MP-14. The sequence continues at coordinate 89,250 of NZ_VDLZ02000015.1, forward strand.
TGCTGATCACCGTGCTGCCGGTGCTGGTCTTCTACCTCGCGATGTCCCGGCTGATCCGCAAGGGCATGACCGCCGGCTCCCTGAAGTGACCGCCGGCTCCCCGGAGTGACCCCCGGCCCCAGCGCCGACCTTCCGCCAACACCCGACGTCCAAGGAGTAGTTCCGCCATGCGAAGATTCCGGCTCGCGGTCGGCCTCGCCGCCACCGCCGCCCTGGTGGTGCCCACCCTCGCCACCGCCACCGCCACCGCCACCGCCGACCCGCCCCCGACCGAAGCGGCCGAGCAGGCCCAGGAGCCCCAGGAGGCCCAGCGGCTGACCGTGGACTTCGCCGACCGCCAGGGCCCGATCCACGGCGGCGGCAACGGCTTCCTCTACGGGATGAGCGACGAGGGCGTGCCCTCCGACAACCTGCTCGAACCCCTCGACATCCGCTCCATCGCCCAGGCCGCGCCCTTCGGCGAACAGCACCCGGGCGGCAACGCGCTCGACGTCGCGCCCCAGTTCCTGCGCAACGGCGGCGGGTACGTGCAGATCTATATGCAGGAGGTCTATCCCAGCTGGCCCTACGACGACCTCGGCCTGGAGGACTACCTGCCGAAGGTCGAACGCACCGTCCGCACCGTGCTGGACAGCCCGCACCGGGACAGCTTCGTCTACGTTCCCTTCAACGAGCCGGACTGGATCTGGTACGAGCTGTACGCCGGGGACCAGGCCGAGTACGAGCGGCAGCGGGACGCGTTCTTCGCCGACTGGGAGACCGTCTACACCCGCATCCGCGAGCTGCACCCGGACGCCAGGATCGCCGGGCCCAACGAGTCGGTCTACGACCACCGGCTGCTGGCCGACTTCCTGCCCTGGGCCAGGGAACGCGACCTGCTGCCCGACCTGATGACCTGGCACGAGCTGCCCACCACCCAACTCGCCCACTACCGCGACAACTACGCCGACTACCGCGCGCTGGAGCGCGAGGTGGGCATCGACCCGCTGCCCATCAACATCAACGAGTGGGGCGGCCGGCGCGACCTGAGCGTTCCCGGCCGGCTGCTCCAGTTCATCGCGATGTTCGAGGACACCGACGTGGACGCCGGCGGGCAGGCGTACTGGAACCCCTCGGGCAACCTCTCCGGCAGCGTCTCCCAGACCAACCGGCCCGGCGGCGGCTGGTGGCTGCTGAAGATGTACGCCGACCTCAGCGGCGAACAGGCCACCCTCACCCCGCCCCAGCCGAACACCGTGGACACCGCCCAGGGCCTCGCCTCCATCGACGACGAGCGGCGGCAGGCGCGGGTGCTGGTCGGCGGCGGCTCGGACGACGTGGACGTGGCGCTCAACCACCTCGACGCCGACACCTTCGGCGACACCGTCCAGGTCACCGTCTCCACCACCACCTGGAGCGGCTACGACGCCGACGCGCCGCCGCCCCGCGTGCTGCTGGAGACGGAGCTCCCGCTCCGGGACGGCGCGTTGACCCTGCCGCTGCGGGACGTCGACGAGCTGGCCGCCTACGAGATCGTGGTCCAGCCCGGCGGCAACGGCATCCCGGGCCCTGCCGACGCCACCTGGCGCGCCTCCCACGAGGCCGAGGACGCCCGGATCACCGACGGCGAGATCGTCACCCAGGGCACCCCGGAGAACTGGAACCAGCCGGCGGCCTCCGGCACCCGCGACGTCCAGGAGCTGGACGGCGAGAACAGCGCCGTCAGCTTCGACATCACCGTGCCCGAGGACGGCCGCTACCGGCTCGGCGTGCTCTACGGGAACCAGACCGGCGACATCGCCCAACAGGCGCTCCGGGTGGACGGCGAGGCCATCGGACTGCTCGACTACCCGGCCACCCTCGACTGGGTCTACCGCGCCCGCAAGGACGTCGACCTCGAACTCACCGCCGGCGAACACGAGATCACCCTCGCCAAGGCCGACCCCGAGCTGGGCACCGCCACCGGCGCGGTCACCCTCGACCGGCTCGACGTGACGGCGCTGCCCGCCGACGGGCGGCCCGTCCCGGTGGCCTACCAGGCCGAACTGGCCCGCACCGACTTCGAGATGACGCACCGTTACGATGCGCGCGGCCAGTCCGGCGCCGGCTATGTGGAGGCAACGGCCGGGCAGGAGACCACCTTTGTGCTCTCCGTCCCGTCCGACGGCTACTACGACCTCACCGTCCGCCACGACGGCGCGGCCCAACTCCGCCTGGACGGCGCCCCGTTGACCGGCGCCGCGCTGCCGGCGACCGGGCCGGAGGAGTGGCACGACGGCGAGCAGCGGGTCTTCCTGACCGCCGGCGCGCACCGGCTGACCGTGCTGCCGGAGGAACGCGTCCTGCTCGACGCGCTCACCGTCACCGAGGCCGCCGAGGCGCCCGCGATCACCACCGTGGAGGCCGAGGACGAGGCCAACGAGCTGGCCGGCACGGCGCAGCGCGGCGAGTCGGGCTCCGCCTCCGGCGGCGGCCAGGTCACCGGCGTCGGCGGCGGCGAGGGCAACACGCTCACGCTGCCCGCGATCGAGGCCGACGAGGCCGGCCAGCACGTGCTGGTGGTGCACTACGCCAACAACGAGCGGGGACGCGGCGACGAGTTCAACCACAACATCGTCTCCCGGCCCGTCGAGATCAGCGTCAACGGCGGGGAGCCCACCACGGTGTGGCTGCGCAACACCTGGAGCTGGGGCAACTTCTGGGCCGTCGGCGTCCCGGTGGAGCTGGCCGAGGGCACCAACGCGGTCACGTTCTCCCACCCGACAGCCGAGGCCGCGCACCTCGACCGGTTCGACGTCGCCCCGCTGCTGCTGGAGTGAGCGGCGGCAGGCGAACGGGGTGCCCCCGCCACCGGCGGGGGCACCCGGCGGGCCGTCCCGGGCCGGGCTCAGTGCGGGGAGCCGCCGCTGAGGTGCTCGATCAGCCAGTCCTCCACCTCGACGATGTGCGTCTCGGCCCGCAGCCTGGCCCGGTCCGCGTCCCGGGCGCGCAGCGCGGTGAGGATCGCGCGGTGCTCGCCCACGGTCCGCTCGGCCGCGCCCGCGTCGGTCTTGCCCCGCCAGATCCGCGCCCGCGTGGTGCCCCCGGACATGCCCTCCACGACGGCGGCCAGCACCGGGTTCCCGGACGCCTCGTTGACCAGGGCGTGGAACCGCAGGTCGTTCTCCACCAGCGCGGTGTGGTCCACCTCCGGCTGGCGCACCAACTCCTCGGCGTCGACGAGGAGTTGTTCCAGCTCCTCCAGGGTCTCCTCGGAGATCCGGTGCGCGGCCAGCGCCACCGCCTGGGGCTCCAGCATCCGGCGCACCTGGAAGAACTGGAGGACCGTCGCGTCCTGGTGCAGGTCGACCACGAAGCCCATGGCCGCCAGCAGCATGTCCGGGGCGAGGCTGGTCACATAGGTGCCGTCGCCCTGGCGGGTGCTGAGCACCCGCATCGCGGAGAGGGTGCGGACCGCCTCGCGCAGCGTGCCCCGGGAGACGCCGAGCCGGGCGGCGAGGTCCTTCTCCACCGGCAGCCGGTCGCCCGGGCCCAACTCCCCGGTGATCAGCATCTCCTTGAGGCGGTCCACCGCCTCGTCGATCAGTCCCACACGCCGCCCTTTCCGCTGGGGGAAACCCCGGGAGCACCCCGAGCGCCAGCCCCATTCATCTGACCTATGCCTCTGTTGATCACGTGGTTGACCGAGTTGATCGAGGAGTGAGGGGAAGGTCCCACCCCGAAGCGGGGGGACTTTACCTACTTTACATGCGGCTCCTGATCGAAGGTCGTTCCGATGGTGGTCATTCGAGATCCGGAACAAGCCCTAAACATCAGGTCTATCGGTCACCGCTGGTCATTCGTTCTCGCCCAAGAGGCCGGACCATGCCGGACACCATGCCGGACACCATGCCAGACACGACGTGGCCCGGGACCCCGGTCCGCCTCGCCTACGGTACCGACGGGCTGCTCGTCGACCTGCCGGGGCCGCCGGTGGACTCAGCGGTTGGGCCAGCCGTCCGCGCCCCACTCGATGGTGCCGAGGCCGAGCACGGAGCCGTCGCTCGGGTAGTAGTGGTAGGTGTAGTAGTCGGTCCCGTCCTCGGACATGACCCCCAGGTGGCCGGGTCCGTGGATGCCGGGTTGCGAGGCGTAGAACGTCTCGCCCACGCCCTCCTGGCCGGACTTGTTCACAAAGGGACCGGTGATCGACTCCGAGCGCGCCACATGGATCGTGTACGTGCTGTTGGTGCCGTCGCAGCAGCTGCCGGTGTTCCAGAAGAGGTAGTAGTAGCCGTCGTTGTAGTGCAGCGACGCGCCCTCCTTCCGACCGTCGAGCACCGGGTTGGCCGCCTGGTCCCCGACCGCGAGGCCCCGGTCGTCGAGCGGGGTGACGAAGATCTGCGGGGTGTTCTGGGGGTAGATGTAGCCGCCGCCCCAGACCAGCCACTCGTTGCCGTCCGCGTCGCGCACCGCCGCCGGGTCGATGGCCGCGTACTCGGCGACGGAGCCGGTGCTGACCACCGGGCCCCGGTCCTCCCAGCCGTAGTCGGGCGATTCGGGGTCGAGGGTGGGGGAGACCGCGAGGCCGATGGCCGTCTCCGGCACGCCGCCCCAGACCGCGATCGAGTAGTACAGCCGGAACTCGCCGTTGGCGTAGGTGATGTCGGGCGCCCACGTGTCCTGGCCGTCGTGTCCGGGAACGGCGTCCTGGACCCAGTCGGGCAGCCCGTCGGGGAAGACCGCCGGGCCGTCGTGCCAGGTCACCCGGTCCGTCGAGTACTTCATCGGGACGCCACGACCGGTGGAGTACACGTAGTACGTGTCCCCGTCCCTGATCATCCGCGACGGGTCGTGCGAGCCGATGTCGCCGCTGATCGGGATGGTCGCGGCCGTCGCACCGGGTGAGGTGGCGAAGGTGCACAGCAGCGCGAAGGCGAGGGCCAGCAGCAGCCCTGCCCTGCCGACGCGGGGGCGTCGGGCTCGTTTCGCGTGCGCCGTGAGTGAGGTCATCGGATCTCCTCGGGGGACCTGTCCTTGTGAGGCAGTGGGGGAAGAACGTCCGGGCGGGTCGGCCACGGCGCTCCCCTCGTGGCCGACCCACCCCGACGGCGCGGAGAAAACAGCTCCGCTCGGCGGCTGAAGCAGCCACCGAGCGGAGCTTACATCTGATGTATGTTCCCTGTCAGGACGGTGAACGCGGGTTTCTCTCCGCTTCGTTCGGATAGTTCCGGATCAAAGATCCGATGAATGGCGGGTGTTGGTCAGGGGATCGGCTCAGGAGGTGGTGAAGGAGACCGAGTCCACGTCGTAGTTGTTCTCACCCGGGGTGGTGAAGACGAGATACAGCTTGTGGGTGCCGGCCAGGTCGGCCACCTCCACCGCCTCGGTCGGCTGGTAGACGTCCCAGTCGCCGGTGGCCGTCACCGGCGTCGTCGCCAGCAGCTCGCCGTCCGGCGCGCCGGCCCGCAGCTCGATCGCCCCGCCGCCGTCCGGCGAGGAGATGCGGTAGCTGACGGAGTCCACGCCCTCGACGCTCATCGGCTCGAACGCGATCCAGTCGCCGTTGCTGATGTCGCCGATCCGCTGGCCGTTCTCCGCGTCCGGCTGGGAGACGATCCGCGTCCCCGACTGGTCGTGGTAGTACTCGGCCTGCTTGTGCTTCGGCTGGAGCAGCGCCCGGCCGTAGCCGGTCAGCGAGCCGGTGCCCTCGCCACCCTGGTCGGTGTAGCGCGCGTTGAGCACGTAGTACAGGTCCGCGCCCTCCGGGTGGCCGCCCAGGTCGCCGGTGTCCACCGTGCCGGAGCAGCCGTGCAGGTCGGTCGTCGGGTGCTCGTGGTCGTCATGCCCCAACGCCGGGTTGACGATGACCTGTTCGCAGTCGATCTCGCCGTCCTCCGGGTCGGTGACCGTCACCTGGTAGGGGATCTGGTCGCCGAACTCGATGAGTTGACCGCTGGTCGGGAAGTCGATGGTCACCGTCGGCGCCGTGTTCCCCACCGTGATGGGGATGTTGGCGTAGCCGGCGGCCCCGGTCGGGTTGGTCACCCTCAGCTGGGCGCTGTACTCGCCGACCTCCTCGTAGGCGTGGGAGACCTCGGGCCCGGTGGCGTCGAACGTGCCGTCGCCCTCGAAGTCCCACTCGTAGGTCAGCTCCCCGCCGCCCGGGTCCGAGGAGCCCTCGGCGGAGAACTCCACGGTCAACGGCGCCGGGCCGCTGGTCGTCGAAGCGCTCGCCTCGGCGATCGGGGCGCGCCCGTTCGGCGCGTAGTCGATCCGGTAGAGCCCGGAGTCGGAGTTCCCGCCGCCGAACTCGCTGCCCCACTCCAGGACATAGAGCGAGCCGTCCGGGCCGAAGGTCAGGTCCATCGGCTTGACGAACTCCTCCGTCGGCAGGAAGTCGTTGATCTGGTTCAACACCGCCCCGCCGTCGGAGGTCAGCGGAATCTCCTTGATGTAGTTCCTCGTCCACTCGAAGAGGAACTGCGTCCCGTCGTAGTACTCCGGGAACTTCGTCGGCGACGGGTTGTCCGGGTCGTAGCGGTAGACCGGGCCGCCCATCGGGCCTGAGCCGCCCTCGCCCAGCTCGGGGAACTCGGGCGAGACGCCGTAGCCGTACCAGACGTCCGGCTGCCGCACCGGCGGCAACTGCTCAAGACCGGTGTTGTTCGGCGAGGGGTTGGTCAGGTTGTCGCAGTCGAACTTCTCGCCGACCTCCCCGGTGTCCGGGTTGTAGGGCGCGTAGGGCTGGTTGTTGCCGTGGCAGAACGGCCAGCCGTAGTTGCCCGGCTCCTCGATGATGTTGTACTCCACCAGCCCCTCGGGCCCCCGGTCCGTGGTGGGGCCACCCCGGTCGGGCCCGTAGTCGGCGACGTGGACATAGCCGGTCTCGGGGTCGACGGAGAACCGGAACGGGTTGCGGAAGCCCATCGCGTAGATCTCGGGCCGGGTGCTCTCCGTGCCCTCGGCGAAGAGGTTCCCCTCCGGGATGGTGTAGCCGCCGTCGTCGGACGGCACCACCCGCAGGATCTTGCCGCGCAGGTCGTTGGTGTTGCCGGCGGTCCTGGCCGCGTCGAGCATCTCCTCGCCCTCGCGCCAGTCGATCGGCGCGTAACCCTGCCAGTCCGAGGACAGGTTGGGCGGCACGTCGTCACCGGTGGACAGGTAGAGGCTGCCGTCCGGGCCGAACGCGACGCTGCCGCCGGTGTGCCCGGGCTCGGGGTAGGTCCGGTCCCGGTAGGCCGGCACCTCGATCACCGTCTGCTCGCTCGCCACGTCCAGGGTGTTGCTCTCGACGGTGAAGCGGGAGAGCCGGTTGATGTCCTCTTCGCTGTCGGCCGGCGCGTAGTAGAGGTAGATCCAGCCGTTGGTCGCGAAGTCCGGGTCGAGCGCGAGGCCGACCAGGCCGTCCTCGCCTCCGGTGTAGACGTCCAACGTGCCGGCGGTGCTGGTGGAGTTGGTCGCCGGGTCGAAGACCTTCAGCTCGCCGCCGCGCTGGGCGTAGAAGACCCGCCCGTCGTCGGCGACGTCCAGCTCCATCGGGTCGGCGGTGTTGTCGTCCAGGGTGACCTTGTCGAAGTTGTTCCAGACGGTGCCGCCGCAGTCGCCCGGCAGGTTCCCGGCCGCCCACTTGATCCCGCCGACCACATGGTCGCGGAACGCCTCCTCGGTGTAGGAGGCCGCGTCATGGCCCATCGCGGTGGCCCAGACCTGGCCGCCCTCCGCCTCCCGGCACCACGAGATCGGGTGGTCGGGGCCCATCGCGTCGCCGCCCGGGTCGTAGGTCGACTCGTCGGCGGTGACCAGGACATGGACCTCGCCGCGCGGGTTGGGGTCGAAGTTGTACCACTCCTCCTCGCGCTCCCACACCTCCGGCAGCCCGGCGGTCGAGGGGTGCGCGTGGTCGGCGACATGCGCGGTGCCCTGGAGCACGCCGGGGGAGTGCGACGGCATGTGCGTGCCCCCGTTGACGAGGTCGTCCCACCAGGGGAACTCCTCCTCGATGCCCATGTCGAGGGTGTTGTGGATGGCGGCGATGCCGCCGCCGTTCTGGACATAGGTCTGGACGGCCGCGCGCTGCTCGTCGGTCTCCCAGATCATGCCGGAGTTCTGGAGCATCACCACGACGTCGTAGGTGGCGAGTTCCTCGTCGTTGAAGACGGTCGGGTCGTCGGTCTGGACGACCTCGAAGTTGTTCTCGGCGGCCTCCTCCTCCAGCATCTGGATGCCGGCGGGGATGGAGTCGTGGACATAGCCGACGGCCCGGGTGAAGACCAGGGCGCGGAAGTCGGCGGCGGCCTCGACGTCGTCGGCCTGGGCCAGCGCCGGCAGGGCGCCGAGCGCCAGCAGCGGCGCCGCGGCCAGCGCGAGCAGCCGTCTCCCGCGCGGCGCCGCGCGTCTTGTCGTGGGGCGGATGGAACGTTTCATGTGGGGGATTTCCTCTCCTCAGGGATGTGTGACGGAGTGGTGCGGCGATGGTGCCGCCCGGTGCGGCGGACACCTGGCGGTGCGGCTCTGGTGCGGCTCTGGTGCGGATCGACGGCCGCCGGGCGCGGCTCGTCGCTGTGCGGCGCGGCCGGCGGTGGTGGGGGTGCCGCCAGTGCTGCGGCCGGTCGTGGGGGATGCGGCTGGGGTGGAACGGCGCCCGGCCGGTGCCGGGTTGGGGTCCGGCGGGGCGCCGGGCTCAGGCGGCCGTGGCGGCCTGCCGGAGGAAGGCCAGGCCGCCGGTCGCGATGGCGTCCTGGGTGTCGGCCAGCGACCGCCAGACCGAGGCGGCCACCGCGATGGAGTCGTTGTGGGCGGTGAAGGACTCGATGCACAACGGCCCGGTGTAGCCCGCCTCCGGCAGCGCGCGCAGGAAGCCGGGCCAGTCCAGGTGGTCCATGCCGGGCGTGCCCCGGTCGTTGGCACAGACCTGGACATGGACGATCCGCCCGGCGGCCTGCCGGACCGCCCCCGGCAGCGAGTGCTCCTCGATGTTCTGGTGGTAGGTGTCCAGGGCCACGCCGATGCCCTCGGGCGGCAGCCCCTCCAGGGCCTTCAACGTCTGGCCCACCGTGTTCAACAGGCTGGTCTCGTAACGGTTCAACGGCTCGACCGCCAGCCGCACGCCCGCCGCGATCGCCTGCTCCACCACCGGCGCCAGATACTCGCGCCACTCCTCGTAGGCCGCCGCCCGCTCGGCCGGGGTCATCCGCCAGGTGCGGCCGACGGCCGTGTAGACCGGCCCGGCCACCACCGGCGCCTCGGTGGCCTGGGCGGCGTCCACACAGTGCAGCAGGTAGTCCTGGGTGGCGCGGACCGTCTTCGGGTCGGCCCGCACCAGGTCCCGGCCCGGCGTCATCACCGCGACCACGGCCGCCGGGGCCAGCTCGTGCCGCTTCAGCAGCCCCGCGACGTTCGCCGGCAGCCAGTCGCCGGGCGACTCCAGCGGCAGCTCGATCGCGTCGAAGCCCCAACCGGCCAGCTTGGGCACCGTCTCGGCGATGGCGTCCTCGTCCACCGGCGCGTGCCAGATCCACGGGTTGGCCCCGATGGCCAGGCGCATCAGCGACCTCCCCAGTCCTGCGGGTAGCCCGGCAGGTCCTCGCAGCCACACAGCCCGTAGTGCAGCGGCGGCAGGTTCTCGTTGACGTAGTCGTCCCGGTTCTCCTCGGTGATCACCGGCTGCGGCAGCACCCACTCGCTCGGCACCTCCTCACCGCCCAGCACCTGGAGCGCGGCGATGACCGGGGTGCGCCACTGGAACGTCGGGTAGCCGGGGGCGATCGCCGTCAGGTCGCGCTCGGCCCACGCCTGGAGGAAGTCCTGCTGGTCCTCGCCGCTGATCGGCGGCACGTCCAGGCCGGCGTCCTCGAACGCCTCGATGGCGGCGACGGCCGTCGCGCCCGAGTCCATCCACACGCCGTCGATGGAGCCGTGCCGCGCGATCGCGTCGGAGACGATGGACTTGGTCACGGCCGGGTCGCCCTCGGTGAACTCGACGTCGGCGACCTCCAGTTCGCTGTCCTCGAACGCCAACTCGGCGGCGGACCAGCGGTTCTCCAGCACGTCGACGCCGGGCGAGATGCGCAGCGCCAGGATCTTCCCGCCGGGCTCCACGTTCTCCACCAGGAAGTCGGCCGCCGCCGCGCCGTAGGCGTAGCCGCCGACCGGGTGGATGAACGTCACCGGGCAGTCGGTGTTGACGCCCCGGTCGAAGACGATGACCGGGAGCTTCGTGCACGCCTCCTCCACGGCCGGGGTCAGCGTCGCCGTGGTGTTGGGGGAGACGATCAGCAGGTCGCAGTCCTGCTCGCTGAGGTTCTGGATGTCGGAGATCTGCTTGTCGTCCTTGCCCTCCGCGTCCAGCACGGTGAACTCGGTGATCTCCTCGTGCTGGGCGACCTCGGCCTCCATGGTGGTCAGGCCCACCTGGCGCCACGGGTTGAAGACGCCCGCGTTGGAGAAGCAGAGGTGGATGCCCTCGTCCTCGGGCAGCGCGTACTCCTCGGTGCTGATCATCTCCGGCCGCAGCATCTGCTCCCAGGGCCGGCCCTCGGGGCCCTCCGGGGTCTCCTCGGCGAGCGCCAACTGCCGCTGGTACTCGTCCTCCTCGAAGAACTCGGCCTCCTGCGCGTCGCCGTCGCCCTCGCCCTCGGGCTGGGCGGAGCCGGCGGGGTCGGGCGGGCCCTCCGCCGGGGCGTCGGAGGAACAGGAGGCGAGCAGGCCGGCCGCCAACACGGCGGCCAACGCGGTGGCCGTTCTGCGGCGGGTGGGTCGGCCAACGCGGCGGCCGGCACGGTGGGTTCTCATGCGGTGGGTCCTCCAGTCGAGGGGTTTCTCTTGCTGGGTGCTGCGGTGGGTCCGGTGGGTCCGGTGGTTGGTGCGGTCGGTGGCGCGGTCCCGGGCGTTGACGGCGGCTCGGCCGACGGTGGTCCGGCCGGTGGCGGTCCGGCCGGTGGCGGCTGGTCCCGGTTCGGTGAACGGCGGCGCCAGCGTGACCAGTTGGCGGCGCCGACGGCGACGGCGGCGATCACGATCAGGCCCTGGACGGTGGGTTCGAGGGAGCCGGAGACGCCCCGCAGGTTGAGCAGCGTGAACAGCGCGGTCAGCGCGAACGCCCCCGCCATCGCGCCCACCACCGAACCCCGGCCGCCGCCCAGCAGCACCCCGCCGAGCACCACGGCCGTGATCGCCTCGAACTCCATCCCCGAGCCGGCCTGCGCCGACACCCCGGAGAACCCGCCCACCAGCACGGCGGCCAGCGCCGCAGCGGCGCCGGAGAGCACGAACGCCAGCGTCCGCACCCGGGCGGTGGCCACGCCCGACAGCTCGGCGGCCCGTTCGCTGTCCCCGGTGGCGATCAGCGTCCGGCCCCAGCGGGACCGCATCAGCCACCACACGGCGGCGCCCACCGCCGCGCAGACCAGCACCGCCCACGGCAGCCAGCCGAACGCGTCCTGCCGGCCCAACGCCCGGAAGTCGTCCGGGAGATACCCGGTCGGCGAGCCGCCGGTCCAGTAGAAGACGCCGCCCTCCAGGATCAGCATCATGCCCAGCGTGGTGATGAACGACGGCACGCCGAGCCCGGTGGTGATCAGCCCGTTGACCAGCCCGACCAGCGCGCCGGCCGCGACCAGCGCCAGCGTCACCACCAGCCAGTGCGCGCCGGGGAAGCTGTGGTAGATCTCGGCCGCCGCCACCACCCCTGTGGTGACGATCGCGCCGACGGACAGGTCGAAGTGGCCGCTGACGATGACCAGGTACTGGCCGGCGGCCAGCAGCACCAGGGGCGCGGCCCGGCGGACGAACGCCAGGAACCGGTCCGGCTCGTAGAAGCCCGCGTCGGTGACGGCCAACGCGCCCAGCAGCAGCGCCAACAGCACATAGACGGGCAGCGCGCTGCCCAGCGCCTGGGTGAGCCGGGTGCCCGGGCGCACCGGCGCCTGGATGGGGGTCGCGGTCGTGGTGGTCATCCGGTCCTCCCCGCGCGGCGGCGGCCTCGGGCGTAGACGGCGACGGCGGCGATGATGACGACGCCGCGCAGCACGTTCTTGAAGAACGGGTCGATCGCCAGCTGGTTGAAGACGCTGTCCAGCACGGCCAGCACGGTCACCCCGCCGAGCGTGCCCAGCACCCCGCCGCGCCCGCCGGCCAGGATGGTGCCGCCCAACACCACGGCGGCGATGGACTCCAGGTCGTAGCGGGCCTCGGTGCCCGCCCAGGGCGAGCCGGCGCCGAACCGCGCGGCGAGGAACAGCGCCGCGATGCCGACACACAGCGCGCACAGCACATGGGCGATCAGCACGGTGCGTTCGGTGCGCACGCCGGACAGCCGCGCGGCGTGCTCGTCGCCGCCGGTGGCGTACATGTGGTGGCCAATACGGGTGCGCCGCAGCACGAACCACAGCGCCAACGCCACGGCTACCAGCAGGAACACGGAGACCGGCACCGGGCCGATCCGGTCGTAGCCCAGGCGCTGGAAGGAACGGGAGACCTCGCCGGCCGGGCCGGTGTAGTTGTCCTCGATCCAGCCGCGCAGGATCAGGCCGACGCCGAGCGTGGCGATGAACGCGTTCACCTTCAGCCGCGTCACGACCAGCCCGTTCGCCAGGCCGACGCCCAGGCACAGCGCCAGCACGGCCAGGATCGCCGGGACCATGTTGCCGTCGCTGCCGGCCATGGTCTCGGCCGCCACCAGGGTGCCCAGGCTGGCGAGATAGGCGACGGACAGGTCGAGCGAGCCGGTGAGGATGACCATGGTCTGGCCGAGGGCGATCAGGCCGAGCGCCACGCAGTTCTGGAGGATGCCGGTGATGTTGGGCTGGGTGAGGAACTCCCCGCCGCGTGCGGTCACCACGATCCAGCCGAGCAGGGTCACGCCGAGCGCGGCCAGCCAGATGCCGACGGTGGGGTCGGCGAGGCGGCGGCGCCAGCGGTCCCAGCCCGGGGGTCTGACGGCGGTCAGCGTCGCTGGTTCGGAAGCGGCGGTCATCAGGCGGCCCCCGCCCGGTCGGCGCCGGTGGCCGTGGCCCTTCGCATGATCTCCTCCTCGCTCGGCCCGGCCGGCAGTTCGCCCGCCGGCCGGCCGTCGGACAGCACCAGCACCCGGTCGCTCATCCCGATCAGCTCCGGCAGTTCGGAGGAGATCAGCAGCACGGCCAGGCCCTCGGCCGCCAACTCCCGTACCAGGGTGTGGATCGCGGCCTTGGCGCCCACGTCGACGCCCCGGGTCGGCTCGTCGAAGAGCAGCACCCTCGGGCGGGCGGCCAGCCACTTGGCGATGACGACCTTCTGCTGGTTGCCGCCGGAGAGGAAACGGACCTCCCGGCCGGTGGAGCGGGACGTCAGGCGGACCCGGTCCAGCAGCCGGGTCACCGTCTCCTCGCCGCCGCCGCGTTCCCCGATACCCACGGCACGGGTCACCAACAGCGTGTTGTCCCGAACCGACTGACGCAGCGTCAGGCCCTCGGCCTTGCGGTCCTCGCCGACCAGCGCGATGCCCGCGCGGATCGCCTCCCGGGGGCGGCGCGGGCGCACCGGCCGGCCGGCGACGGTCATGCTGCCCCGGGTGAACGGGTCGGCGCCGAAGATCGCCCGGGCCAGCGCGCTGCGGCCCGAGCCCTGGAGCCCGGCGACGCCGAGCACCTCGCCGGCGCGCACGGTCAGGTCGATGTCGGACAGCCGGTCGTTGCCGCCGCCGGCGACGGTCAGCACCGGCTCGCCCAGCGCCTCGGGCGCGGCGCGGGGCGGGTAGTAGGCGCGCAGCTCGCGGCCGACCATGGCGCTCACGATCTGGTCCACGTCGGTGTCGGCGGTCCGCACACAGGTCACCCGCCGGCCGTCCTTCAACACCGTGATGCGCTGAGAGAGTTCGAAGATCTCCCGCATCCGGTGGGAGACGTAGAGGATGCCGAGCCCGCGCGCGGTCAGCCGGCGGACCAGGTCGAAGAGGGTGGCCACCTCGTGCTCGGCGAGCGCGGCGGTGGGCTCGTCCATGATGAGAATCCGAACGTCGGCGGCGAGTGCCTTGGCGACCTCCACGGTCTGTTGGAGGGCGACGGACAGCTCGCGGACGGGGGTGTCGGGGGCGATCTCGGATGCGTTCAACTCGGCCAGCAGCTCGGTGGTCCGGCGGGCCATCGCCGCGCGGTCCACCAGGCCCCGGCGGGTGGGCTCGCGGCCCAGGAACACGTTCTCGGCGACGGTCCGGTCCGGGAGCAGGGCCAGCTCCTGGTGGATGATCCCGACGCCCGCCGCCTGGGCCTGGGCGGGGTGGCCGAAGGCCCGGGGCGTTCCGTCGATCTCGATGCGGCCGCTGTCGGGGGTGTGCTCCCCGCTGAGCAGCTTCATCAGCGTTGACTTGCCGGCGCCGTTCTCGCCGACGACGGCGTGCACCTCCCCCGGGTCGAGGTCGAGGGAGACGCTGTGGAGGACGCGGATGCCGAGAAAACTCTTTGTCATGTCCTGCATCAGCAGCATGTGGGCACTGTCGAGGCGAAAGAACTGACTGTCAAGAGACAAAGCAGGGTCAGAAGGGAGCGAGGGGGAGAGGTTTTTGTTGAATGCGAGTCAACTTTTGCCTGATGCTGGCGAAAGTTGGGTCGGGTTCGGGCGGTTGCGAGGCTCCGTGCTGGCGGTGGTGGCGACAGGGTGGGTGGGGCCCGTTATGTGATCGTTCGCTCCGAAGATGTTTGATCTTTCGGCGGTGAGGGAGGGGGAGTTGGGCCCGGAACGCCGGGAGTGAGGCTGGACATCATATGTTTCCCGCCGGCGGGTGGGAATGTGTGCGCACGCTCTTCCCTGCGGGACCTCGCGCAGCGCCCCGCGCGCTACGGGGGCCGCGACGTTGGTGACGCCGCGTCAGGGCGACGCCCGCGCGGGTGCGTTCGGTCGCCGGAGGGGGCGGGTGCCCGACTCCCGATCCGAGGCGGCGGTGGGGTCGGGTGCGACGAACGGGACTGAACACCGACCGGCGGGGCCCGGACCACACGGGCGGGCCCCGCCCGGGGGCGCCGACCGGACCGCGACCGGCGGGGGAACCCCCGTACGGCAGAACGGTAGTGACGGCGCTGTCCCGCCGCTTTCACGGCGGCGAAAGGGGGCCGGGGCGTTCGCGGCGAGTGCCGTGGAACGGCCCGGGGCGTCGAGAAATGGTCCGATCAATCATCCAGCCGACGCGGCGGTGATCCGTCCGGAAGATTACGTAGTATCCCTGGAAGTCGCCGAATTGGGATGTTCTGATGGCCCAGCCCGCCGGGACGGAAGAGGCCATTGGTCCAACCAATCGAGGTCCGGTGGCGGCACACCGGCACACCACGGCACACCACGGCACACCACGGCCTCACGAGCGGAGCCACACAGGAATGACCGACACCCACACCGCCCGGCCCGGCGAGACGCTGCTCACCTACGCGCGCCCGGCACAGGCGTGGACCGACGCCCTGCCGTTGGGCAACGGAACGCTGGGCGCGATGTGCTTCGGCGGCGTCGACGCCGACCGCCTCCAACTCAACGACCACACCTGCTGGTCGGGCTCGCCCGCCTCCGCCGAGGGCAACCCGCTGCTCGCGCCGGGCGAGGGCCCCCGGGTGGTCGCCGCCGCCAGGGCCGCCCTCGACGCGGGCGACGTCCGGGCGGCCGAGGACGCGTTGCACCGCCTCCAGCACGGGCACAGCCAGTCGTTCCAGCCGCTCGCCGACCTCTGGCTCACCCACCCCGAGCCGCTGGGCGAGCCCACCGACTACCGCCGCTCCCTCGACCTGGCCGAGGCCGTCGCCCGCCACGCCTACACCGCCGGCGGAACCACCGCCGGCGGAACCACCGCCGGCGGAACGCGGATCGCCCAGGAGACCTGGATCAGCGCCCCCGCCGGGGCGTTGGTGCTGCGCCGCACCGCCGGGGCCGGGCGGCTGCCGGCCACCCGGATAGCGTTCACCTCCCCGCACCCCACCGCCCGCGCCACGGCCGGCGTCGCCGTCGGCCAGCTGGAGTGCCTGGCGCTGATGCCGTCGGAGGTGGCGCCCCCACACGAGGCGGACCTCCCCGACCCGATCCGCTACGCCGGCGGCCCCGGCGAGGTGGTCTCCGCGCTGGCCGCCGCCCGCGTCATCACCGACGGGCGGACCGTCGCCGACGGGGACGGGCTGCTGGTCAGTGACGCCACCACCCTCACCGTGCTGCTGAGCAGCGAGACCGACCACCGGGGCCCGCTCACCGCCCCGCACGGCGACGCCGAGCTGCTGCGCCGGGCGCTCACCGAACGGCTGGACCGGCTCGCCGAGCGCGTCCTCAGCGGCGGCCTCGCCGACCTGCGGGCCGAACACGCCGCCGAACACGGCGCGTTGTTCGACCGCGCCCACCTCACGCTGGCCGCGCCGGCGCAAGCGGCGCCGCCGGCGCAGCCCGGGCCGCCCGTGGGGCTGCCCACCGACGAGCGGCTGCGCCGCCACCAGGAGGGCGAGCCCGACCCGGGCCTCGCCGCGCTCGCCTTCCACTACGGCCGCTACCTGCTGATCGCCAGCTCCCGGCCCGGCACCCTGCCCGCCAACCTCCAGGGACTCTGGAACGCCCAGGTCCGCCCGCCGTGGAGCAGCAACTACACCACCAACATCAACGCCGAGATGAACTACTGGCCGGCCGAGCCGACCGGCCTGCCCGAGTGCCACACCGCGCTCCTCGACTGGCTCACCGCCGTCCGCCCCCGGGGCGCCGCCGTCGCCCGCACCCTCTACGGGCTGAACGGCTGGGCGATGCACCACAACTCCGACGCCTGGGGCTTCTCCCTCCCGGCCGGCGAGGGCGACGCCGACTGCTGCTGGTCGTTCTGGCCGCTGGGCGCGGCCTGGCTCGCCTCCCATGTGTGGGACCACTACGACTACGGCCGCGACCTCGACTTCCTGGCACGCCAGGGCTGGCCGCTGGTCCGCGACGCCGGCACCTTCTGCCTGGAGTGGCTGGTGGAACGCCCCGACGGCCGGCTGGGCACCTCGCCCTCCACCTCGCCCGAGAACAAGTTCGTCGCCCCCGACGGCGCGGGCGCCGCCGTCTCCGTCTCCGCCACCGCCGATCTCGCCCTGATCCGCCACCTGTTGGAACGGGGCCTGGCCATCCTCGACGCGCTCGCCGAACGCGGCGTCACGGACGACGGCTGGCGCGCCGCCGCGGCCGCCGCGTTGGAACGCCTCCCCGCCGAACGGGTCGCCCCCGACGGCCGGTTGGCCGAGTGGTCCCACGACCTGCCCGACGCCGAGCCGGCCCACCGGCACACCTCCCACCTGGTCGGGGTCTACCCACACACCCGGATCGACCCCGAACGCACGCCGGAGCTGGCCGCCGCCGCCCGCCGCACGCTGGACGCGCGCGGCCCGAGGTCCACCGGCTGGTCACTGGCCTGGCGGCTGGCGCTGCGCGCCCGACTCCGGGACGCCGAGGGCGCGTTGACCACGGTGCGGTCGTTCCTGCGACCGATGGCCGACGACGCGTCCGACGAGCCGTCGATGAGCGCGCCCTCGGGGGTGTACCGCAACCTGTTCTGCGCGCACCCGCCGTTCCAGATCGACGGCAACTTCGGCTTCACGGCCGGCATCGCGGAGATGCTGCTGTGGTCCGAGGCGGAACGGCCAGGCACCACAACGGTGTTGCTGCTGCCGGCGGTGCCCGACGCGTGGCCCGAGGGCTCCTTCACCGGGCTTCGGGCGCGGGGCGGGGTGACGGTGGACGCGAACTGGTCGGCGGGACGGGCCCGTTGGGCCCGCCTCACGGCCGGCGCCGACCGCGAGGTGACGCTGCGCTGGCGCGGCGGCACCCACGTGGTGCGGCTCGCCGCCGGCGAGCCGCACGAGGTGATCTGCGACGGGTGAAGGCCGGAACGGAGGCCGGAGCCCCGGGGGGCTCCGGCCAGGGCGGGGCGCGCCGGGAGTTGGGCCGGCTGGGCCGGGGAGTGCTGCCGGGCGCGGTGGTGAGCGGTAGCGGTCCGGTGGGGGTGAGCTGTGGGTGAGTGTCTTGGCCGGGCTGGGGGCGGGCGCCGTGTTCGGGTGGAGTGGAGGGGTGTGGGGTGTCGCTCTCGGCGGGGTGAGGAACGGGCCGGGGCGCGCCGGGAGTTGCCCCGGGGCGCGCCGGGGGTTGCCCCCGGCCGGGGCCGGTACCGCGCTGGGCGAGCTTTGCCTTGGCCGGGTCGGGGGTTGTCCCCGGCAAGGAGGGTTATGCCGCTGGGTGTGAGTTGGGCTGGCCGGGCCAGAGATGCCGCTGGGTGGTCCGGTGGGGGTGAGCCGTGGGTGAGTGTCTCGGTCGAGTGTGGGGTGTGGCATTCGGCGGGGTGGGGGACGGGCTCGGGGGTGCTCGATGGGGGGTGACACCGGCCGGGGTTGTCTCCCGTGCTGGTGAACGGGGGTATGCCGTGGGTGAGTTTCCGCTGTGGCGGGGGGCCCGTGGGCGGATGCGGGTTCCGGCGTGTCGACCTCGCCGTGGTGGCGGCCGGGCGAGGCGGTCCAGGGGTTCGTCCACCGCGCCGATGCCGTCCAGAGCGTTGGCCGGATGGGCGGCCCCGGCGCGGCGAGGTCCCGCGACCGGGCAACGGACGTCTATCGGCCGCGAGTCGGGCGGTGCCCCGTTGCCTCGGCCTCCGCAGCATCGGCACCGCTCTGAGCCGGATCGGCCGCCGCCGGGCGGGGGCCACCGGCGCACCCGTCCCGCCGCCGGCGCGGGCCGCGCGCGCCGCGCTGCGGCTCGCGCTCCCCTTCACGCCCCGCGCGCAGCGGCCGCGGCGTAGGACCAGAGGCGGTCCGCCGCCTCCGGGGAGGCCGCGTGGGGGGCCAGGGCGGACGGGTTCTCCTGGTTGTCCTCGACATAACGGCCGGTGATCCCGTTCAACAGCGGCGAGGCCGCCAGCAACACGGCGGTCGCCGCGCCCTGTTCGGGCGTCTTGTAGTACGGCGGCGGCGTCACGTTGCCCGCCGGGTCCAGCACGCCGAACGCCCGCATGGTGGCATCGTCCACATGGCGCTGGAGGCCGGTGAGGATGTAGCCGGGGTTGAGCGCGTTGGCCGTGATCCCGTCCGTCGCCCAGCGGCGGGCGGCGCCCGTCGCGAGGAGGATGTCGGCCGTCTTGGACTGCCCGTAGGCCGCCCACGGGTCATAGGGGCGTCGCTCGAAGTGGGGGTCGTCGAAGTCGAAGGGTTCGCCCTGGTGGGCGCCCGAGCTGACGACCACGAGCCGGGCCGCGCCGGCCTCCCGCAGCGCCCCGTGCAGGCCGAGGGCCAGCGCGAAGTGGCCGAGGTGGTTGGTGGCGAGCTGCATCTCCCAGCCGTTCGGGGCGAGGGTGCGCTCGGGTAGGGCCATGATCCCGGCGTTGGCGACCAGGATGTCCAACGGCCCGCGCCAGGCGCGGGCGAACGCGTGGACGGAGGCCAGGTCGGACAGGTCGAGTGGTTCCGCCAGCACCCGGCCGGCGCCGGGGACGGCGGACAGCTCTCCGATCAACGGCTCGGCGGACCCGGGGCGGCGTGTGGCGATCGTGACCTCGGCGCCGGCGGTGGCCAGGGCCCGGACGGTCTCCGCGCCGAGGCCCGAGGCGCCGCCGGTGACCACGGCCCGCCGGCCGCCGAGATCCACGCCCTCGATCACCTCGGCGGCGGTGGCCCGGGCGGAGAACGGCGACGAGAACGGTGTCGGGGACGGCGACGTGGACGGTGAGGGTGGCGGGGCAGCGTCGGGGGAGTGGGATGGCTGGGTCATGGGGCCACGCTACGACGAGCGGGCTGGACAAACTATAATTGGAAGTCCCCTGTTCTTTAGCGAGCGTCCAAACGCGGGACCGTTGGACGCCCGGGAGTGGCCATGGACCCCCTTGAGGACGTGCTGACCCTGCTGGAGCCGCGCGGCCGGCTCTCCGCCAGCCTGGTGGCGGGCGGACGGTGGGGCCTGCGCTTCGACGCGCCGCCCGGCGTGAAGTTCAACGCCGTCCGGCGCGGCTCCTGCCTGCTGGAGGTCGCGGGCGCCGCCGAGCCGCACGACGGCGAGGACCGCCCCGCGCCAATCGAGCTGGCGGAGGGCGACTGCTATCTGCTCACCCGGCGGCGCCCCTTCACGCTCCGCAGCGATCCGGCGGCGGAGCCGGTTGACGCCGGTGCCGTCTTCGCCCGGGCCGAGGACGGCCTCGCGCGGGTGGGGCGGGGCGAGGAGACGTACCTCATCGGCGGCGGCTTCACCTTCGGGACCCGCGCCCAGGAACTCCTCCTCGACCGGCTGCCGCCCGTCGTGCACCTGCCGGCCGCCACCCCGCACGCGGAGGCCGTGCGGTGGGCGCTCGGCGAGATCGACCGGGAGCTCACGCGCCGGCCGGCCGCCGCCACCCTGGTGGCGGAGCATCTCGCCGTCGTCATGCTCGTCCATGTGCTGCGGCTGTACCTCGCGCGCGAGCCACGCGCGGTGTCCGGCTGGCTGGCCGGCCTGCGGGACCCCGTGGTCGCGGCGGCCCTCACCGCGCTGCACCGCGAGCCCGCGCGCCCCTGGACCGTGGCCGAACTGGCGGGCGCCGCCTCGGTGTCCCGCTCCACGTTGGCCGCCCGCTTCAAGGCCACGGTCGGCCAGGGCCCCCTCGAATACCTCACCCGCTGGCGCATCGAACTCGCCGCCAGGCGACTGCGCGAGAGCGGGGGAGGGGCCGCCACCCTCGCCACCATCGCGCACGCCGTGGGCTACGGCTCGGAGAGCGCCCTGAGCGTCGCCTTCAAGCGGGTCGTGGGAATGTCCCCGGGCGACTACCGCCGCCAGCGGCCGGCGCGTTGACCGGCACGGACTCCCACGCGCCTCGCCGCCGACATCCTGCTCACGCCTCGACGGCGGCCGAACCTCCGTGTGGCGCACGCTCGTTGAGACGCCCGGAGCGGAACGTGTCGACCTCCACCGTCGTGTCCGCGAAGCCCGCCGTGGCCAGCGTCGCGTCGAGGTCGGGCAACGCCCGGGCCGCCGCCTTGGCCAGGTCGGCGTCCCGCAGCGGGGTTGTGCGTCCCGCGCCGCGCGCCGGCGCGAATGCCGGGGCGGAACGGGGCGCGGGCGTCGTCCGCGTTGGTGCCGGTCGTGACCTGCGGGAAGCCCTCGGCGCCGGCCACGGCCGCGATGGTGTCCAGCACCCGCTCCCCGCCCAGCGCGCGAACGGCCGCCGCCAGCAGGTGCACCACCTGGCCCGGGCGGCTCTTCTTCATGGTGGCGGGGGGATGCGGCCGCGGCGGAGACCCGGCCGCTGGCGGGCGGCAACGGGGCGCAGACCGTCTCGGTCACGCCCAACGCGTGCAGCGCGGCCGCCGTGCAGCCGTGCCTCCGCCTCGGCGATCGCGGTCAGGGCGGCAACGGCCATGTCCGCGACCAGAAAAGATCCGATCTCTTCAGGGTGTTGAGGCGCCACACTCCCGGATGATGGATGAATCCCGGCCCAAGGATGCCCAGGAGGCCGACGTCAACGCCTCAGGGAATCGGATGCGGATCGACGTCGCCCACCGTGGGCGTCACGCGTTCCATCAGCCCGTCCGCGCCGAAGGTCAACCGGTCCACGGTCACCTCGCGATGGGTGCCGTCCCCGCCGGGGATGGCGAACCGGTGGTAGACGATGTACCAGTCGTCCGTTCCCGGCACCCGGAGCACCGAGTTGTGGCCGGTGCCGAGGATGCCCAGCGCCGGGTCCTTCTCCAGGATCACGCCGTGATAGGTGAACGGCCCGGTTGGGCCGGGCGAAGTGGCGTAGCCGACGCGGTAGTTCTCGCTGCGGGTGTCGTCGATGGAGTAGGTGAGGTGGTAGAGGCCGTCCCGCTTCACCATGAACGGCGCCTCGCGGAAGCCGTCCAGGCCGGTGAACCGCACCACGTCCGCCGGGTCGAAGGACACCATGTCCTCGGCCAGCGGCACCACGAACCCGGAGCCGTTGCCCCAGTAGAGATACGCCTGGCCGTCGTCGTCCACGAAGACGGCCGGGTCGATCGCCTGGCCCCGGCCGTCCGGGTTCCGCTCCACCAGCGGCGCGCCCGAGTCGGTGAACGGGCCGGTCGGGGAGTCCCCGGTGGCCACGCCGATCCGGCCCTCGGCCGAGTAGTAGAAGTAGAACGTGCCGTCGCGTTCCACCATCGTTGGCGCCCAGGCGTTGCCGTCGGCCCACGCCACGTCGGGCCCCAGGTCCAGGATCACGCCCTCGTCGGTCCAGTTGACCAGATCCTTGGACGACCAGGCGCTGAACGTGGTCCCGCTCCAGTCGGGGAAGCCGTCGGTGGTGGGATAGATGTAGTAGGTGTCGCCGACCGTGATGATGTTGGGGTCGGCCTGGTAGCCCTCCAACGCCGTTGGCTGGACGCCCTGTTGGGCGACGGCGGCGGACTCGGCGGGCGAGAGTGCGGCCGGCGGGAGCGCGGCCGGCGAGGGCGTGGCGCCGCCCGCCGCGCCCCGCGCCGAGGACGCGGCGAACAGCGCCAGGCCCAGCACCGCCAGCACGGCCACCAGCCGCCCCGGGGCCCGGGCGGCTAACCGCACCCGCCGACCGGGCGGCGCCGAGGGACGCGCTGGCCTCGATGGGGTTGATGACATGGGTGAAACTCCTTTCGGAGGTGGGGGATTCACACCGGGATTCCGTTGGGGCCCGTGGGGCCCGTGGGGCCCGTGGGGGCCATGGGGCCCGTGGCCCGTGGGGGATCAGACGAGTTCGATCACCAACTCGTGGGCGCCGCGCAGGCCGGCTGGCACCGCCGGGTGCGGAAGCGGGCGGCCGTCCAGCGTGGAGCGCCGCACATGGCGGCCCTGGCCGGTGAGCGTCACCGACAACACCGCGTTCCGATACCGCAGTTCGGAGAGCCGCACCTCGCCCCAGCCCTCGGGGAGGCTCGGGGTGAAGCGCAACTCCCGCGCCGAGAAGCGCATTCCGAACAGCCCGGCATACACCATCCGCAGAAAGGCCGTGGCCGACCAGGTCTGGTCGGGCTCCGAGGGGAAGTCCCTGCCGGTCTGCCAACCGCCGTGCGCCTCGCCGGAGTTGGGGTCATACAGCTCGAAGAACTCGCCGCCGCTCTGCCGCACCAGACCCGCGAGTCCTGACAGCTCGTCGGCGAACCGGTCGACCCGGCCGCCGAGCGCCGCCGCATGGCCCCACATGCCCTGGATCATCGGCCAGACCATCGCGTTGTGCCGACCGGGCCGCTCCGCCGAGAACCGGCCGAAGTGCGGCCAGACGCTCACCACGCCCCGGGGCTCCCGGTGTTGGGCGTCCAGCACCGCCTTGCGGCGCTCCCCGGTGGCCACGCCGAAGATCACCGCGAACGCGGTCCCGCACGCCTCCTCGTACCGTTCGACCTGACCGGCCAACGGCCCGGCGCCGTGCAGCAGATAGCCGAAGTGGTTCTCCTCGTCGAGCCACAGCCGCTCGTTGATCGCCGTCGCCAGCGACCGCGCGGCGGTCAGGAAGCCGCGCCGCTCCGACCAGGGTCGGCCGAGCCGGGCCGCCAGCTCCTCGGCCGCCCGATAGGCCCCCACATAGAGGCAGTTGGTGCTCAGGCACATCATCTGGTCGCTGTGCTCGTAGTCCGTGACATGCGAGCCCTCGACGCCGGGCCGGAACGGCGGCGCCGGGTAGCCGGCGATGCCGTCCTGCATCACCGCCCCGCCCCGGAACAGGCCGTAGCGCCGGTCGAGCAGGCTCTCGGTCTCCTCCAGCGTGGTGCGCACCGCCTGGTAGGCGTCGACCAGGAACGTGGCGTCCCCGGTCACCGCGTGGTGCTCGGCCGCGCCGACCGCCCAGATCACCCGGTCCCACCACTCGCGGTCCCGCTGCACGACCAGCCGGCCGTCGGGGAGGCGTTCCACCACGGACCACAGGGTGTTGCGGGCGGTGTCCGGGTCCAACAGGCTGCCCGCGTTCCAGGAGTTGATCGCGGCGTCCCTGATCCACGGCTGCCGGTAGCCGCCGCCGGCGCGGAAGAACGTGCCGGGCGGGTCGTGCAGCAGCCCGGTGCGGTTGTAGACCGCGTCCTCGTAGGGGACCCGGTTGGTCACCAGCAGGTTGCGCAGCGCGGCCTGGTAGGGGACGCCGAGTTCCGCCTGCCGCGCCTCGTCGGCGAAGCGCAGCGCGGGCGCCCGTTCGATGGGCGGCGGCGCGTCGTGGCGGCCGTCGTGGGTGGCGTGGTGGGGGACGGGACGCTGGTCCCGTTCGCTGTCGTGCGGCGGGCGGGGGGCATGGGCGGACATCGCGCCGTCCTTCGTGTGTGGTGGTGAACGGATCGCCACTGCGCGATCCGGGGTCGCTGACGGATGAACGGGACGGGACGCACGGGGATCGACCGGCGGAGCCACTCGCCGTTGGGGATTGTGAGCGGTCACATCCGGGGTGTCAAGACGGCTCGGGAGCCGACCGGGACCCGAAGGGGAACGCGGCGCTCGTCGGGCAACCTTTCGCCGTGCGGCGGCGACCTGGGGGAGGCCGGGGCACGCCGCACGCGGCGGAGCCACCGCACCGCACCCGGTCACCGCACGGGAGGAGAGCCGCCCGCCCGACCTCAGGCCCGACCTCACGCCTGGCCCCGGGCTTGGCCCCACGGAGGCCCGTGTTGCGCGGGGAACGGCGCCGGAGCCCCGCCATGTCCCGTCCGTGGCACATCAGTTGGGAGATATCCGCAACAGGACGGCGCCGGGCTGCTCGGGCAGCGTGACCGTGAGCCGGCCCGGCTCGGCGTCCCAACGGGCCTCGGGCGCCGCCCCGTTGGGCGTGCGCGGGAAGAGCACCGTGACCCGCGCCTGCCGCCCCGCGTACTCGGGCACCGGAACGGTCCCGGTCTCCGCGCCGCCCCGCCGCCAGACGGTGACCAGCGTCGAGTCGGCGGTGCGCAGCCCGAGCGCCAGCCAGGGGTCATCCCAACCCGGCAGCCCCAGGGGCCAGTTGGGCGTTCCCTCGGCGACCTCGGCGCGGATCTCGCGGTAGACGTCGAGCGCCTGCCGCACCCGGTCGAGTCCCGCCTCGTCCATGCGGTCGAGGTGACCGGACAGGTGCACCCGGCCCAACAGGGCGTTGGCCAACACGAAGTCGTTGACCCGGTCGCTGAACTCCGGCTGGGCGTAGGCCCAGACGGCGCACTGCTCGGGCGGGGCGACGGTGGGCGCGGCGGCGGCGATCGGCGGGTAGCGCAGGTGGTCCCGCTGGTCGCTGGTGGACTGGAGTTGGGTGATCCGCAGCATGGCGCCGTCCATCCGCATCCCGCCGGAGGCGCAGTTCTCGATCACCAGCCCCGGGTGGCGGTCCAGGACGGATTCCAGCCACCGCTGGTAGGCGCGGGTGTGGCCGAGGAGTCCGGCGCCGGGGGCCTCCCGGCGGCCGCGGTCGGTGCCGGGTGGGACGCTGATGTTGTAGTCCAGTTTGAGGTAGCCGACGTCCCAGTCGGTGACGAGGCGGTCGACGGTCTCGTCGAGGTGGCGGACGGCTGCCGGGTGGCGTAGGTCGAGGTGGTAGCGGCCGTGCTCGCGGACGCGGATGCCGTCGCGTTGGAAGAACGCCTCGTCGGGCAGTAGGGCCGCCAACGGGCTGCGGACGCCCACGACTTCGGGTTCCAGCCACAGGCCGGGGACCATGCCGCGCTCGCGGATGCGGTCCAGTACCTGGTGGATGCCGCGCTCGCCGGGGAAGCGGCTGGCGGCCGGCTGCCAGGCGCCGACGGTGTCCCACCAGCCGTCGGCGTCGTCGTCGTACCAGCCTGCGTCGATCACGAAGTACTCCGCGCCGACCGCGCCCGCCGCGTCGACCAGCGGCAGCAGCCGCTCCGTCGTCGGGTCGCCCATCAACGTGTTCATGTAGTCGTTGAAGATGATCGGCAGCGTTCGGTGGTCGGGGTGTGGACGGCGCAACGCCCGGCGGTAGGCGGTGAGTTCGGCGATCGCGCCGGTCAGCCCAGCCGGGGAGAAGGCCAGGGCCACCGGGACGGTGGTGAACGAGGCGCCGGGGGCGAGGGGTTCGCGCCACTGGTGCTCGGCGTCGGTCGGGCCGTGGAGCGCCAGATAGGTGCCGGTGCCGCGTTCGCCCACCTCCCAGAGCCAGCCGGTGGCCGACTCCAGCTGCCACAGCCAGGCCGCGCCGGCGTCCAAGCCGGCGCGGGGACCGGCGCCCACGCCCGCGCCCGAGCGGGCGCGCACGCCGGCGCGCACGCGGGTGTCCAAGCCGGCGCCAGCGCCCACCCCGGCGCCGCGAGCCGTCAGCGCACCCATGGCCAGGTGCCCGTCGGTCGACCAGCTGCCCCGGCTGGCATAGCCGACCCGGTTGCGGCCGTCCCTGGCGTGCAGCCCGAAGTTGAGGTCGGGCAGCCGCTCACGCAGCGGCTGGGTGGCCCAACGCGCCTCCGCCAGCCAGTCGTTGTCCGCCCACCACAGGTCCAGGTCGTCGGCCGACGGCAGCCCGCCCAGGCAGAGCGCCGGAACGTCCAGCAGCGTCAACGGCGCCGGGCCCTCGTTGGTCACCCGCACCCGGGAGCGGACCACCGAGCGTCCCTCCGGCGACTCCAACAGCAGCTCGGCGGTCAACCCCGTTGCCGCGTCGTGGAGTTCGATCCGCAGCCGGTGCCAGTCGCCGTCCCGTTCCCGGGAGTGCGCCCGCAGCCGCAGGCGCCCGCCGACCGTGGTCTCGACGCCCCGGCGGCCCGACCACTCGCTGCCCTCGCCCAACAGCCGGATCTCCACCGGCGGCAGCGCGGCGCCCGGGGTGGGTGCCGGCCCCTCGGGCGGCCCCAGCCGCGTCACGCGCGGCGCCCCCTCGGCATCGACGGCCAACTCGAACGTGAGCCGTTCATGGCCCCACCTCACGGCGGGTGTCGCGGCGGCGGTCTGGTCGGACACGGGGGCGGCCTCCTTCTTCGACGTCTCGGCTGGCACACTCGCTCCCGGCGGCGTGCCAACAACAGGGCGTGCCAACAACGAACAGAGGGGACGGTGTCTTGACCGTCCCCTTGTGACCGGTCACAATCCTGCCATGTCCCTCACCGGCCGGGCAAGAACCCCCTCGGGGCGGCCCCCCAGCATCCGCGATGTCGCCGGCGTGGCCGGCGTCTCCCACCAGACCGTGTCGCGGGTGATCAACGGGCACCCCAGCGTGCGGCCCGCCACCAGGGAGCGGGTCGAGGCCGCCATCGCCGAGCTGGGCTTCCGCCGCAGCGCCGCCGCCCACGCGCTGGCCGTCGGGCGGGTGCGCGGGGTGACCGTGCTGACCTCCAACACCACCCACCACGGCTATGCCGCCGTGCTCCAGGGCGTCGAGGAGGCGGCCAGGGGCGCCTCGTTCACCGTGGGCGTCAGCGTGCTGGAGTCGGACGAGCCGGCCGTGGTGCGGGACGCGGTGCGGCGCGCCGCCGACTCCGGCAGCGGCCTGGTGGTGATCGCCTACGACCGGCCCGGGGTGCGCGCGCTGGAGGCGGTCCCCGAGGGAACGCCCATGGTGGCCGTCGTCGAGACGCCCGACGGCTCCCCGCCGGCCGGCAGCCCCTGGGTCTGGACCGACGACCGGGCCGCCGCCCACGCCGTCACCCGCCATCTGCTGGACCTCGGCCATGCCACGGTCCGCCATCTGGCGCTGCCCTCGACGACGGCCACCCCGGACGCGACCGCGCGGGTCGCCGGCTGGCGCGAGGCGCTGCGCCGGGCCGGCGCGCCGGCGCCCGAGCCCGTGGTGGCCGGCTGGACCCCGGCCGACGGCTATGCGGCCGGTCAACGCTTAGCGCGCGACCCGGAGTTGACGGCCGTGCTCTGCGGCAACGACGACCTCGCGCTCGGCGTGCTGCGCGCGCTGCGCGAGGCGGGCCGCCGGGTCCCGGAGGACGTCAGCGTCGCCGGCTTCGACGACGCCCCGCACTCCGCGTTCCTCTCCCCGTCCCTGACCACCGTGCGCCTGGACTTCGCCGGCGTGGGGCGCGCCGCGTTCGCGCTGCTCCACGGGCTGATGGAACAGGGCGAGCCGGTCGCCCCGCACCCGGTGGCCGAGCCCGTGCTGATCGCCCGGGAGAGCACCGGCCCAGCGCCCCGCGCCTGAGCCCGCCGGCCGGGGCCCGCCGGGGTCCCGCACCGCCGTCGGCGTCGACCGAACTCCGCCAGTCAACTCCGCCCCGCAGTAGGCGGGTTACCCGAGAACGAGAGCGGCAGCCATGGCCATCACCACCGTCCGCACCGTCCGCAGCGACCGCGCCGCCCCGCCCCGGGCCGGCGCCGCCCCCGTGCTCACCGTCCAACTCGACCGGCCCGCCGGCCCGTTGACCCACGCCGCCAATGGCGCGCTCTACGGCCTGAGCGACGACGGCGTGCCGGGTGACGCCGCGCTCGCCCCGCTGCGCCTCGGCAGCGTCACCCAGAAGCCGGAGGGCGGGCAGCAGCATCCCAACGGCGATGCGCTGACCGTGAGTTCGGCGTTCCTCCGCAACGGCGGCGGCGAGATCCTGGTGCTCGGCCAGGACGACTACCGGCACTGGCCCTACGAGGATCTGGGCATCGACGACTATCTGCCCCGGCTGGCGGCCATCGCCCGCCGGATCGCCGCCCACCCGCAGAGCGAACGCTTCGTGCTGGTGCCGTTCAACGAACCGGACGGAATCTGGTACGGGTTGAACGCCGAGGACGAGGCGGAGTACGCCACGGGCCGTGACCGGTTCCTCGCCGACTGGACCGCCGCCCACGCCCGTATCCGCGCCGTCGCCCCCGAGTTGCGGATCGCCGGCCCCAACGAGGCGGCCTACGACCGGCGTTTCCTGCCGGAGTTCCTCGCCCACGCCGCCCGGCACGGCACGCTGCCCGACGTGCTCACCTGGCACGAGCTGTCGCCCTCGTCCCTGGCCGAGTTCCGCGCACACCACGCCCACTACCGGGAACTGGAACGGGAGTTGGGCATCGGGCCGCTGCCGGTCAACATCACCGAGTACGGCAACCGCCGCGACCTGTCCGTTCCCGGCCAACTCGTGCAGTGGGTCGGGATGTTCGAGGAGGCCGGGGTCGCGGGCAACCAGGCGTACTGGGACCAGGCCGGCAACCTCGACGGCAACGTCGTGCGGACCGCCATACCCAACGGCGGCTGGTGGTTCTTCCGTTGGTATGCCGCGATGACCGGCGAGCGCGTTCCCGTCGCCCCGCCGGAACCCGACACGGTGGACGCGCTCGCGGGCCTGGCCTCCCTCGACCCAGCTCGCCGGCAGGCGCAGGCGGTGGTCGGCGGCGCCGACGGCGCGTTCGACGTGGTCTTCGCCGGCGTGCCGGGCGAGGTGCTGGGCCGGACGGTCACCGTCACCGTGGCCGAGGCCCGCTGGTCCGGCTACGAGGGCGCGCACCCGGCACCGCGGGTGCTGGCCCGCACCACGGCCGAGGTCGCCGACGACGGCACGGTGACCGTCGCCGTGCGCGGCGCGCACCGGAAGTCCGCCTACCGCGTCGTCCTCACCCCGGCCCCCGAAGGGCAGGCGCCGCCGGCGCCGAGCGTGCCCTGGCGCGACGTCCTGGCGGCGGACTCCGCCGCCGTCACGGCCGGCACCCTCGTGCCCGAGGGCTCGCTGACGAACCATCAGGGCTACGCGGCCTGGGGCGCCGCCCGGGTCGAGGGCCTCAACGGCCCCGACAGCGCCGTGGAGTTCGCCGTCTCGGTGCCCGAGGACGCCACCTACGCGGTGTCCTTCGGCTATGGCAACGGCTCGGGATCGCCCGCCCGCCAGCGGCTGTCGGTGGACGGACGGCCGGTCGGCTCCGTGGAGTTCCCGGCCACTCTCAACGCGGGCCACACCGGGCTGCGCACCGTTCCACTGCCGCTGACCGCGGGACCGCACGCCCTGACCCTGGCCTGGGAACGCGGCGAGATCGCGCTGGACCGCGTCGAACTCGCCCCGCACACCGAGCCGTTGACACGCTACGAGGCCACCCTCGCCGATGTCGCCGGCGACCCCGCCTACCGCTACCCCACCCCGGGCGAGGCCGGCACGCTGGTGCTGGGCGAGGAGGACTCGGTCACCTTCGACGTGTTCGCGCCCCGCGACGGCTATCACACCGTCACCAGCCGAGGCGCCGACCGTGAGTTGACCGTGACGCTCCACGGCGCGACCGTGCCCCTCGCCCCTGGCCGCCCCGCCCGGCTGCTGCTGGCCGCCGGCAACAACCGGATCACGGCCCGGGGCCCGGGCGCCGTCGCCGCGTTGGAGGTCGCCGGGCACGGCGAGACCGAGGGGCTGGCCGCCCACGAGGCGGCGGCGGCCCGGCTGGCCGGCGGGGCCCGGCTTGAGGCGTGCGAACACGCCACCGGCGGCAGCTGCCTGGCGCCCTTCCAGGGCCCAGGCGCCTCCGCCACCTGGACCGTGCGGGCGTCGCGCGCCGGACGCCACCTGCTGGTGGTCCGCTACGCCCACGACGACCGCGCCGACAACGGCCACGCCTACAACGCCGACGTGATCTCCCGCACCGCCCTGCTGCGGGTCGGCGAAGGGCCGGCGCAGCGGATGACGTTCCGCAACTCCCTGTCCTGGGACAACTTCTGGACCCTGGCGCTGCCCGTCGACCTCGCCGCCGGCGAACACCCGCTGACCCTGACCGGCCCCGAGGGCCCGACGCCCCGCGTGGACCGCGTGCTGCTCGGCCCGGTCGTCGGCTGACCTGCCGTTCGGGCGCCAACCTGGCCGCCGGCGATGAGTTCCGGCCGGCGCGCCGGTCTCCCCTGGAGAACCCCGCGCGACGGGGGACCGGCACGGGTCCCCCGTCGCGCGGGCACGACGACTCCACGGAGGACCCGATGACGACCACGCCCGACACCCCCAGCGCCGAGCGGCCCGGCCGGCCGCCCGTCGTCGACCTGGCCACCTGGCAGGCCGCCAGCGACGAGCTGCTGGTCCGCGAGAAGGCCCACACCCACGAGGGCGACGCCATCGCCGCCGCCCGCCGCCGGCTGCCGATGGTCGAGGTGGACGGAACGGTCGAGGTGGTCGGCGCCGAAGGCCCGGTCCCGTTCCTCGACCTGTTCCAGGGCCGCGACGAGCTGATCATCTACCAGCACATGTGGTACGACGGCGCCCCGCACCAGGGCCAGTGCGAGGGCTGCACCATGATCGCCTGGCACCTTCGGGACGCCTCCTACCTCAACGTCCGGGGCGTCTCGCTCGCCCTCGTCACCGTGGGGCCCTGGTCGGAGATCGCGCCGTTCGTCGAGTTCATGGGCTACACCCAGCCCTGGTACTCGGTGCGCGACGCCCCTGCGCCGATCGGCGGCGAGATGGGGTACCTCCGCACCTTCCTGCGCGAGGGCGACCGCGTCTTCCTGACCTACGCGACGACGGGCCGGGGCACCGAGCGGGTCAACGCGGCGATCAACCTCCTCGACCAGACGGTCTACGGGCGCGGCGAGGCGTGGGAGGAGAAGCCGGAGGGCTGGCCCGAGGGCAGCTTCCCTTGCTGGTACTGGCGCACGGACGTCGAGGGGCAGTCCACGTGGGGCCCGACCAGCCGGCCCGTTCCGCAGTGGACCAGGCCCGGCGTGACGGCCGAGACCACCCTGGGCCGGAAGGGCCCCCACCACTGACGCGGCGGCACGGCGCGGTGGGGCGGCGGTAGGCTCGGCCGGGTGTTCTCCCCGCAGGGCCCCACCGCGCGCGAGCTGGCCGTTCAGGCGCTCTCCTCGGTCGAGCGCGGCTACGATCTGCTGGCGCCGAAGTTCGACCACACCCCGTTCCGCACCCCCGACGTCGTACTCGACGCCACGGCAAGGGAGTTGGCCGCCCTGGGCCCGTTCGAGGCCGGGCTCGACCTGTGCTGCGGCACGGGCGCCGGGCTCGGCGTGCTGCGGGCGGCCGGCGCGCGGCGGGTGGTCGGCGTGGACCGCAGCGCCGGGATGCTGGCGGTGGCGGCCGAGGCGGACGAACGCGGCAAGGCGAACGGGGCGGATGGGCCTGGCGCGGCGGACGGGGCGGACCGACGCGGCGGGGCGGAGCTGGTGCGGGCCGACGTCCGGGCGCTGCCGTTCCGCTCCGCCTTCGATCTGGCGGTGAGCTTCGGCGCGTTCGGTCACTTCCTGGCCGGGGACCGGCGCGCGCTGTTCGCGGCGGCGCGGGAGGCGCTGCGGCCCGGCGGCCTGCTGGCGTTCCCGGTGGCGGCGCCGCCCCGGGTCGGCTCGCGCGGGTACTGGCTGACCTGGGGCTTCGACGCGGCGATGCGGGTGCGCAACGCGCTGTGGCGCCCGCCGTTCGTGATGTACTACCGCACCTTTCCGCTCTCCGTGGCGCGCGCCGAACTGGCCGAGGCGGGCTTCGCGGTGGGCACGGTGCCGCTGCCGCTCCCCGAGTTGGGCGAGCGCCCGGACGGCACCCCGCGCTGCCGGCTGGTCCTGGCCCGCCGCCCCTGAAAAATACTTACCTGCCGCGCGCGCCCCTCGCGCGCCCCCAACTGCCCCTTCACAACGGCCAGTAGCGCAGTGCAGAGGCTTGACTAAGCAAATCCATTGGATTTACATGGGCGGTGCCATCCCCCCACCACCCCGAAAGTGGGTGCCCATGTTGCGCAGCAGAGCGCTCCTCCGCCACGGCCTCGCGTTGCTCCTGGTCGCCGCCGGCATCGGAGCCGCCGTCGGCCTGCCCCACGCCAACGCCGACGCCGAGCCCACCGCCGAAGCGCCCGCCCCCACGGCCGGCGAGCACCGCATCACCGGCCAGGTCTACGCCGGCTACCAGGGCTGGTTCGCCGCCGAGGGCGACGGCTCCCCGATCAACCAGTGGCGCCACTGGAACGGCAGCCAACCCTCCCCGGGCAACCAGACGTTCGAGATGTGGCCCGACATGTCCGCCTACCCCGCCTCCGCGCACTTCCCCACCGGCTACGCGGGCCTCGGCAGCGGCGAACCGGCCACGCTGTTCTCCTCCTATCCGGCCGAGGTCACCGACCAGCACTTCTCCTGGATGGCCGAGTACGGCATCGACGGCGCCGCCCTCCAGCGCTTCGGCCAGGACATGGTCGTCCCCGAACGCAAGGCGCAGCGCGACGCCATCACCGCCCGCGCCAGGGACGCCGCCGAACGCCACGACGTCGGCTTCTACCTGGAGTACGACATCAGCGGGCTGACGGACGAGAACGTCGAGCAGACCCTGAAGACCGACTGGACCGAGACCGCCACCGGCACCCTCGCCCTCACCGACTCGCCCTCCTACGCCCACGAGGACGGCCGGCCCGTCGTCGCGATCTTCGGCTTCGGCTTCCTCAACCGGCCGGGCGACGCGGCCACCGCGCAGCGCGTCGTCGAGTGGTTCCAGGACCAGGGCGCCTATGTGATCGGCGCCGTGCCCTGGGGCTGGCGCACCGAGACCGACACCAAGCCGGGCTTCACCGAGGTCTACCGCTCCTTCGACATGCTCTCCCCGTGGTTCGTCGGCAACGCCTCCGACCTGCGGGACCGGATGCGGGACGACCGCGACGACCTCGCCTCCCGGGGCCAGGAGTACCTGCCGGTGATCTACCCCGGCTTCTCCTGGGCCAACTGGAACGGCGGCGAACGCAACCAGATACCGCGCGAGACCGGCCGGTTCCTCTGGCGCCAGACCCTCGGCGTCGCCGAACTCGGCATACCGCAGGCGTTCATCGCCATGTTCGACGAGTACGACGAGGCCACCAATATCGCGCCGGCCGCCTCCGACTCCGCCATGATCCCGACCGACCAGTACTTCCAGACCACCAGCGCCGACGGCGTCTACGCCTCGCCCGACTTCTACCTCCGGCTCGCCGCCCACGCCAGCCGGGTGATCACCGGCGAGGAGCCGGCGACGCCCGAGATGCCGGTCCCGCTCAGCCTCGGCCCCGTCCACCTGCGCACCGGCTTCGAGCGGGACGTCGACGCCCAGCCCACCTGGTTCGACAGCCCAGGGCCCGGCGGCACCGCCAATGTCACCGGACCCGAGGGCGAGGGCGGCCCCACGCTCCGCGTCGCCACCGGCGACCAGGCCGCCACCGGCGCCTCCGCCCTCCGGCTGCGCGGCGCCACCCCCGACCCCGCCCACTCCTACGCCTATCTGCGGGCCCTCGACGTCTCGATCCCCGTCACCGCCGCCACCCGCCTCTCCTACGACTTCCTGCCGAACGACGAGGGCGGCCGACATGTCGCCGTCGACCTGGTGCTCGACGACGGCCGCACCCTGCGCGGCAGCGCCGCCACCACCCAGGACGGCGTGGACATGCACCCGGCGGCGCCCAAGGGAACGGTCGGCGACTGGACCACGATCACCAGTGCGTTCGGACCCGAACTCGAAGGAGCCACGATCGAAACGATCCTGGTCGGCTACGACCGGAACGGCGCCACCGGCGGCTTCGACGCGCTGATAGACAACCTGCTGATCGAGAACGCGGCGACCGCCGACGAGTGACCGGCCGGTAGCGGCCTCGGGCGCGGGCCGCCCGACCCCGGGCACCCGGGGCCCGGAGGTCGGGGCCCGGGCGAGGTGTGGCCCGGCCCCAGGTTGGTACCCGGGCGCCATGCGAACGACGAATCCGGACCCCGATCCCTACCTGACGCCCGGGTACCGGCCCGGCGGCGCCACCCGCCCCCGCACCACGCCGCCGGGGGAGACCCCGCCCGCCGAGGGCGGGACCTCCTTCACCGGCCCCGACGAGTCCCACAACCCCGTCGGCGGCTGGGCGGCCGGCCCGCTCACGGCGGTGCTGGTGGTGGCGGCGCTGGTCGTGGCGTTCTTCGTGGCCTACGCGGTCTGGCTGATCGTGGAGTGACCCCGCCGGCCGCCGCGCCGCCGCCGGCTCACGGCCGACGCCGCCCGCTCACCCTCGCGCCCCCGGCTCACGGCTTGCGGCCGACGCCGCCCCAGGCCGCGACCGGCGTGACCAGCTCGGCCGTGCCCGGCTCGGGCCGCCACGTCGACAGCTCCACCACGCCCGGCTCCACCAGCTCAAGCCCCTCGAAGTAGCCGGCGATGGCCTCCGGGGAGCGCAGGATGTACGGCACCCCGCCGCTGCTGTTGTAGCCGTCGGTCGCCGCCACATACTCCGGGTCGGTGTCCGTGCCGTCGTAGAGCGCGAGATAGCTGCCGGACGGCAGCGCGGCCATCAGCCGGTCGACGATGGAACGCGCCTCCTCGTACTCCCGCACATGCCCCAGGATGCCGATCAGCATCAGCGCCACCGGCCGCGACAGATCCAGCCGCCGACCCGCCTCGGTCATGATCGTCGCCGGGTCGTGCACGTCGGCGTGCACATAGCTGGTCGCGCCCTGCGGGCTGGACGTCAACAGCGCCCGCGCGTGGGCCAGCACCAGCGGGTCGTGGTCCACATAGACGATGTGCGCCTCGGGCGCGGTCCGTTGGGCGATCTCGTGCGTGTTGTCCACCGTCGGCAGCCCGGTCCCCACGTCCAGGAACTGGCGCACCCCCGCCTCGCCCGCCAGATGCCGCACCACCCGCGCCAGCCAGTAGCGCGAGCTGCGCGCGATGTCCCGGATGCCCGGGTAGGCGGCGACAAACGCCTCGCCGGCGTTCCGGTCCGCCTCGTAGTTGTCCTTGCCGCCCAACCAGTAGTTCCACACCCGGGCGGAATGCGGCAACGAGATGTCGATCTCGGGCACGGGGGAGGACGAGTTGCTCATGTGACACCGTTCCTGATCGGGGGCGTTCGCACGCGGTCGGCTCGCGAGCGGCAATGTACCCGAACGACGAACCCGCCGGGCCCGAGGGGCCCGGCGGGTTCGCTGTGCCGTCAGCGGCGACGAACCACCCGAGGATCAGGTGAAGTTGACGTCGCTGCAGATGAAGTACGTCTGGTCCAGGTGCGAGGCCTGCCAGATCGTGTAGACGATGTGGTGGCCGCTGCGCCCCGGGGCGCTGACGCTGAACTCGATGTCGGAGGCCGGCGGGTAGCTGCCCGTCGTCTCCACCAACTCCAGGTCGTCCCAACCCAGGGCGTCCGTCTCCGGGTTGAAGCCCTGCTTGGTCACGTACACCTCGAAGAAGTCGGCACCGTGGCTGGCGGTGTCGTACAGGTGCACGTTGAAGTTGCTGCCGACGTCGGTCGTGGTCCACGGGCCGACGTTGTCCAGCGAGCTGGCGAGGCCGCCCTGGGCGTCACCCGCGCTGCACAGGTTGCCGTTGGAGATCTTGCTCTGCCAGTTCCCGGCCAGGTTCTCCTGGAACAGGCTCATCCAGTTCCACATGGTGTTCGGGTTGGCCTGGAAGGCCTGGTAGCACATCGGGTCTTCCTGCTCCATGGCAGGGTTCATGTGGTCGTCGCCCCAGCGGTCCCAACAGCCGTAGGCGCGACCGGCCGGCTCCACGATCGAGCCATGGGCGCTGGCCGACTGGGCCCACGGGCTGAGGAACAGGGCGATGAGGCCGACGACTGCGGCCACGGCGGGCGCCGCCAGCCGAACGGTCCAGCGACGTACGGGGGTTGCTGCGTACATATGCGTGCGTTCTCCGTCTTCCGGAAGTGGAGTGGGGGGTTGAACTGTTTTCCGGTTTGGGAGCGCTCCCAAGGTTACGGGGACCTTACCCCCGGACACACCGTGGAAACAGTCCCCGTGCGGCTCAATTTCTGCTTCCGGGTCGTTCCGGGATCGCCGACGGGGCGCGAAGCGGCCGTCCGTTAACGGAAGTTGACCGGTCAGCGGCGATCTCCGCGGCGGTCGGCGGGCGACCGTTCACGGCGGTTGGCGGCGGCCTCACAGGCGCAGCAGGCGTTCGGCGTTCCGGTGGGCGATCCGGTGCTTGGCGTCCTCAGAGAGGTCGGCCTCCGCGAAGAAGGGCAGGACGCCCTCGTTGCCGACGAAGGGGTAGTCGACCGCGAAGACGATGCGGTCGAGGCCGACCGTTTCGAGGCAGAACCGCAGTTGGGCCTGCTGGAAGAGGCCGCTGGGGGCGATGTGGACGTTCTCCCGGAAGTACGCGCCGAAGGAGCGTTGGAGCCCGGTGGCGCGCTGTGGGAGCGCTTCCTCGATCCGCTCCAGATAGAAGGGGATCATCTCGCCCCAGTGGCCGAGGATGAACTGGAGGCCGGGGTAACGGTCGAGTACCCCGGAGTGGACCAGGTGCAGGAAGTGCACGGCCGTCTCCTGATGCCAGCCCCAGGCGGCGGTCTGGAGGCGGGCGGCGACCACCGGCGACAGGCCGCCCAGGTAGTTGCTCTCCGTGACCTCGCGCGGTGGCACGCCCGGGTGCAGGAAGATCGGCACGTCCAGCGCGGCGGCCCTGGCCAGGATCGGGTCGAAGCGTGGCGCGTCCAGGAACTCCCCCCTCGGTGCGCCCGAAGATCATGGTGCCGACGAAGCCCAACTCGCTGACACACCGCTCCAGTTCGTCGACGGCGGCCTCGGGGGACGTGGTCGGCAGGGAGGCGAAGGCGGCGAAGCGGTCGGGGTGGGCCCGCACGGCGGCGGCCGACCTGTCGTTGGCGGCGCGGACCAACTCGGGGGCTACCTCCGCCGGCACCTGCTGGGCTCCGAGGCAGGACAGCACCTGAAGGGTGACGCCGCCCGCGTCCATGTCGGCGAGCCGCCGTTCGGCCAGGTCCGTCAGCACCTCGCCGGGCGGCGAGTAGGGCAGGCCGAGCGCGGGGTCGTAGGCGGTCGTGAAGTCGGGGCTCAGGGCGTTCGACGCGGGCGCCGCGGCCCGGCTGACGGCGGGGTCGGCGAAGTGCTCCTCCAGGGCGATGATTCTCAACGAAGGTGCCTCTCGTGGTCGTCGCTGGACGCGGGTCCGGTCGGCGGCCGTCTCCCGGCGCACCCGACCGGTGCCACGTTCCCCTGTCCGTGGGCCGGCGGGTGCGCGACACCCGCGCGACAGCGCGCACCAGACCCGTTCGATGCTCCCGAGTGGCCCGGGTGGCCCGAGTGGCGCGGGGGCCGGCTGGGGCGGAGGTTGGTTGGGCCGGGGCGCGCCGGTCGCCGCGTCGTCGTCAGGAGTCCCGGCGGCCGTGGTGGTCCAGCAGCCGGTTGAGGAGGCGGAGGAACTCCTCGCGTTCGGCCAGGCTCAGCGGCGCGAACAGCTCGCCGTCGAGGTCGTCCAACACCGCTTCGAGGCGGCGCAGTTGGCGGCGGCCCCGGCCGGAGATGGTGATCGTGTTGCGGCGGCGGTCGTCGGGGTCGGGGGTCCGTTCGACCAGGCCGCGCTCGGTCAGCTCGTTGAGCACGCCGACCATGTCGCTGCGGTGGATGCCGGTGCGCTCGCTCAGCGCCGCCTGGCTGCCGGGGCCGAGGTCCTGGAGCGAGGCGAGCACGGCGTAGTGCCACTTGCGGGCGTCGACCCGGGCCAGCCCCTCGTTCACCAGCCGGTCGGACCGCGCGGCCAGTCGCACCAGCTGTCGACTCGCCCGCCGCCGCAGCCTGTCGGGCGTCCCCGGCGGGTCGTCGTGGGGCATCTCGGCGCCCTCGGCTCTGGTCATGGCGGCCATCCTAGCCCTTTGCGTTAGTCGGACTAACGATGTGCGTCGCGTCGGCGCCGGCAGCGTTGGTGACACCAACGTTCGCCGGCCGACCTGCGGGAGAGGGCCGACGAGTCGGCCTCGCACGGCTACCACGTGATTCGTGCCCAACCCCTTCTACCGGCACGGCCCGGCGCCACCGGGACGAACTGCTCGCCCTCCTCGCCGCCGCCCTGCCGAAGGGCTGAACGGCCGAACGGGGCCGGCGCGTTCGCCGTCGGCGGCGTCTGCCGCGCGGCGGGACGGCGTTCAACGGTTTCAGGACGGTGGGGCCGTGCGGGGGAGCAGGGGCCAGGTGCCGGAGAGGCGGATCGCGGCCTCCGTGACGGCCGGGTCGCGCGCCGCCGAGGCCAGGCCGTCGACATAGGCGTGCGCCGCCGCCTCGTACAGGTCGTCCACCTCGCGCAGCGCCGCGTCCCACGCCTCCCGGCGCGCGGCCTCGTCGTCGTGGTGCGCCTCGGCCCGTTCGGCGGCCCGGTGCGCGGCGGCCACGGCCGCCCCCTCGGCGGTGGCCAGCCGGCGCCGCGCGTCGAACGTCGCGCGGTAGGCGGCCAGATACGGGTGCGCGAGGCTCAGCCCCAGCAGGAACGCGACACCGCCGGAGAGCAGCAGCAGCGAGACGAACATCAGGGTCATGGTCAGCTCACCGATGTTCAACTCCTCCAGCACGCTGGTCCCCTGCCGCTGCTCGGGCGACAGGAACGCCGCGTCCTCGGGGTTGGCGAGGTAGGGCTCGCGCTCCTCGGCCAGCAGGCTGGCCCGCAGGTCGCCCAGCACCCAGCAGGCGTAGACCCAGGCGCCGAGCAGCGCGATCCCCGGCAGCCGCAGCATCCGGGGCGCGCCGGTCGCCGGCAGCGACCGCAGCAGCCGGCCCAGGATGTGCGGGACCACGATCATCACCGTGCCGACGGCGAAGGTGAACGTCGCGGTCAGCAGGTTGGACGAGGCGTCGCCGACGCCGTGCAGGCGGCGGAACGCGGTCCAGTAGATGGGGAGTTCGACCAGGGCCAGGCAGACCAGCAGGGCGAGGGTCGCGCCCCGGGACAGCCCGGCGCGGCTCTCGCCCTCCCACTGGACGGGGGTCGGCGCGGCGCCGGCGGCCGGCTCGTCGTACAGGCCGGTGTCGGCGGCTTCGTCGGGGTGGCCGCCGGGGGCGTCGTCGGGGTCCGGGGGCGCGTCGGGGGCGCCGCGCGCCGGCGTGTGCGCGGCGCCGGCCCGGCCCTCGTCCTCGTCGGCGAGCGCCCCGAGGTCGGTGTCCCGACCCCGCCCGGGTTCGCCGTCCCGCGCGGGGTCCGCGTCCCCGGCACGGTCGCCGTCCCGGGTGCGGTCCGCGTCGTCGGCGCCCGGCGCCGCCGCGCCACGCCGGCCCTCGGCGCGGCGGGCCTCGGCCCAGCGGGTCAGCGCGTCCCTGGCGGCGCGGCGGCTGGCCGCCTCGCGGGCCAGCCGGTCCAACTGGGCCCGGGTGACCCGCAGATGGGCCTCGCGTTCCGCGCGTTCCTCCGCCGTCCTTCGGGCCTCGGCCCTGGCCGCCTCGGCCTCGGCCCTGGCCTGGCCGGCGTCCTGCCGCGCCGCGCCGCTCTCGCGCTTCGCGCGCTGCTCAAGGCGCTCGCGCACGGCGTCGCGCTCGGCCGCCAGGGAGGCGAGCCGGGGCAGCCTTCCGTAGCTGACCAGGTTCCAGCCGTCGAAGCTCCGGGAGCGCGCGGCCCGGCGGCCCTCGCGCCGGCAGCGCGCCAACAGCGCCGCGCGCCCCCGGTCCTCGGCCCCCGCGCCGGGCGCGCGGCGGGCGCCCGTCGCCTGCTGAGCGCCGGACAACGCGCCGGATCGCGCGCCCGACCGCGCGCCGGCGCGCCAGCCGCGCCGGCGGCCGCCGCCCGGGTCAGCGCTGGTACGTGGCGTCGACATCGGCACCCACCCGCCCCTCCAGCAGTTCCGTCCAGAACGCGTCGAAGTCCGCGTAGGCGTCCGAGTCCCGACTCAGCCGCATCCCGTAGCCGCTGGGGTAGACCGTGGCGCCGGCCAGCCCTTCGGGCAGCCGGCCGCGTTCGGCCAGGTCGTCGAGCAGGGCGGCGCGCGACTCGGGGGTCGTCAGGTCCTCGTGCGGCAGCTCGAACGAGGAGTCGCGCTGCACGAAGTCGCTCACCACCAGCACCGAGAACGCCTCGCCGTCCGCCGGCGCCGCCGTGGCGACCCGGTCCAGGGCGCCGATGACATCGGACCCGGGGGAGTGCTCCCGCGCGCACTCCAGCAGTTCGAGGGCGCGCCCGGACGCGACGGCACGCTGGGAAGCCCGCAGCTCGTCGCGGTCGAGCGTGGCGTCCGCGTCCGGGTCGAGGTCCAGCGGCTCGGCCTGGCAGAGCGAGCCCTCCGAGGCGCGCGTGATGGGGGCGTACGCCAGCGTGCGGCACTCCCGGTCGGCCAGGAAGTCCGGCAGCGAGGACGCCAACTTGGCCTCCGCGTCGAACCCGTCGGGCGCCTCGCCCGCCGAGCCCGAGCCGTCGACCAGCAGGGCGCAGGCCGCCTCGTAGCGGTCAACGGAGGTGCCGAGCGCGTCGCCGATCGCCCCACAGCCGGCGGTCGCGGTCGCGGCCACGGCCGCCGCCCCGGCAAGCGCCGCCAGCCGGCGGATGCGCCGGCGCACGGCCAGCGGATGGCGCCTGTGGTTCTCGGTCGTCGTGCGCGTCATCGTGCGCTGCCCCTTCCCGAACGGGCGTCACGGCCCTGGGCGTTCAACAGTTCGACGGCGCGGGCGGTGGCGGAGCCCTCGTCCTCCAGCGCCCACAGCCAGGCGATCGGCCGCTCCCAGCTCGCGTCCAGGGCGATCG
This sequence comes from Streptomyces sp. 3MP-14, assembly GCF_006334905.2. Classification (NCBI taxonomy): domain Bacteria; kingdom Bacillati; phylum Actinomycetota; class Actinomycetes; order Kitasatosporales; family Streptomycetaceae; genus Streptomyces; species Streptomyces sp. 3MP-14. The sequence goes on from NZ_VDLZ02000015.1 coordinate 130,433, forward strand.
GCGCGGGCGCCCAGTGCGCCAGATAGGGCGGCGCCGGGTCCGGCACGTCCCGGTGATGGCGGCGGACCGCGTCCCAGTAGCAGGCGACGCGCTGGTTGTACTGCTCGACGACGGCCGTCGCCCGGTGGCGGCACACGTCCGCCTTGGAGCGCCATTCGCCGACCCGCTGGCCGAAACGCGCCAGTGCCGCCGGGGCCGTCAGCCCCAGGCGGTCGTAGTAGTCCGTCACCCGCACCGCCTCGGACCTGATGGCCGTCGCCAGCCGCCACTCCCGGTCCAGGAAGCGGGACCTGAGCTGCTCGACCGCGCGCCCGGCGCCCGCCCGCTGCTCCGCGACATAGGCGCTGACGGCGGCCTCGGGTGCCACCGGCGCGGCCCCCGGCGGCGGAACGTGCGGCAGCCCGCGCCGCCCGTCGCGCCGCCCCTGGGCGCGCGCCCGCAGCCGCGCGCCCCCGCCCACTGCCGCCAGCCGGGCGACCCGGTTCACGTTCTCCGTTCTGATCACGGCGAAAGCCCTCCTCTCCCACGCATGGCGACCCGGCGAAACTCCCCGCCGGCGCGATCCGTCCGGCTGACCGATGACACGGCCCGCCCCGGAGATTCCATGCGTGATAAGGAAGCGTCAGCCCTTTTCGGCCCCGCGTCGGGCGCGAAACGGAAAGCACCCGGCATTCGACCGACCTTCGCCCGGAAGGCGCCCGCGCGGCCGCCCCGCCCGGCGCGCCGTTGCCCGGGCGGCCGCGCAAGAGAACGCCGGGCGAGGGGAGTTGGATCGTCTCCCCGAGGCGGCCCGCACGCTCTATGTTGGTACGCATGGGTCTGGAATCGGAGTTGAGCCTCCCCGCGCACGCCGCGCTCGTCGAGGATCTGCGCGCGCTGCGCCGTCCCGGGCTGGCGAACGTGCGCGTGCTGGGCCTGCCGGCGCTGCGCGCCGCCGCGGAGACCTGCGGGTTGAGCACCGGCCCCGACGACGTCCCGGCCGGGATCGAGGAGCTGCTGCGGCAGGCGGTGCGGCGGCTCGGCGACCAGGACGCCCTGGGCCGGGCGGCCGCCCGCACCTACGGGCTGGTCCCCGGCCTGCGGGGGGCCACGGCCTTCGAACGCCGCAGGGCCGCCGCCGAGGTGGTGGGCGTCAGCACCGAGACGTTCCGCAGGCGCCAGGAGGTGCAGGTCGTCGACCAGACGGCGGAGGCGGTGCTGGGGCTGTGCCGGGAGCGGGTGCGCCGGCGCAACACGCCCGTGAGCGCCGCGAGTTCACCGGCGGGCGCCGGCGGCACCGGCGGCACCGGCGGCACCGGCGAACAGCGGCCGCCCGAACCGGAGTCGCATCGCGGGACCACCCAACGGGACGACGACGCACCGCCGTTCACCGTCGAGACCACGGTGGCCGACGCACCCACGCCGTTCGTGCTCCATGTCTCGCCCGTCGACCTGCTGCGGGACGTGGACGTCATCGTCTCCTCCGAGAACGTCTATCTGGAGATGTCCAAGACCTTCTGGCCCACCCTCTCCGGCACGCTGCGCCGCGCCTGCGCCGTCCGGGACGCCTCGGGCGAGATCGTGGACGACGTGCTGGTGCGCGAACTCAACGCCTGGGTACGGCGGTTCGGCCGCCCCGGGCTGCCGGTCAGGCCGGGCACCGTGGCCGCCACCTCATCGGGTGCGATGGCCGAGCAGGGCGTGCGGCGGATCTACCACGCGGCGGTGGCCGTTCCGCTGGCCGGCCGGGACGGCTACGAGGTGGCGCCCGCCAATATCGCGCGCGCTGTCCGGGAGGCGTTCGCGCTGGCGCGGGCCGAACGAGCCGCGTTCGACCCGCCGTTGCGGTCGATCTGCTTCCCGCTGATGGGGTCGGGCCGGGGCGGGGTCTCCGTCGAGTCCAGCGCCAGCTGGATCGGCTGGGCCATCCACGAGGAGCTGACCCGCGACCCGGACTGGACGGTCCATCTGGTCGTCCGCAACCGCGTCACGGCCCGGGCCATCACCAACCTGCCCGACCTGTAGAACGCGCCGGCACACCCCGCCGGTTCGCGGCGCGGCCGGGCCACCGCGTTCACTCGGCGCACCAGCTGGTGTGGGTCAACGCCGTTCCAGCCGCGCGCAGTTGGGCTTCCAGTGCGGCGAGCTGGCCGGGGCGCGGCACGCCGATCAGGGCGAACGCGTCGTCGTCGCGCGGCGCGGCCTGGAGGGTCCGCCCCGCGACGGGGCGCGCCAGGTGCGGGGCGTAGCGGGCGGTGCCCAACGGCGTGCGGGGCAGCAGCCGTTGGTTGGCCGAGCCGCGCCAGGCCAGGTCGGTGGGGCGGGCGGCGACATAGCGACCGGTGATCAGCGCGTCGGCGTGCCGCACGGCGGCCCGCCGGGCCGGGTCGGCCGCCAACTCGCCCTCGGTGTACCCCGTGTAGACCAGCAGGTCAGCGGGGGCCTCGGCGCGTTCCCTGGCCGCGCCGGCCAACAGGGCGGCGAGCGCGGCGGGTTGGGTCAACGGCTCGCCACCGCTGACCGTCAGGCCCTCGGCACCGGCGGCCAACGCCCGGCGCCACAGGCGGAGCAGCTGCCCGACGGTGACCTCCCGGCCGCCCTCGGGGTCCCAGGTGTGCCGGGACATGCAGCCGGCGCAGGCCAGCGGGCAGCCCTGGAACCAGATGCCCAGCCGCCGGCCGGGGCCCAGCACCGTCACCGGGAAGTGCGTGGCGTTGATCCGCGCCACGACCTCGGGTGCGGTGGCCTCCGGCGCCGATTCCGGCCCGGGCGCTCGTTCCGCTTCCGTTTCTCGTCCGGCCTCGGGTTCCCGTTCCGCTTCCGTTTCTCGCCGGCCAACTCCGTCGCGTTCGCCGTCTCTTGTGCCCGTCATGGCATCACTCTTTCGCGCGGTTCCGGTATTTGCCCGGGGGCGCCCGGCAATCCGCCGGATAACGCCCGGGAATGCACCGGGAGCGGCCGCGCATTCTCGTTACGCTGCGATTCCCGGTTCGCGCACTGCGGGGAATGAGGGAGGGGCCGCATGACCGATGCGACCGAGACCGAGCAGGAACTGGCGGACGAGGGGGAGGACCGGCGGGACGCCGGGCGGCTGCCGCCGGCGCTGGCGGCCCGTTACCGGCTCACCGGCGCCCTCAGCCGCACCGGCGGACCTGGGCGGGCGATCGTGCTGCGCGTGCTGCGGACGCCCCGGGGGGCGGGGGACGAGGCGCCGGGGGGCGGCGGCGACCACGTGTTCAAGTGGTACGACCGGGCCGCGCCGCCCAACCCGGACGTGCAGCACCTGCTGCGCACCACCCGGCTGCCGCACGCCACCCACCTCACCGAGACCGGGCAGGCCGAGGGCCATCCGTACGAGATCGCGCCCTCGCACGGGGACACGGATCTGGCCCGCTACCGTCGCGACCATCCTGGCCCGGCGCCAACGGCGTTGGTGCGGGCGGTCGTTCGGCAGGCCCACGCGGCGCTCGCCGCGCTGCACGCCCGGGGCTTCGTGCACCGCGACGTCACCCCGGCCAATCTGGTGTTGGGCTCGCTGGACCCGGCCGATCCCCGGCTGACCCTGGTCGACTTCGCCCTGGCCCAGCCGACCCGCGCCGAGCCGCGCCGCGCGACGCCGGGCGCGGGCGCCGGCGCGCGGGCCGGCGCGGGAACGGGCGTGGGCGCGGGCGGGGGAGCCGGCACCGGTCCTGGCGCGCGCGCCGGCGTGTGGCCAACGGAACGCGCCGCCTGGGGCGGCACGCTCCGCTATCTCTCCCCGCAGGCCGCGCTGCAACACCAGGTGATCCACCCCTCGGACGACTGGTGGTCGCTGGGCATGATCCTCGCCGAACTCGCCGGCGGCGCCCACCCGGTGCCGCACACCCACGGTGCTTATGTCCCCGTCGCGCTGTCCGCCGGCCCGCCCGACCTGTCGCTGGTGACCGAGCCCCGGCTGCGCGACCTCTGCCGGGGGCTGCTGACCCGCGACCCGGACACCCGCTGGGGCGCCAACCAGGTCGCCGAGTGGCTGGCCGGCGGCTCGCCGCCGATCGACAACCGCGAGTGGGCCGCGCCGTCCCGGGCGGCGCCACCCGAGCCGGCGCGGGAGCCGTTCCCGTTCATGGGGCGGGAGTTCACCGAGCCGGCCGAGCTGGGCCTCGCCCTCGACACCTACTGGCGCCAGACCGAACGCGCCCTCGCCCGGCGCCGCACCCGCAACGCGCTGGTCGACTGGCTGCGGCCGTTCGCCGCCTCGCCCCGCTACGACGACGCCGACCGCGAGGAACTGGCCGCGCTGGCCGAGCTGTTGGTGCGGACGCCGGCCCCCACCACCCTGGTCCGGCTGGTCTCCTGGCTGGTCCCGACGCTCGAACCGACCTTCCGTGGCGAGGCAGTTGACCCGACCACCGGGCTGGCCGACCTCGCCGCCCGCGCCGAGGAGGAGGAACGCGCACTGTCGGTGGTCGAGGACCTCGCCCGCCACCCGGTGCTGCCCCTTCTGGAGTCCAGGCCGGGCGGCGAGGGGCTGGCCGACGTCGACCGGGACTGGCGGGAGGCGCTGCGGCGCTGGCAACCGGGCGTGGACGCGCTCTGCGCCGAGTTTCCTGCCCTGCGCCGGCGCCTGCGCGAGCAGCCGGGGCGCACGGCGATGGACGCGCGCCTGACCGCGCAACTCCTGCACATATCGGCCGCCCCCGAGCGCTGCCGCGCGCTGCTGGACCGGCGCGTCACCGCCCGGCTGCGCCGGCTGCCCGAGCCGGTGCCCTGGTACGGCTGGCTGGTCGCCGACCGCGACGACCTGCTGCGGCTGCTGCTCGCCGAACGCCTCGGCGGCCTGGCCGAGAACGACGCCTGGGCCGCGCGCACCGAGCGGCGCGCCCGGGCCGAGGGGCGCCGGCGCGACGCCGACTATCTGCGCGCCGTCGCCTGGCTCAACGCCCAACAGCTGCCCGTCGCCCTCGGCTGGGCGGCGGCCGGCGCGCTCGCCGTGACGTTCCCCTGGCTCTTCGTCATCGGCGTCGCCGACGTCGCGGGGCTTGCCTCCCAGCGGAGCGTCGCGCTCGCCTGGGGCGCGGCGCCGCCGGGCTTCGCCGTCGTGCTGGCGCTGGAACTCCTGGTCGCCCGCCGCATCGGGGCGCTCACCTACCACCCCCGACACTCCCTCGCCGGGCGGCTGATCGACGGCGCGGGGCGCGCGGGCCGCTTCGCGCGCCGCCACCGCTTGCTGGGCGCGCTGGCGCTCACCGGGGTGCTCGCGCTGCTGATCGCCACCGTGACCGCAGCCGCCTGGCTCTGGCCGCTCGCCTCGGTGCTCGCGGTCGGCTGGTGGACCTGGCACCGCCGCGGTGTCTCGTCGGCCTCGGCGGGCCGTGCGGGCCGTGCGGGCCGTGCGGGTTCGGCGCGTGCGGCGGGCTCGGCCCGGGGGAGGCGGCGATGAGCGCGGGGATGGCCGTGCCCGACATCCTGTTCCTGGCGCCCGACATCGGCTTCGCGGCGGCGGACTCGGCCGGGCCGGCCGTGGCACTGCCCTCGATGAGCGACGTCGGCGACGCCGGCGAGGTCGTCGCCGAGCAGCTGGTCGAGCTGGCCGGGGCGGCGCTGATCGGGCTTGGCGCGCTCAGCGGCGCGCTGCTGGCGACGCGCGCCGCCCTCGCCGGCACCCAGCTGCTCGCGGAGGCCGCCGTGCGCGCCGCCGAGGCGCAGCGGCAACGCGTCGAGGACCGCGAACGGGCGCGCTGCGTCGAGGAGTTGTGGCGAGACGCCGTGTTCGCCGTGGCCCGGGCCAACGCGCGGCTCGACACCCTGCGGGCCAGGACGGCGGCCGAGGGCGGCGGGCCCGAAGGGCCGGGCGACGGGGGCCCGGCCGGGCCGGGCCAGCCGCCGCTGCCGCCGGCGCTCGACCCGTGCGGGATGCGGCTGGCCGAGGTGTACGCGTGGCTCGGGCAGGCCGACCGGGCCGCGCGCGCCGCCGAGGCCGCCCTCGCCCGGCGCGCGCTGCGCGCCACGCCCCCCGGCCTGCGCGCCGCCACCGAGCACGGTGGCACGCCCGGCGCGCTCGGGCAGCGCGCGGAGGAGGCCGCGCGCCGGGCCGAGGCGCTGCGCGCCCGGCGCGAACGCGCCCTCGCGGCCTATGCCGCCGCCGACACCGAGGCGGCCGCCGCCCGCGCGCTCCCCGCCTACCGCGCGCCGCTGCCGGACGCCGAGTTCCTGACCGCCGACCAGGCCACCGCGCTGGGCGCCGAACTCCTCGCCGGGCTCGACCTCAACGTCTCACCCGAGGAGAGCGCCCGCGTCGAGGCCGCCGTCGCCCACGCCGTCGAGCTGGCCCCGAGCCGACCGGTCGCGGCGGCCCGCCATCTCGCCGAGGCGCGCGACCTGGCGTTCACCGCCAACTGGCGCGCCGCCGACCAACGCGAGACCGCCGAGTGGGCCGCCCAGCAACTCCGCCTGCTGCGCGAGCCGTTGCCGCCGTTGCCCGACGGTCACCCGTCGCCGCCGCCGGTGCCAGCCGCCGAACTCGCCCTGCTGGAAGCCGTGGTGGAACGGGGCGCCGCCGTCACCGCGCGGCAGCGCGCCGAGATCGCCGGCCGCGTCGCCGAACGGGAGACCGCGCTCCGGCGCCTCTATGTCACCCAACTCCTGCGCCGTTCCCTGGCCCGACAGGGCCGGCACCACGAACGCGACGGCGAAGAGGGCGAGTTGGCGGCGACCACGGTCACCCAGGTGCGGCCCGGCATCCATCACATCGAGTGGGCGCCGCCCGACTGGGGCGACGAACACTGGCTGCGCCTGGTGGTCGACCGCGCCGGGACGCTGCGCACGCTGACCATGCACCGGGTCAGGGAGCACCATGAGGACACCGAGGCGGCGCGCGCCCTGGACCGCGCGCGCTGCCGGGAGGCCGGCGCCCTGCTGGCCGCCCTGGCCGACGCCGCCGAGGCGGCCGGGCTGCCGCTGGAGGTCAGCTTCCACGAGGAGCACCCCGTCGCCGGCATCCGCCACCCCGGCCCGGACGGCCGCCCCGCCACGACCGGCCGCCAGGACCCGCGCCCGGGCGAGCGGGACCGGGCCCGGGGCGAGCGGGACCGGGCCCGGGGCGAGAGGGCGCCGCGCTACCGGAGCCGTGACGAAGGGACCGAACGTCGTTGAGCGCCGCCGGCCGCGAGCAGTCCACGCGCCGCCGACTCCCGCCGTTCGCCGAGGAGTTGGACGGCACGCTCGCCGTGCACTCCCAGTTCGTGCTGCACGGCAACGTCCGCGACGACTATCTCGTCGTGCACCGGGGCGAGGACCGCACCACCGACATGGCCGGGCTGCTCTGGCACCTGCTGCGCGCCCGTGGCTATGACGCGCTGGTGCGCTACGACGCGGTGGACGGGTTCACCGTGCACCCCGGCAGCGCGCTGCCCGACGTCGAGAAGCTGCTGGGCCGGGGCCGGGTGGGCCGCCTCCACCACGGGCGGCTGGTGCGCGCCGACCGCGCGCCCAGGATCGACGAACTCGGCCCCCTGCTGCGCGCCCTCGCCACCGGCGTCGAGACCCCGCAGCGGTTCCGCCCGGGCGCCGACCGACCCGAGGTCACGCCGGAGACCACGGAGCAACACCCGCAGCGGCTCGCCGTGTTGATCGACTACGCGGCGCGGCTGGCCACCGACGTCAACCGACTCAGCGACGCCGAACGGGACTTCTTCCTCAGCTGCCTCAAACTCGCGGACGACGTACGGCCGTTGCCCCATCACCGCTCCGGCCGTTCCCTCTACAACCCGGTGGTCTGGCTGGCCGACGGGGAACGCGACCTGCCGACCTGGCTGGTCGCCGGCAGCGACCGCGTCCGCACCATCGGCGTGCCGCTGCCCGACCTGGAGGAACGCGGCCGGCTGGCCCGTCTGCGGATCGCGGCCGTCGCCGAGGCGACGGGCGTCGAGAGCGCGGGCCCCGTTCTCGCGCCGGCGCGCGAGCCCCGCGAGCCGCTGCCGCCCCTGCTGCGCAAGGGGGCCCGCGCCCCTTCCGCGCCGGCGGACACACCGGAGGCCACGCCGGAGGGCGCGCCGGCGCTCGTGCCCGAACTGGAGCGCGCCGTCGACGGGTTCGCGCGGGCGGCCGACGGGCTGACGCTCCGCGCGATGCGCGAGTGCGAACGGCTCGCCGCCGACCGGTCCTGGCCGCCGACCCGAATGCCGGACGCCGTGCGCGTTTACCGGCTGGGCGTGGAGAACAACCCCTGGCGACGCGGGCATGTCAGGCAACGGATTCGCGAGGGGGAGGCGTTCATCCGGTCCCGGGTGAAGGGCCAGGAGCCCGCCGTGGTCAAGGCCACCGACATCCTCAAGCGCGCCGCCCTGGGCCTGTCCGGCGCGCAGGCCGCCAACCCGGGCCACCGGCCGCGCGGCGTGCTGTTCTTCGCCGGCCCGACCGGCACCGGCAAGACGGAGCTGGCCAAGTCCGTCGCCACCGTCCTCTTCGGCGGCCCGGAGTCCTGCCTGCGGTTCGACATGAGCGAGTTCTCCGCGCCGCACTCCGCCGACCGGCTCGTCGGAGCGCCGCCCGGCTATGTCGGCTACGAGGCCGGCGGCGAGCTGACCAGCGCGGTGCGCACCGACCCGTTCCGCGTCATCCTCTTCGACGAGATCGAGAAGGCGGACAAGGGCGTCCTCGACAAGTTCCTCCAGGTGCTGGAGGACGGCCGCCTCACCGACGGGCAGGGCATCACCACCCACTTCAGCGAGTGCGTGATCATCTTCACCTCCAACCTGGGGGTCCTGGCCGAGGACCCGGCCACCGGGCTCAAGCGCCGGGTGGTCGAACCCGGCACGCCCTACGAGGAGTTGGCGGCGACCGTGCACGCCAACGTCGAGCGGCACTTCACCGAGGTGGTGGGCCGGCCCGAGCTGATGAACCGGCTCGGCGGCAACGTCGTGGTCTTCGACTTCATCGGCCCCGAGGTGGCGCGCACCATCTTCGACCTCCAGATCGCCAACATCGCCGCCCGGCTCCGCGACGACCAGCGGCTCCGGCTGCGCCTCGACGCCGAGGCGCGCGAGCAGCTCGCCAAGCGCTGCACCGCGCGGCTGGAGAACGGCGGGCGCGGCATCGGCAACGAACTGGAGACCACCCTGGTCAACCCGCTGGCCAGGGCGCTGTTCGACGCGGGCGACGTGCCCGAGCAGAGCGTGGTCACGGTGGCCTCGGTGGAGGAGGGGCCGGACGGGACCGTGCGGCTGCGCCTCGACATCGAACGGCCGCCGCCGTCATGACCGGGGGCGCGGGGGAGGACCCCTGGGACGGGGACTGGGACGAGGACTGGGACGACATCTCCGGCGGGGACGACCTCCCCGGCGGCCCCGGCCCCGGCCTCGTCCCCGGCGCCGACGACGGGCGGGACGCCGCGCCGCCGCCCGCGTCCGCGCCGCCGCCCGCGTCCGCGCCGCCGCCCACGACAGCGCCCCAACCGCCGCCCGAAGCACCGCCGTTGGCCCCCGACCTCGACCTCGACCCCGACCGCGACCTCGACCCCAACTGCGACCGCGACCTCGACCCCGACCCGAGCCCCGCCCCGGACCCGGCTCCGGACGCCGAGTCGGTGACCTGCTGGAACTGCGATCAGCCCGCCCCGGCCAGCCTCGACCCCTGCCCGGTCTGCGGCAGCCCCCGCGTGCATCTGGTGCTGACCCTCCAGGTCCCGCCGCTGCGCGCGGTCGCGGGCCCGGGCAGCCCGCTGCGGCTGGGCCGCGACGCCGGCTGGGCCCCGGCGACCGCGCCCCACCTCGCCGCCGCCCGGGGCGTCTCCCGCCGCCACGCCACCCTCTCTGTCGAACACGACGGCACCGCCTGGCTCGCCGAGGGCACCCCGGCCGGCAGCCGCAACGGGACCTGGCTCAACGGGCAGCGCGTCGAGCCGGGCGCGCCCCGGCGGCTGGCGGACCACGACGAGGTGGGCCTGGGCCGCCGGGTCCGTGGCACGGTCCGCCTCCACGGCGCCGGCCCCCGTTGACCGGTCCGCGTGGGCCCCGCCCGTCCCGCCTCGGGCCCGGCCGGCCCGTCGGCCGCCCCAACTCCGCTCCTCTCACGGGTGGATGGCGGCCAGCAGCGGCGCCAGCCAGCCGTTGGCCCGGTCCCGGCCCGCCGGCGTGGACAGGTCGAACGTCTCCGAGGGCTCCGCCGCCAGCGCGCCCGCCGGACAGCGGTCGCCGAACAGCACCAATGCCAGCCCCGACCTGCGGCGCCGCGACTGCCACAGCATCCCCTGCGCGGCGGGCGCGTCCCGGCGCAACGCCTGCGCCCAGTACCGGGTCTGCGGGGCGCCCGCGCCCTCCGCCTCCAGCAGCCAGTGGTCCTGCTTGACGGCCGCCAGATCCTCCTCGGTCACCAGCTGGATCAACGCCAGTGGCGCCGTGGTGGTCAGCAGCGACAGGGCGTAACCGTCGGACTGCGCCCGGGGGATGAGCCGCTCCCCGCTGGGCCCGCCGAACGGCCGCGACCGCAGGAACACCTCCGCCAGCGCCGTCGCCGGCTCGTCCGCCGCATAGAGGTAGGGGTAGGGGTCGCTGGTGGTGCCGTCGAAGCGGTTCCCGCCGAAGTGGGTGTGCGCGGCGACCGGGTTGAACGCGGTGGCCGGGTAACGGGTGCGGTGGCAGCGCCACAGCCGGGTCCCGGCGGGCAGCGCGGCGAGCCGGGGCGTGAGCCCGTCGGGGGGCGCGTACTCGGGCATCAGTCCCCCTCCACCAGCGCGCGCGCCGCCTCGACCAGCAGGAAGTCCGGGATCTCGCCGACCAGTTCGGCCGGGGTGCCCTCCAGCCACACGTTCCCGCCCAACCACCAGTCGGCGGCGCCCCACGGGTCCTCGTCGGCCAGCAGCAGCGCGTTGACCCGCCGGACCACGGCCCTCGGGCCGCCGTCCGGGCCGAACTGGAACTCCGGGCAGCGCGCGCCCCGTTCCGGATCGGGCAGCCGGATCAGGCCCTCGGCCGCCTCGGGCGCCAGCTGGTCGGCCGGCCGGGACGGCGCCGCCAACAGCCGGCGGCGCGCCGCCCGAAGGATCTCCTCCGGCGTGACGCCTTCGCCGTCGCCCGCCGGGTCCCGGCCCAGGGCGGGCGGCGCGTCCCAGGACGCGATCAGCGCGGCCAGCTCCGCCACCCGCTCGGCCGCGACCTCGTCGACGCCGCCCGGCAACAGCCGCACCCCGTCGTTGACGGCCCGGCGCACCGGGCTGTCCAGCGGCAGCGCCAGCAGGACCCGCCGTATCCGGAGCACGGCGAGCCGCCGCGCCCTCTCCTCGTTCCCCGCGCGTTCCAACGCGGCGAGCGCGTCCCGCAGCTCATGCCGTTCGTCGGGCGTCAGGTGCTCGCGCACATGGTCCTGGTGGCGGGTGAGGAGTTCGATCAGCTCCTCGGAGTTCACCCGGTCATCTCCCCTCGTCCTTCCCTGAGTTCGTCGCTGAGTCCGTCGCTGAGTCCGTCGCTGAGTTCGTTGGTGGGGCGGTCGATGGTTTCGTAGCCGGGCCCCTGCGCGGGTTCGGGCGCGGGCTGCCCTGGTGGACGAACGCCGCCCACTCCGCGACCCGTTCGAGCGAGGGACGCCGCGCCTCGCGCGCCAACTGCCCGTCCATGCCCGGCGGCGGGCGCCGTTCGGGATCGAGCATCCACAGCTGCGCGGCGCGCAGCGCGTCGGCGGGGGCCAGCCCCTCGACGGCCAGCTGGTGGTGGAAGACCACCATCATCAGCGCCGAGGCGCCGTCCCCCGTCGTCCAGCGCGAGCCGACCGCGTCCGTGGCGCCCCGGGCCACCAGCGCGGTGGTGAGGGTCAGCGCCTCGTCGTGGTCCCGGCGGCTCAGGTCCGTCTCGCAGGCGCTGAGCACCACCAGGGGACCGGGCTCGCCGGGGGCCGGGCCGCCGCCCGGCCGGTCCAACAGCCGGGTGACGGTCAACAGCCCGCCGTCCCCCGTCTCGTCCCCGCCGGTGCCCGCCAGCGCCAGCGCGGAGACCGTCGGCCGCGCGCCGGCCTCGCCGTGCGAGGCGATGTGCAGCAACGAGGCGGGCCCCGCACCGTTCGCCCCGCCCTCCGCCCCGGGCAGCAGCGCCAGCAGCTCCTCGGGCGTGCCCGCGCCGCTGGTCCCGCCCGGCGGCCGCCCGGTCACGAACTCCCCGTAGAGCGCGGCCCGTTGGTAGTGCGCGGCGCGCAGCGTGAGCACCTCGTCGGCGGCCCACAGCAGGTCGAGGCGCGGGTCGGCGACCAGCACCGGCCGCTCCCGCACCGGCCGCCGCGCCCGCCCGGCGGCCTCAAGGAACTGGGCCCCGGACGCGGCATAGCTGAACACCGCCACCTCGCAGGCGTGGCCGCCGGCCAGCCGGGCCGCGTGCCAGGGCACCACGCCCAGGTTCCCGCAGGGCACCAGCACCAGCCGAACGGGCGCTCGCCGCGCGCCGTCCGCCGCCAGCCGCGCCAGCAGCGGCCCGACCACGGCCGGGCCCGCCCAGGCGCACAGCTCCTCCAGCGCCGCCTCCCAGCCGGCCTCCGCTTCGGGCGCCTCCGCCTCGCGCGCCCGGCGTTGGCCCGACCGCCGGGCGGCGGCGGTGAGATACGCCTCCAACGGCCGCCGCCCGGCGGCCGAAAGCCCCGGCAGCGGCAACGCGACGACCGGCTTCCACGGCCCGCGCACCAACAGCGCGGCGCCGTCCCGCCCGTCGAGCCCCGGCACCAGATACACCAGGGCGTCCGCCCCCGACGCCGCCACCGCCGCACCCAACTCGGCCGGCTCCGGCACCGCCGCCAGCTCGTCCGGGCCGCCGGGCGCCGCCCGCAGCGCGTCCAGCGCCAGGCGGCGCAGCCGGCTGGGCACGGTCGGCCCAGCGCCCACCCCCATCTCCGCCTCCGGCGCCGGTGCCGAAGCCGCCCGCCGCCACTCCTCCGCCAACTCGCCCTTGCCCAGGGCCGCCAGCCGCTCCGGCACGCCCTCCGCGACGGCGGCGGCCCGCAGCACCAGCGCCCGGCCGACCTCCAGGCTCCGCACCGCGCCCGCCGCGTCGTCCGCCGCCAGCGCCCAGCCCGCCACGCGCAACGCCCGGTCGGCGCCGTGCCGCGCCGTCTCCAGGCCGTGCTCAGCGCCCACCTGCATCAGCACGTCGTCGCTCACCACGCGCAGCGCCAGCCGCCCGGCCTCGACCGCGATCCGCAGATCCCCCAACCCCCGGTCGGCGCGCCGCGCATGGGCCCGGGCCAGTGTCCACAGCACGTCCCGCGTGCCCGCGCTGTCCGCGCGCGCGACCAGCGCGGCCCGTGCCCGCCGGCTCTCCGTGACCGCCTCGTCCAACGACCGCCGGTCGCCGGTCAGCTCGTGGTGCGTCAGCAGCGCCTCGGCGATGTTCCGCAGGGTCATGGCCCGTTGGTTGACGAGGCTGGACTCCACCGAGTCCAGCGCGGCCCGGCTGGCCGCCACGGCCTGGAGGATGAGGTCGGGGTCGCGCTTCAGCGTCGGGCTGCCGGCCAGAATCAACGGCCAACCGGAGTCGAACAGTTGCCGCACGAAGGGGAGGGTGGCCTCGTCGGCTCTGATCTCCTCGACCAGGCGCAGCGCCGCGCGCAGGTCCCGCACGCTGGCCCGCATCCAGGCCCGCAGCGCGTGGGCGACGGCCAGATGGGCCGCGACGTGCGGATACACCAGATCGCGCCGGTCCACCTGCGCGAGCAGGGCGCGCAGCTCCGCGACGCACGCGTCGACGATCGCGGCCTCGTCCGGAGTGCCGCTCCCACCCGGCCCGCCAGCACCGTCCGACCCGCCAGGACCGTCCGAGGCAGCCCATCCGCCCCATCCGCCCCGTTCAGCCGGTGCGTCCGACTCGCCCCACAGCCGCCGCAGCCGCAGCCCGAGGACCAAGGTCCGTGACAGCACGGCCAGTCGGCGGGCGTGCGGCGGGCCCGACAGCGCCGGCGCGTCCCACAGCGGCTCGGGGTTCAACGCGCCCAGCACCCGGGCCGTCGCCTCCTCGTCCCTGAGGTTGCCCCGGGTGATCGTCGCGACCGAGGGGATCAGCCCGGAAAGGCTCGCCAGCAGCGTGGCCAGCTCGTGGTCGGGCGGAAGCTGGGCGGCGGCCCGCCGTAGCCCGGCATAGGCGCGGTCGACACGGTCGGTCTCGCCCGTGCGCAGCGCGAGCATCGCGTCGCCCATCGCGCGCAGGCTCAGGTTGATGGCGTCCCTCGCCGGATCGCCGCTGCCCCCGGGCGCCGGGCGCAGCGTCTCGACCAGCTCGCGCAGCCGCGCGGTGCCCACCGCGCCGGGCGCGCCGATCTCGGCGAGCATCGCGAGCGCCGCGACCTCCGTCGGATCGGGCTCATCCGGCTCCTTCGCCGCCGACGCCGGCGCGGGCTCCAGGGCTGGCGCCGGCGCGGGCTCCAGGGCCGGGGGCTGGGCCAGGGCCGGATGGCCCCGCACCATGCTCAACATCCCCTGGAGCAGCGGGCGTACCGCCGTCAGCTCGGGCCGCTCCCGGAGCAGCCGATCCATGAGGTTGACGAAGCCCGGCAGGTCGCCGGCGCCCAGCAGCGTCCGCATCAGCGCGAGCGTCGAACGCAGCCGCGCCACCTCCTTCGGCAGCGGCTCCGGCAGCCGGGCCGCCTCCAACTCGCGGAGCAGCGCCTCCGCCTCGGCCGCCTCGGCGAGGATCTGGCGCGTGTGCCGGGTGGGGCGCATACCCCACGCGATGATCCGCTCCGCGTCCGGTATCCAGCCCTCCAGCCCCGGCCCCGGCCCCGGCTGCGGCATCGGCAGCCGCAGTGCCGCCAGCACCCACGTCGCCCGCACCCGCTCCCGTTCGTCCAGCGCGCCGGGCCCGGCCACCGCGCGCGCCGCGCGCAGCAGCCGGGTCCCCTCCTCCCGGTCCGCTTCCGTGCCGACGCCCAACAGATACCGCCGGCCGTAGAGGCCGCCCAGCCGCGCCCACAGCAGCGCCGCCCCCGGCTCGTCACCGCCGCCCAACTCCCGCTCGGCGCGCGCCAGCCGGGCCACCGTCGCGTCGAGGTCCGGGCGCGGGCCCGCCCCCTCTTTCGGGCCCGCACCCGCCCCTTCGGCTCCCGGGCCCGCCCCTTCGGCGCTCGGGCCCGCCCCTTCGGCGCTCGGGCCCGCCCCCGCCAGGCCCGCGCCCGTCGCGGGCAGCAACCGGTCCGCCGCCTCCAGCGCCCGCACCACCTCGGCGTCCATCCGTCGTCCCCCTCCCCGCGATCGTTCGCGTCCCGCTTCCCGTCTCATCCTGGCCACTTCCGACCGCCCCCACCCGCCCCGCACCGGGATCGGACGAAAAACGCCCGACCATCGACCAGTTGTGCCGCCACTCACGCCCGGGAACCGGCTGTTGACTGGGAGACAGCAAACCAGACACCACTGACAACGGAGGGTGACCAACGGTGAACGCGACGACCGAATCGCTGTTGATCACGGTGGTCGCCGTGCTGGGGACCCTGATCTCGGCGCTGTTGGCCCAGCGGCAGGCGCACCGTTCCCTGTCCGAGGAGCTGAACCGGCTCGAACGCCGCAGCTCCACCGAGTCCAACCGCGCGACCTACACCGCGCTCAACACCGCCGCCCGCCGCTATGTCGCCGCGCTCACCGACCAGTTGCACGCGCTGCGCGGCGCCGGCGACACCGCCCGCGCCGCCGAGGACCTGCGCGCCACCACCGAGGACCTGCGCCGCGCCCGCGCCACCCACGCCGACTGCTACGCCGAGATCCAACTCATCGCCCCCGCCCCCGTGTTGGCCGCCGCGCAGGAGGTCAACCACACGCTCAACGCCGCCTACGGTGTCCTGATGCGCCTCACCACGGCGACCGCCGCCCCCGAGGAGACCCCGGCCAGCGCCCAGGCCCGCATCACCGACCTGTGGGAGACCACCCTCCCCGCCCTCCGCACGGCGATGCGCCGCGACCTCCGCCTCGACCCGGACGCGTGAGGACCGATCCCATGACGGACGAGCCGACGGCGCGCGGCGCCAGTGACGCCAACGAACGGCAGGCGCGGGTGGCCGCAGCCGTGGAGGAGGCCCGCCGGGCGTTGGGCGGGACCGACCACGAGGGCTGGCCGCCGCCCGAGTCGCTGGCGCCGGCCATCGACCAACTGACCGCCGTAGAAGCGGAGTTGTCTCGTCACGGCGAGAACAGCAACCTGGTGTCCGTGTGCCTGGGCATCGCGCTCGGCGTGCGCTGCCTCGGCGCGGGCGCCGACGCGGCCCCGGAGGACCGGGCGCAGGCGCTCCGCCGCCTGCGCTGGGCCGACGCCGAGGGGCCGCTGGAGCTTCGGTACGTGGTGGAGGCCCGGATGGCGCTGGTCCTCCTGTTGGTGCCCTGGGCCAGGTCCGTGCTCCGGGGTGTGCGCCCCGCGCTGCTGGACGCGCTGCTGGTCACCGGCGACGTGCGGGTGGTGTCCGAGTCGGAGCTCCGGAACCTCGCCGAGGCGGCGCGGGTGCTCGACCGGATCGCCCGGACCCCGCTGGCCCCGGCGGCCGCGCGGGCGAACGAGTACCTCAGGCGGGTGTTCGACCGGGTGCTGACCGCCGCGCGCCCCGGGACAGCCCGCGCCCCCGCCGCCGACGCTCTCGCCGCCGACGGCCTCGCCGCCAACGCCCTCGCCGCCAACGCCCTCGCCACCGACGGCCTCGCCGCCGACGGCCCCGTCGTGAACCGCTCCGCCACGGCCGCGCCCGAGGACACCCTCAGGGATGCCGTCCGCGACCTGGTCACCCTGGCCGGCGCCTGCGGCATCCGGCCGTTCACCCGCGTGCTGGTCTGGTTCGCCACCTGGCTGGATGCCGACGCGAGCGCCGGGCCGGGCGACGAGATGGGGCTGCCGCCCGGGGCCCTTCTCCCGCTGCGACGGGTCGCCGAAGCCCAGCGGTTCGACGCCGGCCAGATCCGCGACGCCGCCGAACTGGCCCTGCGCGCGCTGCGGGAACTGCCCGCCGAACGGGCCGAGGCGCGGGCCAACATCGCCAGGCTCCACGGCTGGCTGCTGGCCGGGGCGGGAACGCGGGAGCCCGGACTGGTCGACTTCAACACGGTGGAGCGTCCCCTGGCCGACCCCTACGCCACGTCCGGTAACCCCTTCGAGGCGTGGCCGGTCGGCCTGGCGGCCGAGCCGGGCTTCGTATCGCACGTCAACGAGCGGGGGCCCGACCGGGTCCGGGACTTCCTCGCACACGCCGGCCTGCGGGAACGGGGGTCCGCGGCTCGCCGCGACCTGTTGTTGGCCACCCTCTCCGGCGACCCCGGGTTCCTCCACGACGCCGCCACCCTGCTCAGCGAGGCCCTGTCCGCCGTGTCTCCCGACTCCTGGTGGTTCCTGAGTCTCGGTCAGCAGCTGGCGAACGTGCTGGACAGGGCCGGGCACGACGGGAGCCTCCGGGACGCCGAGGCGTCCCTGGCCCTGCTGCGCGAGCTGTCGGCCGCGCTCGAACGCGAGGGATCGCTGGCGCCCGAGGCCCCGTTCGCGCTCGATATCGCGCTGAGCACCGCCGACGCCGAACTGCGCCACGCGCGTCGCACCGGCGACCACGAGGCGTTGCCCGGGCTCGCCCGGGACCTCCGCGCCCGCCTCGCCGCCCTGCCCCCGGACGGCGAGCGGCGCGACCAGGTGGCGCGCCGGCTCGCCGAGACGGCGGAGCTGATCGAACGGCCGGTCGAGCAACGGCAGGCGAGCGAGCAGGAGATCACCGGACTGCGCTTCCTCGGAACGGCCACGCCGCACCCGATGTCGGGTGGCCCGATGGACGAAGCGGCCCTGCGGAGCATGATCGCCGAGGCGCGCGCGGACCTCGGCCGGCCCACCGTTCACGCCGACCACGAGTATGACCGACGCGCCCAGCTGGGACTGGCCCAGCTCTTCCTGGCGTTGCACGGCGAGAGCGACCCGGCCGTGCTCGACGACGCCATCGCCGAACTGTCCCGCGCCCGGGCGCTGATCGGGCTCGGCCACGGCGGTCCGGAGCGGGTCGAGGTCCTGATCAAGCTCGCCGAGGCCCACACTCTCCGTTCGCTCCGCCGGGGCCCCGAATTCCCCGGGGACATCGCGTCGTTCTGGAACGTCACCCGTGAGGCGATGAGCGAGCTGGCGGTGGAGGTGTTTCTCCAGTCCGGTACCGACCACGGCCTGTCCGTGGCGCTCAACGGCGCGTTGCTCTCGCGGCGGTTGGCGTACCCCCTCGCGCCGTCTGCGCCCGACCAGGCGGTGCTGGCGCTGGAGGACGGCCGCGCCCTGGTGCTCCAGGCGATCGCCGCCTCCCGCACCCTGCCGCGACTCCTCGACGCCGCCGGCCATCCCGAGCTGGCCGACCGGTGGCGCGCGCGGACCGCGAACGGCTCCGCAGCGCCGATCCCCAGCGGCCTGCGCCGCGCGGCGCTCTCCGCGCTGGGCGTGCGCCCCAGGCGCGGCGGTGAGTTCACGCTCGCGCGCCGGCTGCTGCGCACGGCGACGACCCGCGAACTCACCGCCGGCCTCGCCGCGACGGGCACCGACGCGTTGGTCTATCTGCTGCCGGGACAGACCGCCGGCGCGGTCATCCCGGGACGCGCCCTGATCCTGCGCCCGGGCGCCGAACCCCGGGGGCTGCCGCTGCCGGAGCTGACGCTGCCGGGCAGCCCGCCGTTGGAGCGCTACCTCGACGCGGCGGCCGCACGGTCCCGGTCGCTCGACGACCCGGCGGCGGGCGCCGACGGCCGGGCCGAGGCCGAGGAACGGTGGCGGGCCGCCCTCGCCGCGCTCTGCGACTGGGCCTGGGGCGCGGCCGTCGGCCCGGTGCTCGCCGCCCTCGGCCCGACGCCGAGAGGCCGCCCGCCCCGGATCGTCCTGGTGCCCTGCGGCCAACTCGGCGTTGTCCCCTGGCACGCCGCCCGCCAGCCGGCGAGCGACGGCGGCCCCGGCGGCCCCGGCGCGGGAACGCGCGCCCGCTACGCCTGCGAGCTGGCCGTGTTCAGCTACGCGCCGTCCGGCACCCAGTTCCTGGCCGCCGCCGCGCGCCGGCGCACGCCCCCCGCCGCCGGGCGGCAGGTGCTGCTCGCCGACCCCGAACTGACCCTGCCCTGGGCCGAGATGGAGGCCGACGCGCTGCGCGCCGCCTGCTACCCGGCCGCGTCGCGCTACGGCGAGTTCCCCGCCGGCGACGAGCCGCCGGACGCCGCCGGCACGCCCGAGGAGTTGCTCGCCGCCCTGCCCGGCGGCGCGAACCCGGCCCAGCTGATCCACCTCGCCTGCCACGCCCTGGCCGCGCCCCGCCCCACCGCGTCCGCGCTGCGGCTGGCCCAACCGCCGGGCGCGCCACCGGACGCCGGCCGGCTCACGGTCTCCGAGATCCTGGACACCGTCGCCGGCGGCCCCGCCGACGCCCCGGGCGAGGCGAACGCCGGCCCCCTGATCGTGCTCAGCGCCTGCGAGACCGACCTCAGCACCCGCCGCCACGACGAGGCGTTGACCCTCGCGACCGCCCTGGTCGCCTGCGGCGCGGCCGATGTCGTCGGGTCCCGGTGGGCGGTGGTGGACGGCGCGACGGCCGTGCTGATGGCCGTCTTCCACCACCACCTCACCGCCGGCGGCCTTGCCCCGCCCGACGCGCTGCGCGCCGCCCAGCTGTGGATGCTCGACCCGCACCGCGAGCCGCCGCCCACCCTCCCCGACCCGCTCCGCCGCGAGGCCGGCCGCCCCGACCTGCACCGGCCGCACCTGTGGGCCGCGTTCACCCACCAGGGCAACCCGCGCCCGGCGCCCGCCCGTTGACGCGCCCGCGCCGGCGCACACCCGTTGCCGCGCGCCCCGCCCATGCCGGTTCCGTCGCCCCGGCTGTTACCATGCCGTCACTCCCAACCCCGGCGACCACGCTGCGTGGAGGAACGGTGTCCTTTCTCCGTTTTCTGGAAGACGACGTCAGGGAGATGGCGAGCCGGCTCGTGGGCAGCGGCGACGACATGCGGAACGCGGCCAGGGAACTGGCCGGCACCGACGCCTCCCGGCTCGGCACCTCCGAACTCACCTCGCGCTGCGAGGACTTCGCGGACTCCTGGGACTACGGCTTCGGCCAGCTCTCCGACCTGACCCGCGGCATAGGCGACGTGGCCAACAACGCGGCGGACACGTTCGCCGCGACCGACGAGGAGTTGGAGGCCACCCTCAGGAACGCCGACCAGGGCTGAGTGCCCTGCCGGGCCGAGCCGCGTCGCCCTCCCGGGCGTCGCAGCCAACTCCCCGCACGCGCACCGCCCTTCCGGGCGCCGTGTCCAACTCTCCGACTCCGCGCCGAACTCCCCGAACGCGCACGAACCTCGCCTCCGCCCCGCCCCGCCCCGCACCGGCCCCGCTCCCGTTACCGCCCAGCGCCGCCCAGACTCCCACCCCGCTCCCGTTACCGCTCCGCCCCGGTTCCCGCTCCGCGCCGGCCAGGCGCCCGCTCCGCCCCACCGCCCAGGAGGAGAAAGAATGAGCGACGGCTTCCCCCATCTGGGGTTCGATCCGTGCCCCGGTGACGTCTCCGCCGCCGAGCGCGTCGCGGAGACCCTGCGTCAGATCACCACGGCCAGTTCCCTCACCCACGGCACCCTGCTGTCGATCAACACCGACAGCGGCGTCTGGGTCGGGCGGGCCGCCGACGCGTTCTCCGACGCGTTCTCCGAGGTCCCGCCCTATCTGGAGCGCGCCGTCAACGCGTTGGACACCGCCAGCCGCGCGCTGTCCACCTGGGTCACCCAGCTCGACACCCTCCAGGCCAGGGCCCGCGCCCTGGAGGAGGAGGCCGCCGGCGCCGCCGCCTCCGTCAGCGCCGCCCAGGCCGGCGTGGACGCGCTGCCCACCGACACCTCCGACCTGACCGACGAGGAACGGGAGCGGCACGACCAGGAGGCCGAGACCGAACGCGGCCGGCTCGACCGCGCCAACGCCGCGCTGGCGGACATCCGCGAGCGCGCCCGCACGTTGAACCTGGAGTACACCTCCCACGCCGACGACACCGCCCGCCAGCTGCGCAACGCCGCCGACGCCGCGCCGCCCGAGCCGGGGCTGTGGGACTCGGTGGTCGGCGCGTTCGAGGGCATCGGCGACTTCTTCGTCGAGGTCGGCCGGGCGCTCAGCGACCCCGACAGCCTCAAGGCGATCGGCGACTTCTTCTCCAACGTGGCGACGGCGCTCGGCGTCGTCTGCCTCATCGTCGCGTGCTTCACGCCGCTCGGCCCGCTCGCCTGGATCGCGCTGGGCGCTTCAGCGCTGGCGTTCGGCTTCCATGTGGCGGCCAAGATCGGCGGCGCGGACGTCGGTTGGGACACCATCATCTGCGACGCCATCGGCGTGGCGGGCGGCGCGCTGGGCATCGTCGGCGGCCGGATGATCGACGCGGGCCGGCTGACCGTGGCGGCCGGGCAGGGGATGCGGGCCTCCGGCTGGGGCCGGTTCTTCAGCCTCGGCAGCCTGCGGCACGCCGTCACCCCGTGGAACTGGTCGATGCTCGGCGGCGCCGGCCGCTTCTGGGGCATCGCCGAGTACTTCCGTGGCGTGGGCCTGACGATGCGCGGCTACCACCTGATCTTCACCGGGCGGTTGATCAGCTGGGGCAGCTCCGGCGCCGGCAACGCGGCCGCCGCCACCGACCTCTACCGGAACTGGAGCGTGCCGTTCGTCGGCCCCATCCAGGACCTCATCGAGGCCCGGAAACGGGACAACGCGCGGGCCGCCGCCCAGGACCAGCCCGCGCTCCCGACCGTCGACGCGACCGAGCGGCTGACCGCCGCGCGCGGCGGCTTCCTCAACGGACTCAACCAGAGCGACCTCGGGACGGCCGCATGACCACTCCCTCCGACGCGGCCTCTTCGGGTGCGGCCTCTTCGGGTGCCGACCGGGGCCCCGACCGGGGCCAGCCGTTCGACTACGACTTCACCTGCGAGGTCTCCGAGGACTTCGTCACCCTCCCGGAGAACGACGCCCCCGACGCCTGGCGCGCCGCGCTCCGCGAACTGCTGCCGGCCAGCGACGAGGACGACCTGGCGGCGGCGGCCGAGTCGATGCGCGAGGTCATGGACCGCTTCGTGCCGCGCAACACCGTGCGCACCGCGCTGTGCATCGGCCACCGCGAGGAGCAACTCGTCGTCGGCGTCCTGACGTTCTCCGTCGAGTGGACCGCGCACGAGAGCGACCTGGTGATCGCGGAGGCCATCTTCCGCGCCAACCGGGCCGGGCTCTTCGACGACCTGCCGCAGGACGCGCTCACCGAGATCGACACCCCGCTGGCCAAGGGCGTGCAGGGGTCACAGGACACCCTCCTCGCCACCCGCCTGCCGTGCGGGCCCGGCGTCTCCCTCACCTCGCTGCGCTCCCTGAAGATCCCCGGCTCCGAGCCGGGCCTGGGGCTGACGCTGGGGGTGGCCGCGATGCAGCTCGTCGTCCCCGCGCCCCGGGGCTACACGCTCTATGTCTCGCTGTTCACGCCGACCCTGGACCACCTGGAACTCTTCGGCGGCCACCTCGCGCGGATCGGCCGCACCCTGGCGTTCGACACCGCCGCCGACCGGGCGGCGGCGGCCGGCCGCCCGCCGGAGACCGAGGCCACCGACGCTCCGGTGCCGCCACCCCGCGCCGACGAGGACGGGGCGCGGTGAGCACCCACGACCAGCTGGTGACCCAACTGCGGGGCGCCGTCGCGGAGTTGGTGGAGCTGGAGGCCCGCCATGTGAACGAGGTGCCGGCCGGCCGGGTGCTGGCGGGCGTCGCGGCGACGGTCGGCGCGGCGGCGGTCGCCGTTCCCGCGCTGGTCCTGCCGCTCGCCGACGTCGACCAGCTGTGGTGGCTGCTGCTGCCCGGGCTGCCGCTGGCCGGCGTCGCCGGCCGGTGGACATGGCGGGTGCTGCGGCCGTTGACCGCGCACCACGGGTCGGTCGCCGCCGCGCACCGCGCGGCGACGCGACGCCGGGACGAGGCGTGGGACGCGCTCTACGCGCTGCCGCCGGCGGCCGGCGGCGGCGTCGAGGAGGAGTGGGCGGCCGTGCGCGAGGTCTACGGCGCGGTGCGCGCCGCCGACGCGGCGGCCGGCTTCGTCGACGGCGCCGACGGCTCGGCCGCGTTCCGCAACCTCGGCCGCCATCTGGCCTGGGCGATCGGCGCGTTGGCGCTGGTGGTGGCCGAGACCCTGGTGGTGGCGGGCGTCGCGGCCGGGACGCTGACGGAGCCCTGGCTGTGGCCGATGCTGCTGCCCGGTGCGGTGCTGCTGGTCGGCTGGGCGCCGGCGCTGCGGATCTGCGCGCTGCGCGCTTTCCTGACGCCGCGCCGCGTGACCCGTACCCAACGCCGGGCTTGGCGCGCCGAGTTGGCCTACCGCCGGGCCCGGCTCGCGGCGGCCGGGGTGCCGCCGTGGCGGCATCCCGCGTTCCACACCCAACGCCTGTGGCTGATCTTCGGCGGCCCGCTGTGGCGCCGCCTCGGCGCGGCGTTCGCCGCGTCCCCGGCGGAGACGCTGCGCGCCCTGCCCGCCGACGCCTCCCCGCTGCGCCGCTGGTACTGGCGCTACGTCGGCTCCGGCACGCTCACCCTGACCGGCATCGTGCTCTTCGCCCTCCTGGTCACCTCGCTGCGCGGGGCGCCGTAGCGCAGGGCTCCGATCCGGCGCCGTCAGCCGCTGTCGGCCGCATCCCCGTGCTGCTGGTAGCTCCAGTAGACCCGCTGCCGCTCGAAGTCCTCCAGCGTCCTGCGGTACTCGGCCTCCTTGCGCGCCCGCCAGCCCGGTCCCCAGATCAGGAGCCCGACGCACAGCAGGACGACGGCGAGGCAGGCCAACGCCCCCGGCCAGGCGACGAACAGCAGGACCACGCCCAGCACCGAGGCCGCCCCGGCGACGGCGGCGATCCTCACCAGATATCTGCGCGGTGGCCACAGCTCGTAGAGGAAGAGCCCAAAGCGTGCTTCCCCGGCCCGCATGGGCGAGATCGCCGTCAACGACGGTCCGGGAGTGGTCGTTGCCCACCATGCGCCGTTGATGCGGTAGTGGTAGTGCGCCCAGGCCGCGCGCCGCCGCGCCAGCTCGCTGTCGTCCCGGGTGAAGGTGAAGGAACTCGGTGCGCCCCGCAGTCCCGGCCGGTACGAGGCCAGTTCGTAACCGAACTCGTGCGCGATGGCCATGAGAGGGCCGATGCGAAGACGGGCCCACACCGTGACTTCGGGAGACCCGTCGAAGTGCGCGATGAACTCCTGATCCTTCACCCATGGCTCCTGTGTGGTTCGGCTGACGCGACGGGGCGGGTGGGTCACTTCGGCCCGGACCCGTCCGCCGCGCCTCTCAGCGGGTGCTTCCGGCGGACCGCCGGGCGTTCTCGACGATCCATTCGGCCAGCCCTCCGGCACTCAGCGGAGGGGGCCCGCCCTAGCGGGGTGAACGGGGTGGTGTGTTGGGTGCGGAGTTTGTCTGCGGGTCGGTGGCCGGTGCGGGTCAGCCCGACTGGTCGTTCTGTTAGTCGACGAGACGCGCCACGGGGGTGGAAGGCTCTGGCGCGGACCACGACGCTGGGCCTAGATGGCGCACGATCGGCCGGGTGCGGGCGTAACGAATGCCGGCAGGAGGCTGGCTGGGAAGGGGGGCGCGGCTTCCGGGAGGTGGAGTTCGTTGCCGAGCGGGGATCAGCTCTGGCGACCGTGCCTTCCGGGCGCGGGGACCGCGCCTTGTTCGGGGGACGGCCGGCGGCTGGGGGCGTGCGTGGCGCGCACCGGCTTCGCCGGCCTGCCCCGGCATGTCGTCCGTCTCGGACGTGACCGATCGTCGGGCGACTGAAGGGGACGGTGCCGGTTGTTTGGTTGGAGCGGACGGTCATGGGTGGCTTCGGTCAACGACCACGCTGCCGCGCGAACATCGTCTGCCGTCTTGGTAGTCCGCGCGCCGTCGACTCCCGAAGGCGGGCGCCGGGGGGTGGGGGGACCTTTTTTATAGGTGCCCGTTTGGAAGTGAACAGATCGTTCAACTCTAGACGGGCACCTACAGAAAGAGGCCCCCACCCCCCCTGCCCGGAAGCCGACAAGGTGCGGACTACCCCACCGGCAGGCGATGTTCGCGCGGCAGCGTGGTCGTTAACCGCCGCCCCGTCATGCCAGCAGGGGTGAGGCGGCGGCCCGTCCCCCTTCAGTCGTCCGACGATCGGCCACGTCCGAGACGGGCGACATGCCGGGGCAGGCCGGCGAAGCCGGTGCGCGCCACGCACGCCCCCAGCGGCCAACCGTCCCTCCCGAAAGGCGCGGTCCCCGCGCCCGGAGGGCACGCACCGCACTCCCGACCACCTCGGCGGCAACGAACTCCACCTCCCGGAAGCCGCGCCCCCCCTCCCAGCCAGCCTCCTGCCGGCATTCGTTACGCCCGCACCCGGCCGAACGTGCGCCATCTAGGCCCGGCCTAGTAGCCCGCGCCAGAACCCCAACCACACACAACAAGCCTCGTCGACCAACGAAACGACCAGTCGGGCTGCCCCGCACCGGCCACCGGCCCGCAAACGAAACCGGCCACCCACCCCCTACCGCGCCCCCGCCCCCGGCGCCCCCAGCGCCGAGGGCACCGCACTCGCCGCCAACTCGCGGCAGAACAGGCCGAAGTCGAGGCCCGCCGCCTCCACGGCCAGGGGAAACGTGCTGGTCTCCGTCAACCCCGGCGCCACGTTGGTCTCCAGCACCCACACCCCGCCCGCCGCGTCGACGATGGCGTCGGTGCGCGACAGGTGCCGCAGCCCCAGCGCTTGGTGCGCGCGCACCGCGACCCGCGCCGCCTCCTCGGCCACCGCCGCCGGCACCCGCGCCGGGATATGGAACCGCACCGCCCCCGCCGTGTAGCGGGCCGCGTAGTCGTAGAGCCCGTCGGCCGCGATCTCCACCGCCGGCAGCGCGCGCGGTCCCTCGCCGAGGTCGGCGACGGCGACGGCGATCTCCGTTCCGGCGACCGCCCGTTCGACCAGCGCCTCGTCGTGGTGCCCGAAGCACGTCATCAGCGCGCCCGGCAGTTCCTCCGCCCGCTCCACTCGCGTGACGCCGAACGCCGAGCCGCCCGCCCTGGGCTTGACGAACAGCGGCAGCCCCAGCCGTTCGACGACCCTGGCCATCACCGCCGTCGCCCCCAGGTCGTGGAACGCCGCCTTCGGCAGCGTCACCGAGGCCGGCGTGGCGACCCCGGCGCGGGACAGGACCTCCTTGGCCACCGCCTTGTCGAACGCGGTCCGGCACGCCCCCGGCGCGGCGCCCACATAGGGAACGCCCAGGAGTTCCAGGATCTCCTTGACGGTGCCGTCCTCGCCCGCGACCCCGTGCAGCAGCGGGAAGACCACCTGCGGGGGATCGGCGGCCAACTCGTCGATCAGGGACGCGTCCACGTCCCACACCGCCGCCTCGACGCCGGCCGCCCGCAGCGCCGCGCTCACCCGCGTGCCCGAACGCAGCGACACCTCACGCTCGTTGCTCAGCCCGCCGGCGAGCACCACCACCCGCTCCAGATCGCTCATCTCTCCCTCACCACGTCCACCGGGGCCGCCAGGGCCACCACGTCCACCAGGGCCGCCACGTTCACCACGTTCAACAGGCCCCGTCGCGCTGCTCACCGCTCCGCGCCGGGCGACAGCCCCAGCGTGTCGCGGAGCGTCAACTCCTCGCCGATCACCGAGGCAAGCCGCTGCACGCCCTCCTCGATCCGCTCGGTCGGCGGATAGCAGAACGACAGCCGCAGGTGCGAACGACCGCCGCCGTCGGCGTAGAAGCCCGTGCCCGGAACGTACGCGACCCGCGCGCCCACCGCCCTCGGCAGCATCGCCTTGCTGTCCAGGCCCTCCGGCAGCGACGCCCACACGAAGAACCCGCCGCCCGGCGACGTCCAGCGCACGCCCCGAGGCATGTGCGCCGCCAGCGCGCCCAGCATCGCGTCCCGGCGCTCCCGGTACATCTCCCGGAACTCCTTCAGCTGCTCCGCCCACGGCTGGGTCCGCAGATAGCGGTCCACGACCAGCTGCGAGAAGACCGAGTGCGAGAGCATCGCCGACTCGGCGGCCAGCACCAGCTTGTCCCGCACCGCCGAAGGCGCCAGCGCCCACCCCACCCGCAGCCCCGGCGCCAACGTCTTGGAGAACGAGCCCAGATAGACCACGCCCGCCGGGTCGTCCGCGCGCAGCGCCCGCATCGGCTCGCCCTGGTCGTAGTGCAGCAGCCCGTACGGGTTGTCCTCGACCACCAGCACGCCCGCCCGCCGGCACACCTCAAGCACCGCCGCGCGCCGCTCGGCGGAGAGCGTCACGCCGGCCGGGTTCTGGAACGTCGGCACCGTGTAGAACAGCTTCGCCGGCCGCCCCTCGGCGGCCAGCCGCCCGAACGTCTCCGCCAACGCGCCCGGATCGACGCCCTCCTCGTCCATCGCCACCTGCGCCACCCGCGCCTGGCAGGCCGCGAACACGCCCAACGCCGTGACATAGGTGGGGCCTTCGGCCACCACCGTGTCGCCCGGGTCGAGGAAGACGCGGGCGATCAGGTCGAGCGCCTGCTGGGAGCCGACCGTCACCACCACGTCGTCCGGGTGCGCGTCGATGCCCTCCAGGGACATCACCCCGCAGACCGACTCCCGCAGCCCCGGGTCGCCCTGCGCCGAGCCGTACTGGAGCGCGGTGCCGCCGCGCTCCCGCGTCAGCTCGGCCATCAGCTCGCCCAACGTCTCCAGCGGCAGCGCGTCCACGTTCGGCATCCCGCCGGCCAGCGACACGATCTCCGGCCGCGACGCCACCGCGAACAGCGCCCGCACCTCCGAGGCGACCATCCCCGCCGCCCGTTCCGCGTAGTGCCCGCGCCAGGGGTCCAGATCCGTCTCGTGCCGGTCTCCGACGGCCATACGACTCCATCCTCGCGGGCGGTCTCTCCTCGGGCCCCCGAGGCTACCCCGCTCCCCGACGCCGCGACATGCCATTCCGCGCGCCCGCCCCACCCCCCGCGACTCGCCGACCGCAGGTGACTTCAGGGAGTCGCGTCCTGGCGCCGCTTGGCGCGGTTCCTGAGCACCCGCCGCACGACGAGGGCGACGACGCACAGCAGCAGGAGGAGAACGAACACCCGGCTGAACGTCCCGACGTACTCCTCGATCCGGTACCACTGGTCGCCCATCCAGTAGCCCGTCATGATCAGCAGCGAGTTCCACACCAGGCTGCCGAGCGCGGTCATTGCCACGAAGATGGTCAACGGCATCCGTTCCACACCCGCCGGCACGGAGATCAGCGCGCGCAACAACGGCAGAACACGCCCGTAGGCCACGGCACTTCGGCCGTGCTTGGCGAACCACACCTCCGCGCGTTCCAGGTCGGACGTCCGCAGCAGCGGAGTCCGGTCCCAGATCCGGTACAGCCGGTCCCGGCCGAGCTTGGCACCCGCCCAGTACAGCCCGAGCGAACCCACCACCGATCCCAGCGTGGTCCAGAAGATCAACGACCACAGGTTCATCGTGCCCTGGGCGGCGGCGTACCCGCCCATCGGCAGCAGGATCTCGCTCGGCAGCGGCCCGAAGAAGTTCTCCAGCGCGACGATGAGTCCGGCCCCCGGCGCGCCGATGGTGTCGACGACATCGGCCGACCAGCCGGTGAGCCCGCCGGCGGGCTCGTAGGGGAGCGGTGGGTTGGCCGAGAGCATGGGCACCCCTGGAAGGCGGGCGGAGTGTGCACATCCGCGAACGGTCGAGGTCCAGGACCCTAGTTCGCCGCGCTTTGCGCTCTCTAAAGCGTCGAAGGCCGACAACGAAAAGGGCCCCGGCCGCGCGGCCGGGGCCCTTCCGGGAGGGGGAACGTCTCCTCAGCGCGTGACGAGGCCGATGAAGGTCTGCCAGGCGTGGGTGGAGACGACCAGGGGGGTGTGGTCGGGAGTCTTGGAGTCGCGGACGGGGACGATGCCGGGGTAGCCGTGGGCCACCTCCACGCAGTTGCTGTCTCCCCCGTTGCTGTAGCTGGACTTGCGCCAGGGGGCGGCGCTCAGGTCGGGTTGGGAGATCGGCAAGTTCTCTCAGCCTTCCTCTGCTGGTTCAGCGCGTGACGAGGCCGATGAAGGTCTGCCAGGCGTGGGTGGAGACGACCAGGGGGGTGTGGTCGGGGGTCTTGGAGTCGCGGACCGGGACGATGCCGGGGTAGCCGTCGGCCACCTCCACGCAGTTGTTGTTCCCGCCGTTGCTGTAGCTGGACTTGCGCCAGCGAGCGGCGCTCAGGTCGGGGTGCGAGGCTCGCATGATCTCTAGATTTCCTTCATCAGGGTGCGGATGAACTCCAGGGAGTCCTCCTGGGAAAGCGCGCGTGCGCAGACCTCATCGTAGGAGAGTTTCAACTGGCTGACCTCCTCCGGCTCCTCGACGACCTCGCCGCCCTTGGAGTGCTCCTGATAGGCGGCCGAGGACCCGTCCGGCAGCCAGAGCAGGGCGAGCGAGCCGCCCAGCAGATCGTGCACCCCGGTGCTGAACGGCAACACCTGGAGCGTCACATTGGGCAACGCCGCGTCGTCGATCAGCCTTTGCAGCTGTTGCCTCCACGCCTGGCGATCACGCAACGGCCGCGCGAAGACCGCCTCGTCCAGCACGAAGCGCACATGTGCCGGCGCGGCATCCCGGCGCAGCAGCAGTTGACGGGCGATACGCAGCGCCAGTTGCTCCTCAAGCGCCTCCTCCTCGTCCGGCCGGTGCGGGGTCGACCACAGCAACTCCCGCGCATACTCCTCGGTCTGAAGCTTTCCCGGGATCGTCTGGGAGGTGTACTCCTGGATGATCCGGGCCCGGTCCTCCAGCTCCATGAACCGCTGGTAACGCCCGGGATACGCCTCGTCCTTGGCGAGCCACCACAGGTTCTGCAAGCCACGGCCGGTGCCGTAGAACTTGTCGAGGCGCCGGGCCGTGTCCAGGTCGCCGAGCCGTTCCCCGCGCTCCAGGCGGTTCAGGTACGAGCGATCGAATCTGACCTGCTCCGACAGTTCCCCGAGCGACAGGCCGGCCTCCTCTCGGAGTCTGGCCAACTCCTCCGCGTACCTCATGCGGGCCGGCGTGAGCTGTTTGAGGACCGGCCGTTCCTTAGCCATCAACTCCCCCTTACTGAGTGATGGTTGTTGTCCTGTCAAGGGGCATCGCGAAACCCCTGGTCAGCGTAGCGCCATCGGCCGAGGCTTGTAGTCGAATCGTCACAGGAAGCAAGAGGAAGCCCGATGTCCGCGCACCCGAGCACCCTTCAGGAACCACCGTCCGCTCTCTTCAGCTGCGAGGTCCTCGCGGACGCGCGGGGGATCGAGACATGGCGCCGGACGGTGACTCAGGTGATGCGGTCGTGGGGGGCGTCGGACGCGGCGGTGGAGGTCGCCCGGATGGGACTCTCCGAACTCCTCGCGAACGTCGTCCGCCACGTTCCCGTTCCCCGTTGCCGCCTGTGGGTCGTCTGCGACGGGCGGCAGGTCACGGTGGCCGTGGCGGACGGGTCGCCGGAGATGCCGGTGGTCCGCGAGCCGGACTGGGACGCGGAGTCGGGGCGCGGGCTGTGGCTGCTGCGGGAGATGGTCGACGCGGTCGGGTGCTACCCGAGGGGGTACGCGACGCCGGCCGGGCCGGCCGAGGGCAAGGTCGTCTGGTTCACCTGCGCCTTCTCCTGCGCCGCCGGCTGTGCGGAGGATGCGAACTGATGAACAGGGAGTGGAATTTTCTCCTCCCGCTGCCGGGGCGTCCGGGCGCCGGCGGTTGGGTCATCGGTCCGTGCTGGTTCTTCTGCGGTCACCAGGTGACGGCCGTGGTGTGGATCGGGGCGGTCACCACCGTGGGGGCCAACGCGCCGCTCTACGCCTGCGGCGGCTGCCTCGACCAACTCCACGCGATGGCCTGGGACTTCACCGAGTCGGGGTGGAAGGCGCGCTACCGGCGGCCGCGCACCTCGTTCGGGCGGCGCCTGCGACGACTTGCCGACGCCTACCAACCAACGAAAGGAAACGACGGGGGATGACCGAGATCATCATCAGGGCGGCCGACTGGGTGCTGTGCGAGGAGCGCGGGCCGGGGGTGCCGGAGGGCATCCACGGCGCGGAGTGCATGACCTGCGACGCGCGTTCGCCGCTCTTCGACAACGACCCGACGCCCATCGCGGTGTGGTGTGTGCAGCACACCCAGGAGCACCCGGACCACACGCTCTATCTCGCCCGCACCGAGAAGCACTGGCGGGTGGTGCCCCGGCCGGACGAGACCCCGGCCCCGGCCGACGACCGGACCGCGCGGGTCCTGGGACCGGCGTTCGTCGGCCTGATGTGCCTGCTGACGGCGCTGTCCGGGCTGCTGCCCGCCCTCACCTACTAGCCATCCGACCCGACCTGTCCGTTCAACCCGTTCACAGCAAGGAACAAGGAACCCTCATGCGCACGACCATCCGTACCTCGCCCGTTCCGTTCACCTTCCACATCCTGGCCACCACCGCGACCAACCACGTGCTGATGGTGCGGGGGAAGCGGGAGGGGATGGACGACGGCTGGGTGCTGCCGCACGGCACCGTCCCGCAGGGGCGCTGCGCGATCCTCGCCGCGCGGGAGGTCCTCAACGAGACGACGGGGCTTGACCGTTCGCTCTCCGAGGTGCTGGCCGTCACGCCGACCACGGATGACGACGGGGCGCTCACCGGCTTCTCCTATGTCCTGGACGGCGGGGTGATCCCGGAGCTGCCGTCCAACGACCCGGCCGAGGGCGCGAGTTGGGTGCCGATGCGCGAGCTGCACGAGCCGCCGGCGCTCTACCAGTACGCCATCATCGCCGCCGGCCAGCGCCGCCGCCTCCCCCTCCTCGTCAACGCCGACCGCCCCGACGCGGCGTTCATCTGACCTTCGGACTCAGGCCCCGTGGCGCCGGCCGACGAGCCGGCGCCGTGGGGTCGTTCAGTCGCGGTCCCCCGGGTGTGGCCGGTCCACCCGGACGCCGGCGACGGTCATCGGCACCCGCGCCAGGTGGCCCACCAGGAAGAAGCCGAGCACGCCCACCACCAGCGCGGCGACGCCGGCCTCGGTGAGCCAGCCGTCGAGCCACGCCCCGAGCACGTCCTCGTCAAGCCCGCCGCCGGTGGCCGCCGCCAGCATCCCGAGGTAGGTGACCAGGCCCGGTATCCAGCCGAACCGGTGGATCGCCAGGCCGCCGAGCACGAACGCGAGGAACAGCGGCCCCAGGACGGCCAGTCCGCCCACCGCGACGCCGGCGATCAGCACGGCCCAGACCAGGTTCCACCTCGGGTCGTCCTCGGGCACGCTGCCGTCGAAGCTGCCGCCCAGCGCCAGGCCCACCAACACCAGCGCCACGCCGGCCGCGAGGCCGATCAGGATGGTCCGGCTCAGCCGCTTCTCCCAGCGCGCGATGAAGGCGGGCCCGAACCGGTACGGGTAGCCCCGCCGGCCGGCCCGGCCGTTCCGTTGGCCCCGTTCGCTCCGGCGGCCCCGTTCGCCTCGCTCGTCCTTGGTGGTCATGCACCGAACCTAAGAGTGCGGTGAATGTCCACTCCAGGGCCCCGGCGGGACTGTCGCGCGACCGTTACGCCGTTCCCGAGCCGAGGGCCGGGGGCCGGAGGCCGGGGCCCTCACCACGTCGCGACGGCCGGCGCCCCGGCCGCGTGCTCCCGCCAGGTCGCGTTGACGCGCGCGAGCCGGCGGGCGCCGGCCATGCCGTGCAGGGCCGCGACCCGGCCGCCGCTGACCTCGAACGCCACGCTGCCGACGACCCGTTCGCCGACCACGGCCAGCACCGCCGGCGAGCCGTTGACCGTCACGAAGTGGAACGTGGGCGAGCCGCCCGCCAACCGCCGCTTCGCGTCCGTCGGTTGGAAGCCGGCCCGCACGAAGGACGCCACCCGCTCCGGCGTGCTGCGCCGCAGCAGCCGGCCGCCGAGACCGGCGCCGTCCGAGACCGCCGTGACATCGTCG
This sequence comes from Streptomyces sp. 3MP-14, assembly GCF_006334905.2. Classification (NCBI taxonomy): domain Bacteria; kingdom Bacillati; phylum Actinomycetota; class Actinomycetes; order Kitasatosporales; family Streptomycetaceae; genus Streptomyces; species Streptomyces sp. 3MP-14. The sequence continues at coordinate 163,297 of NZ_VDLZ02000015.1, forward strand.
GTGAGCAGCGCGACCAGGCGTTCGGTGCGGCCCGACACGGCGGCGGCCAGGAACTCCTCGACGACCCGGCGCGCCGACGCCGGATCGGCCTCGCGGTCCTGGCGGCGTTCGGCGGCGATCCGGACCCTGGCCCGGTGCGCGTGCTGCTGGCTCCCCGACTCGGTGATGTCGAGAATCCCCGCGATCTCCGCGTGGCTGTACGCGAACGCCTCCCGCAGCACATAGACGGCGCGCTCGACCGGCGCCAGGCGCTCCAGGAGCGTCAGCACGGCCAGCGACACCGACTCGCGCTGTTCGAAGGTGTCGGCCGGGCCGAGCATCGGGTCCCCGTCGAGCAGCGGCTCGGGCAGCCAGTCCCCGGCCGGGCGCTCGTGGCGCGCCCGCGCCGAACGGAGCCGGTCCAGGCACAGGTTGGTGACCACCTTGGTCAGCCACGCCTCCGGCACCTCGATCCGTTCCCGATCCGCCGCCTGCCAGCGCAGGAACGCGTCCTGCACCGCGTCCTCCGCGTCGACGGCCGAGCCGAGCAGACGGTACGCCAGCGAGGCCAGCCGGCCCCGGCTGGCCTCGAAGCGTTCGACGGCCACGCTGTCCATGCGCACGAGCCTAGGCGGCACCCCGCACCCCGGCCCGCTCGGGGACCGCCACCACGCGGCGCCTGCGCTTCGGCATCCCGAACGTCGGGTGCGCGACGCCCCAGCCGGCGCCCAGGAGCACGCCCGCCTTCAGCCGCGAGGTCGCACGGCCGCGCAGCGACCAGGACCTGGCCCGCGCCTCGCCGTCCACCATCTGGAAGACCGCGTCCCACCTGCCGAGGCTGATGTGGTTGCCGAAGTACTTCAGGTCGACGGTCGGCACCTCGCGGCCCGTCAGGCGCGCGATGATCGCGCCGGTCGCCTGCATGTTGGTCACGCCCGCCGAGGCGCAGGACATCGGCAGCGGCTGGCCGTGTTCGCCGATCGCGTGCACCGCGTCGCCGGCGGCGTAGACGTCCGGGTGCGAGACCGAGCGCATGGTGCGGTCGACGAGGATCTGGCCGGTCTCCGCGACCGCCAGGCCGCTGGCGGCGGCGAGCGGGTGCACGGCGAACCCGGCCGTCCACACGGTCACTTCGGCCGGCAGCGCCGTGCCGTCGGCGGCGATCGCCTGCGTCGGCTCGACCGCCGCGATCGAGGTGTGCTCGTGGACGGCGATGCCGAGCCGGTCGAAGGCGCGCCGCACATGGCGGCGCGCCTTCGGCGAGAGCCAGGCGGCCAACTCGCCCCGGGCGGCCAGCGCGACGGAGAGGTCGGGCCGGCGTTCGGCCACCTCGGTCACGGTCTCGATGCCGGTCAGCCCCTCGCCCACGACCAGCACCGTGCCCGAGGCGCCCAGCCCGGCCAGCCGCTCGCGCAGCCGCCGCGCCGAGGCCCGGCCGGTCACGTCGAAGGCGTGCTCGGCCACGCCGGGCACGCCGTGGTCGGCGACGGAGCTGCCGAGCGCGTAGAGCAGCGTGTCGTACCCGATCTCGCCCTCCCCGTTCGCGCCGCCCCCCTGCTCGTCGGTCACGGCGACGGTCGCGCGCTCGGGATCGACGGCGGTGACCCGCGCGACGCGCAGCCGCACCCCGCTGCCGGCGAACACCTCGGTGAGCGGGCGGAACGCGACATCCCGGCCGGCCGCGAACTGGTGAAGCCGCATCCGCTCGACGAAGACGGGATCGGCGTTGACGACGGTGACCTCGACATCGGCGGGGGAGAGTCGGCGGGCCAGGTTCCCGGCGGCGAAGGCCCCGGCATACCCGGCCCCGAGGACAACGATGCGGTGCTTCATGGCGTTGCTCCTGTCTCGTTCGCGTGCCCCCTGAACGAGACACCGGCCCGATCCCTGACACCACGCGGGTGTGACGCCGGTCACGTGGCGGCGGTCACGCGGTGGCGGTCACGCGGTGGCGGGGCCGGTATACGGTGGGCCGGGGGGTTCCGCGTACGGGCCGAACGCCCCCGTTCCGGTTGCTCGTTGGGGTGGTGTGGGGGTTCCGTGCGGTGGAGAGTCGCCCTCCTCGCGTTCTTCCTCGTGCCGGCGCTCTGGGGAGCGACCGACCTGGTCGGCGCCCTCACCGCGTCGAGCGAGGTCGTGTGCCCCGGCGAGAACGTGGGCGAGGACGGCGAGGAACACCCAGGACCGATGCGGCCGGGAGACGCCGAGTGCGCGGTGCTGGACGGGGCCGTCGCCGTGGGAACGCGCAGCTACGAGCAGCAGCGGCAGGTCCAGTCCCTGGAGCGGCGGCGCGGCGTCAGGGACGGCACCCTGCTCCTCGCCTACGGCGCCACCGGAGCACTCCTGTCCTGGCGCGCCACCCGCCCGGCCGCCGGCCGGGACTGAACCCCACACGGGGCCGAGCGGCACCAGTCCGATCCGGCAGACGGGTGGTCACGAGGTGTGGTGCGAGCGGCCAGGAGCCCCCCAGGCACTTCCATGGCGGCATGACCCCAGCATCCGAGCCCGCCGAGCCCGCCTCTGCCGCCCAGCCCGCTGCTCCCGCCAAGCCCGCCCAGCCGTTCCTCGCCCGAGCGGCGTCGGAGCTACGGGGACGACTGCCGTTCTCCGACACCCAGGACTTCGAGGACGCGACGCGTGGGCTGATCGCGCGCCGCGAGCCGGGCACCGTCACCGCCGAGGACGGCCGGGTCCTGTGGGACAACGACGCCTACGCCTTCCTGACCGGCGAGGCCCCCGACACCGTCAACCCGAGCCTGTGGCGGCAGTCCCAACTCGTCGCCCAGCAGGGCCTCTTCGAGGTCGTCAAGGGCGTCTACCAGGTGCGCGGCCTCGACCTGTCGAACGTCACGTTCGTCGAGGGCACCGCCGGCGTCGTCGTGATCGACCCGCTCCTGTCGACCGAGACCGCCGAGGCCGCCCTCGCGCTCTACCGCGAGCACCGGGGCGAGCGGCCCGTCACCGGCGTCGTCTACACCCACTCCCACGTCGACCACTTCGGCGGCGTCAAGGGCGTCACCACCCAGGAGGACGTCGACGCCGGCCGCGTGCCCGTGCTCGCGCCCGAGGGGTTCACCGAACACGCCGTCGCCGAGAACGTGTACGCGGGCACCGCCATGGCCCGCCGCGCCGCCTACATGTACGGGGCGGCGCTCGCCCGTGGCCCGCGCGGGCAGGTCGGCGCCGGCCTCGGCCAGACCACCTCCACCGGCACCATCAGCCTCATCCGGCCGACCGTGACCGTCACGACCACCGGGCAGGAGGAGACCGTCGACGGCGTCCGGATGGTCTTCCAGATGGCGGCCGGCACCGAGGCGCCCGCCGAGATGCTCATCCACCTCCCGGACTTCGCGGCCCTGTGCCTCGCCGAGGACGCCACCCACACCCTGCACAACCTGCTGACGCTGCGCGGCGCCCTGGTCCGCGACCCGCACGTCTGGTCGCGGTGCCTCACCGAGACCATCGACCTGTTCGGCGACGCCACCGACGTGGCGTTCGCCTCGCACCACTGGCCCACCTGGGGACGGGAACGCGTCCGGCGGTTCCTCACCCTCCAACGCGACCTCTACGGCTACCTCCACGACCAGGCGCTGCGCCTGATCAACAAGGGCTGGACCGGCAGCGAGATCGCCGAACACCTCCCGCTGCCGCCCGCCCTGGAGAAGGCGTGGTCCACGCGCGGCTACTACGGGTCCTTCAGCCACAACCTGAAGGCGATCTACCAGCGCTACCTGGGCTGGTTCGACGGCAACCCGGCCCACCTGTGGCAGCACACCCCGGTCGAGGCCGGCCGGCGCTACGTCGCGTTCATGGGCGGCGCCGACGCCGTGGTCGAGCGGGCCCGGGGCTCGTTCGAGGCGGGCGACCTCCGCTGGGCGGCCGAGGTCCTCAACCACGTCGTCCTCGCCCAGCCCGACCACGCCGCCGCGCGCGAACTCCTCGCCGACACCTACGAGCAGCTCGGCTACGGAGCGGAGAACGGCACCTGGCGCAACGTCTACCTCTCCGGCGCCACCGAACTGCGCGAGGGCCGGCTCGGCACCCCCACCGTCGCGGCCTCGGTCGACATGGTCGGAAACCTCACCCCCGGGCTCCTGTTCGACGCCCTCGCCATCCAGATCGACGGGCCCAACGCCTGGGACGAGCGGCTCGACATCGACGTCGTCCTCACCGACTCCGCCGAGCGGTACCGGCTGCGGCTGGCCAACGGCGTGCTCACCCACACCACCGCGCCCCAACGGGAGCCCGCCGACGTCACGTTGACCGCCACCGCCCGGGCCCTGCCGGCGCTCGCCCTCGGCGACCAGACGCCGGAGCGGCTGGCCGACGCCGGCATCCGGATCGACGGCGACGCCTCGGTACTCCACCGCCTCGCGGCCGTCCTCGACCCCGGCGACCGCGACTTCCCCATCGTCACGCCCTGACCCCCGGCCCCGCCGGTTCCCGCGCTCCGCACGGAGGCGGGCCCGGCGGGGTCGAGATGTTCGACCGTGGTCGACGAGAATGGGACGATCGCCTGGCAGCGAAGCGCGACCCCGTGGGGGCAGCACCATCACGGAAGATGCCGATAGCGCCGATAGGGTCGGCCGGGGCGAGATGTCGCCAGATGTCCTGATCGAGTTCCTCATACGCGAATGACTACCTGCCGAAGCGTCAGGCTCTTCATGGAGCACCCCCTCACCGCCTACGTGTTCACCGCCGGGGACCGGGCCTGGGTGGGGCTGGCCGACTGCCCCGACAGCCGGCCGAAGTCGTGGACCCGGATCTGGAGCAGCCACAGCCCAGCGGTCGACGCCGACGTCGGCCACCTGCTGCGTCAACTGACCGAGACGTTGGAACTCCGCGAACAACGGGACGTGTCGGGAGACGTGCGCACGATTGTCGCCGGGCACAACTTCTTCGATGGCTGGGAGTACTGGGGACCGGGAAACCCGGCGCCTCTGCTACCTCGGACCGCGGGCGACTTCGTCAGGGAAGCAGGGGCCTCGTCGCTCGACGAGATGACGCGTCGGCAGCCACCCGGTGGAGACGGGTGAGGACCTATCCGTACGTCGGGCCTGCCGGGCATCTGGCGGACACCAGAACATCGTGCGCGATGCGTACTTCTTCTGCGCTCTCTGTGACGAGCCGCTGCCCCCGTAGGGGGGCCAACCGGGGACCGGATGGTGATCGGATCACCCAACAGGCCGAACGCGCGGCCGCGCCCGTCTCCCGCCCCGCTCACAGTCCGCGCCCCCGCCCCGTGCGGGAGACGTAATCCCCGGCGCGCCCGCCGCGTGACGGGCCGGTAATGCGCGCTTCCTACCGTTCCTGATCACGGGCCGCCCCGGCGGGTGGGCCGCCCAAGCAGGTGGGGCGGCCCGACAGACAGCCGGGCGGCCCGGCAACGGACGGGCCGGGGAGGGAGGTTCGGTGGCGGCTGGCGCGAAGGACGGCGGGGTGCGCACCGTCTGCTCGTACTGCGGCGTCGGCTGCGGGATCGTGCTCGACGTGACCCGCGACGGCGCGGACGGCCGCCGCCGCGCGACCCGGGCGACCGGCGACCGGGCGCACCCCGCCAACTTCGGCCGCCTCTGCACCAAGGGCGCCACCAGCGCCGACATGCTGGCCGCGCCCGGCCGGCTGGCCACCGCCCTGGTCCGCGCCGAGCGCGGCGCCCAGCCGGCCGAGACCGACGTGGACCGGGCCGTCGCCGAGGTCGCCGGCCGGCTGCGGGCGATCCTCGACGAACACGGCCCCGACGCCCTCGCCTTCTACGTCTCAGGGCAGATGTCCCTTGAGGCGCAGTACCTGGCGAACAAGCTCGCCAAGGGCTTCGTCCGCACCCAGCACATCGAGTCCAACTCCCGGCTGTGCATGGCCTCCGCCGGCTCCGGCTACAAGCTGTCCCTCGGCGCGGACGGCCCGCCCGGCTCCTACCAGGACCTCGACCACGCGGACACGTTCCTCGTCATCGGTTCCAACATGGCCGACTGCCACCCGATCCTGTTTCTGCGCATGATGGAACGGGTCAAGGCCGGCGCCCGACTGATCGTGGTCGATCCCCGTCGCACCGCGACCGCCGAACGGGCCGACCTGCACCTCCCGATCCGGCCCGGCACCGATCTCGCCCTCCTCAACGGCCTGCTCCACCAGCTGGTCGAGAACGGCCACACCGACGAGGAGTTCATCGCCGAGTTCACCGAGGGCTGGGAGGAGATGCCCGCCCTCCTCGCCGACTATCCGCCGTCGCGCGTCGCGGAGATCACCGGCCTCGCCGAGGATGACATCCGGCGGGCCGCGCGCTGGATCGGCGAGGCCGGCGCGTGGACGAGCTGCTGGACGATGGGCCTCAACCAGTCGACCCACGGCACGTGGAACACCAACGCCCTGATCAACCTGCACCTCGCCACCGGCGCCATCTGCCGTCCGGGCGCCGGCCCGTTCTCCCTCACCGGCCAGCCCAACGCCATGGGCGGCCGGGAGATGGGCTACATGGGTCCCGGTCTGCCGGGCCAGCGCTCGGTCCTGGTCGACGCCGAACGCGCCTTCGTCGAGCGGCTGTGGAACATCCCCGAGGGCTCGCTGCGCACCGAGGCCGGGCGCGGCACGGTCGAGATGTTCGAACGGATGGCCGCCGGCGAGATCCGGGCGTGCTGGATCATCTGCACCAACCCGGTCGCCTCCGTCGCCAACCGCAGGACCGTCATCGCGGGCCTGGAGGCCGCCGAACTCGTCGTCACCCAGGACGTGTTCGCCGAGACCGAGACCAACGCCTACGCCGACGTCGTGCTGCCGGCGACGCTGTGGGCGGAGTCCGACGGCGTGATGGTCAACTCCGAGCGGAACCTCACCCTCGTCCAGGGCGTCGTCGACCCGCCCGGGCAGGCGCTGCCCGACTGGGAGCTGATCGCCCGGGTGGCCCGCGCGATGGGCTTCGTCGAGGGGTTCAGCTACGCCTCGTCCGAGGAGGTCTTCGAGGAGATCAAACGGGCGTGGAACCCGGCGACCGGCTGGGACCTGCGCGGCATCAGCTACGAGCGGCTGCGCGCCACGCCCGTCCAGTGGCCGGCCGCGACCGCCGAGGGGCCGGACCGCAACCCGATCCGCTACCTCAACGACGGGACCAGCCAGGCCCCGCTCGAACGCGCGGACGGCAGCCGACCCCGGCTGGCCTTCCCGACCCCGAGCGGGCGCGCCAGGTTCTACGCCAGGCCCCATCTGCCGCCGGCCGAACTCCCCGACGACGACTACCCGTTCGTCCTCAACACCGGCCGCCTCCAGCACCAGTGGCACACCCTCACCAAGACCGGAAAGATAGGGAAGCTGAACCGGCTCAACCCCGGCCCGTTCGTCGAGATCCACCCCGAGGATGCGGCGGCGCTGGGCGTCGCGGCCGACGACCACGTCGAGGTCGCCTCCCGCCGGGGCCGCGCGGTGCTGCCGGCCGTGGTGACCGACCGGGTGCTGCCCGGCACCTGCTTCGCGCCGTTCCACTGGAACGACCTGTTCGGCGAGTACCTCAGCGTCAACGCCGTCACCAGCGACGCCGTCGACCCGGTCTCCTTCCAGCCGGAGTTCAAGGTCTGCGCCGTCACCCTCACCCCGACCACCGCGCCCGTTCCGCCCGCCCGGCCGGACACGCGCCCGACGACGGCGGGCGCGGCCCGGACCGCGCCAACGGAACGGACCGAGGCCGCCGTTCACGCCCTGGCCACGCTCTGCGGCATCGCCGAGCTGGCGCCCGAGCAGCCGACCGAGCGGGAGCGCCGCTATCTCGCCGGCTATCTCTCGGGCCTCGCCCTCGCCCCGCCCGACGGCACCGTGCCGGTGCTGCCGCCGGACGCGGCCGTCGCGCCCGAGCGGGCGCTGTGGCTCAACGGCGTCCTGGCCGGCATGTTCTCCCGCGTCCCGGCACCGCCGGCCATTCCCGATCCGGCCGCCGACCGCGCGCCGGCCGCCGACCGCGCGCCGGCCGGGCCCCTGCCGGCCGAGGAACGGGCGCGCCGCGTCGTGGTGCTGTGGGCCTCGCAGACCGGGAACGCCGAGGAGTTCGCCGCCACCACCGCCGCCGGGCGGCTGGCGGAGGCGGGCCACGCCCCCGACCTCCTCGCCATGGCCGACGCCTCCCCGGACCAACTCGCCGACGGCACCGACCTGTTGGTCGTCACCAGCACCTTCGGCGACGGCGAAGCCCCGGACAACGGCGCCGACTTCTGGCGGGCGCTCGCGGCGCCCGACGCCGCCCGCCTGACCGGCGTGCGGTACGCGGTGCTCGCGCTGGGCGACTCCAGCTACGACGACTTCTGCGGCCACGGCCGCCGCCTCGACGAACGGTTGAGCGCGCTCGGCGCCACCCGGCTGGTCCCGCGCACGGACTGCGAGCCCGACTTCGGGGAGGCCGCCGAACGCTGGCTCGCGTCCGTGCTCGCCGCCCTCGACACACCCCCGCCCCCCGCGCCCCCGCCGCCCGCGCCTTCAGCGCCCGAGGCGCCGACGCCCGAGGCAAAGCGCGAGCCCGCCACCACCCCGACCCCCGCCCGTTACACCAAGGCGTCCCCGTTCGCCACCGCCCTCGTCGGCAACCGGCTGCTGAGCCTGCCCGGTTCACAGAAGGAGGTGCGCCACTTCGCCCTCGACACCCGCGACGGCGAGCTGGCCTACGAGGCCGGCGACTCCCTCGGCGTCTGGCCCGTCAACGGCGAACCCCTCGTCGAGGAGTGGCTGACCCTCACCGGACTCGGCGCCGACGAGCCCGTCGACCTCGGCGACGCGGCGCCGCTCCCGTTCCGCGAGGCGCTGCGCGGCCGCCTCGACATCACCCGCCTCACCACCGACCTGCTCCGGTTCGTGGCCGACCGCACCGGCAGCCGCGAGCTGCGCCGGCTGCTGCGGCCCGACAACAAGGACGCGCTGGCCAGGTGGAGTTGGGGCCGGCAGGCCGCCGACGTCGTCGCCGCGTTCCCGGTCAGCGCCAGCGCCGACGAGTGGGCCGGCGCCCTGCGGCCGCTCCAGCCGCGCCTCTACTCCATCTCCTCCAGCCCGCTGGCGCACCCCGGGGCCGTCCACCTCACCGTCTCCGTCGTCCGCTACACCAACGACCTGGGCCGCAAGCGCGGCGGCGTGTGCTCCACCTACCTCGCCGACGGCGCCCACGACGGGCCGGTGCGGGTCTTCGTCCAGCCCGCCCCGCGCTTCCGGCCGCCGGCCGACCCCGCCACCCCGCTGATCATGGTCGGGCCAGGCACCGGCGTGGCGCCGTTCGTCGGCTTCCTCCAGGACCGCGCGGCACGCGGCCACACCGGCCCCAACTGGCTCTTCTTCGGCGAACAGCGCCGGGCCACCGACTTCTACCACCGCGAGGAACTGGAGGCCCACCTGGCCTCCGGCCACCTGGACCGCCTCGACCTCGCCTTCTCACGCGACCAGCGCAACAAGGTCTACGTCCAGGACCGGATGCGGGAGAACGGCGCCCGCCTCTGGCGCTGGCTCCAGGACGGCGCGCACTTCCTGGTCTGCGGCGACGCGGGCCGCATGGCCAGGGACGTCGACCGGGCCCTGCGGGACGTCGTCGCCACCCACGGCAACCTCACCCCCGACGAGGCCGCCACCTACGTCCGCCGCCTGGCCACCGAACGCCGCTACGTCCGCGACGTCTACTGAGCCGGGCGCCCCGGGCGCCGGCCGGCCGTTTCCCGGTTCCTCAGGACGCCTCCCGCAGCGGCCGCAGGGCGATGCCCGGGTCGCCCTCCGGCGTGCCGAGCTGCGGCTCGTTGCGGCTGGCCCAGGCCTCGTAACCGTCGCTGTGGTTCAGGCAGTTCCGCGCCGCGGCGCGCGCCACGGACCGCTCGCGCGGCGTCAGCTCCAGCAGGTCCATCTCGCGTTCGACGGCCGCCGGCAGGTGGTGGAGCCGGTCGCTGTAGTCGAAGAGCAGGCCCTGGAAGTGCGCGAACGCCTCCTCCTGACCGACCCGCTCGTGGCGCATGTGCTGGGCGACCGGGTTGCGGTGGTCGCCGACCTCCCGGTCCCGGAGCGCCGAGTAGAGGTCGTTCGTCAGGATGACGCAGTAGTAGGTCAGCCGCCGCATGGTGACCAGGGAGGACATCCGGTAGATATGGGCCGGAACATAACGGGTGTTGGCCAGCTCTCCCTGCGAGACCGCCACATGCAGACCGCCGTTGTCGATCCGCAGGCTCAGATAGTCCGCCAGGTTCCAGGGGTACTCCGGCTTGCTCATCGCGTGGTAGGCGCTCTGCGTGGCGAAGTAGTGCCGCCAGTGGCTCGATGTGCGCGCCAGGAACTCGGGCGGGCACAGCTCCTCGTGTTCCCGCCACAGACTGTGGAACATCCACAGAACGGCGGCGTCGGACGACGGCTTCTCCCCGTCGAGAATGCGGATCATCTGGTGGGCGATCGTGCGACTGGTGCCCAGATCGCTGCGGAGCGAGTCGTTGAAATCGTCGTAGAAACGGTAGAAGGCATAGATCTTCGCGAGGATCGACTGCCGTTCCGGAACGATGTCGGGATGGACCCAGGGATAGAACGTCATATACCGCAGAACGCGCGGGTTGTCGGCGCCGAAACGGCGCGTCCAGGACGTCGCCGTGGCCATCGCCCCGGGGTCCGGCGCGCCGGGAACGAACCGCTGTGCGTGCGGGGTCAGGGCGGGTCGCATCGGGAAACTCCTCCAGAATCCTGGGCATCCCTTTCGGGAAGCCGGAGTTGGCCTCGTCGAGGGGGCGGAAATCCGCCCGGAATCAACGCGGTGTAACCGTGCAGTGCAGTTCCGGAATCCGGGCGATCAGGCCGTAGCGGAACCGGGCGGGAACCGGCGGGTTCCGCACGAGTTTCCAGCGGCGGCAGGCGGCCAGCAGAAAGGTGAGGATCTCCACCTCCGCGAACTGCGCGCCCATGCACACGTGCGGACCCAGACCGAACGGGATGTAGGAGCCCTTCGGCAGGTGCTTCGTGCTCCCGTCGGACCAGCGGTCAGGAGCGAACACGTGCGGTCGCGGGAAGACGTCCGGCCGACGGTGCAGGGCCATCGGCGCGATGACCAGCTCGGTCCCGGCCGGGACCACGACGTCCCCCAGCCGCACGTCCCGCAGCGCCCGGCGCGGCAGCAGCCAGGTGGGGTTGTAGAGCCGCAACACCTCCCGCACGAACGACCGGGTGAACGGCGCCCGCTCCAACGTCTCCTGCCGCACGGGCCCTTCGCCGAGGGCATCCACCTCCCCGTGCAGCCGTTCCCGCAGCTCGGGATGCTGGTCCAGCAGCCAGAAGACGCTGGTCAACGCGGACGACGTCGTCTCGTGCCCGGCGATCATCAGCGACATCACCTCATCCCGCATCAACGTCCGCGAGACCCGTTCGCCCGTCTCCGGAATCCGGTAGTCGATCAGGTGGCTGAGCAGGTCGAACCGGTCGCTCGGGGCGGGCGGGTCCGCGCAGTAGGACGCGACGAGACCGTCGATCGCCCCCTTCAGCCGCTCGACGGCGGCACGCGCCCGCCGGTTCGCGGGCAGCGGCAGCCGGAACAGGAGCTCGGGCAGCACCAGGTACCGGATCAGCCCGTACAGCACCTCGGGCACCGTCTCCCGCACGCGGTCCGCCACCTCGGGGTGCTCCTGGGCGGGCAGCAGCGTGCCGACGATGACGCGGATCGTGTAGTCGACCATGACGCGGTCCACCCGGAGGGTCCGGCCCGGCGTCCAGGAGTCGACCTGACGGTGCGCGATGTCGTGCATCACCTCGGCATAGCGCCCCAACTGGCCGGGTTGCAGGGCCGGGCGCAACATCCGGCGCTGCATACGGTGGTCGTCACCCGACGTCAGCCCGACGCCCTCACCGGCGAGCGGCTTCATCTTCTCGAACAGGGCGCCCTTCTCGAACTCCTCGTTCCGCACCTGGAGCACCTCGTACACCAGCTCCGGATCGCTCACATAAAGGAAAGGCCGCGAGCCGAAATACATGCGCACCATGGGCCCGACCGGAGCGAGCGACTCCATGAAACGCACCGGTTCCCGAAGAAACCCCGGCGCGTGCCCGACCACGGGAAACCTGCCCGGTGCCGTGGGAATGCGCATGGTGAAACACCATCCCGAGTCGCGTCGACAGGAAACGTGCCAATCCCGGCCACCCCGGCCCGCACGGGCCGCAATCGCACATCCACGCTACCGGGACCGCCAGCCGCCGGGTAGAGCGCCTCCCGACCCCCCGGAACACCACCCCACCCGACCGCCGCCGCGCCGCCCCCGGGTCAGTTGGTGAGGGCCCTCCGGATCAGCCGACGCGGGGCAAGGAGCCTCAGGGCGACTTCCTGCCGGCGCTCGTCGCACCGGATTCCCTGCCCTCCCGGCGTTCGGTGGCCTCGGTGCGGCATCATGGCAGGCATGAAGTTTCGACGGAGGAAGCGGCGGACGCCGGAACAGAGTAAGCCCGTCGCAATACAGATGCGGGAGTTCTTCGCGACCCTTCCCGAACGGCCGTCACCGACGGAAGTCGTCGAACGTTACGCAGACTATTACGTGGAGCATCCGTATCTCGTCGAGCAGGTTCTCAACGATTCCGGGCGCTCGAAATTCAGTATCTCGTTGGCGACTTCGGACCACGAGCGTCAGGCCATCACCAAGAGGGCGGCCCTGATCAGCGACACCCTGCTCCTTCAGCACAGCGATCCGGAACAGTTCCATGTCGTGCGGAGAAACAGGTTCTTCGATGGCGGGATCAGCAGGCCGCACTTTGATCTGCCGCCCTCGTCGATCACCGACGAGATCAGCATCAACTGCTCCGACGTGGAGTCCCTGGCGGAGTGGATCACCTCGTCACGGCCGCTGCTCGAGTCCGGCCTGGCGTGGTACTTCCCACGCGTGCGCAGCACGAGTGCTGTTGACGATTTCGCCCCCAGGGAGAAGGTGGGACCTGTTGACTTCGTCGTCAAGGATCGCCACATCGTGCAGGCCGTGGACGCGTCTCTCTCCGGAGTGAAGGGGCGGATGGTCAAGTTGGTGCTGGAGATCGATCTGCCGTTCGTCGACGCCGTCTCGCTCAGGGACTTCTCCGACATCACGGTCAGCGAGTTCGACTCCTACCGGGGATTCAGGAACTTCCTGCGAGGCAGGTTCCTCGAGATCGAGGATGCGCTGAACTCCGATGAGACCGACAGGATTCTGGCCCGGCTGTCCGTGGAGATCGATGATCAGGTCCGCGCGGTGGTCGATCAGATCAAGCGTGCCGACGCCAGAAACAATCTGCAAAGCGCCGGGTTCGGCTTCGGTGTGACAAGCGCCGCGCTTATCGCTGTCGCGCCGGAGCTGTTCGAGCAGGCGCTGACAGTGGCGGGGTTGGCTGGCGCTGGCCCGGCACTCTTCGACTTTCTCAAACAGCGCCAGGAGAACCGCTTCCAGGTCGCTGACGGACGGGAGTGGTACTACGTGTGGCAGCTGTCACGCAAGGCGGAGTACCGGTAGGTCCGGCCTCACGCCGATACTCCGGAACGAGGAGCGCCCCGAAAGCCGTCCCCTCGGGACGGTCGCCTTCGGCGGTGTGTTCGGTGCTGATCAGCTAGGCCGAACCAGATCCTGGCTTGCTACAGGCCGTTCACTACGGGGGGTAAGCCGGTTAGCCCTGCGCCTCCAGTACGTGTGTGGAGCCGAGCTCACTCACGCCGGCGACATCCTCATTCTGGAGACCAGCGCGACCCCAGGCTGGCGGACCAGCACCTACCCCTTAGCCGTTGAGGCCCGCTGGCCTCGACGCCGCCCCATCTACTACGACCTGGCCGGCCATGCGATCCCCATGCACGGAGTCCTCTCCAGATCCTGACCCTTTACCGGTTCGGGGGCCGTCTCGATCATGAATGAAACCGACCCGATCGAGATCTCATGCTCGACTAACCTAATCCTCCGATAACGATCAAACCGCCAGTGCCGCCACCAACTTTGAGATCATCTTCGCGACGGGGTCACCGCACCGGTCCGTTCGGTGACTGAACCAGGCGATACAGACAAGGATGTCGCTGTTGGCCAGCAGGGGGTCCGTGTGGGGGCGACGAACGGATGTGGAAGCGACCGGTACGGGGCATGCGACAGCCATCGGCGGCATGGCGGTCTCCGGCGCTCTGATCGTGAATGGCAGTGTCAACATGACCGGTCAGTACAGCGTCACGCGGACTGGGTATCGGGAGCAGATCCAGCGCTTCGCACCGCCTCAACTCCGGGGCCGCACGGAGGAGTTGGCGGCACTGGTCGCCTTCTGCACCTCTCCGGAAGAGGCCCCGTACCTGTGGCTTCGGGGTCCGGCCTGGGCCGGCAAGTCCGCGCTACTCTCGTCATTCGCACTGCGTCCGCCGGAGGGTGTGCGGGTCGTCCCATTCTTTGTCACGGGCAGATTCGCCGGTCAAAACGACCGCATCGGGTTCTGTGATGTGGTCACGGAGCAGTTGGCGGCCCTCCTCGGCCAGCCCATGCCCGCCCAGATCACCGATGCCACACGCGAGGGCCATCTGCTGAGGCTGATCGATGAGGCGGTCCAGGTGTGCCGGGAGAATGGCACCAGGCTTGTGCTGATCGTCGACGGTCTGGACGAGGACCAAGGTGTGACTGGTCACCCGGAATCCCACAGCATCGCGGCGCTGCTCCCCGCGCGGCCCCAACCGGGACTCCGCGTCGTCGTCACGAGCCGGCCTCACCCGCCGGTACCCACTGACGTGCCGGACAACCACCCGCTGCGTGATCCGAGCATCGTGCGGGACCTCTCGACGTCACCTCACGCCGAAGCGGTCAGGGCCGACGCAGAACGGGAGGTCCAGCGCCTGGCGGACACATCCGGTCTGGGGCGGGACATCCTTGGCCTCATCACTGTGGCCGAAGGTGGCCTGAGTGAGCGGGACCTGGCCGAGCTCACTGGCGAATCCACCTACGCGCTCGAGCGCAAGATCCGTACCGCCTCCGGGCGGACCTTTGCGTCGCTGCTGAGCCCATGGAACAAGGAGGAGGTGTATGTCCTCGGCCATGAGGAGCTTCGCAGCACTGCTCTACACGTGTTGGGAGGCCGTCTCATGGACGACTACCGTGAGCGCCTCCACCGGTGGGCGGATCACTACCGGGACCAGGGCTGGCCCGCCCACACTTCGGAATACCTGCTCCACGGCTACTTCCGTGCCCTGCGTATCGCAGGAGATTTGCCACGGCTGGTGGCGATTGCCACGGACGCCACCCGCCACCACCGCGTGCTTCGGGTGACGGGTGGTGATGGCGCCGCATTCGGAGAAGTCAGGGCTGTGCAGGAGCTGCTCTTGGAGCAGCAAGACCCGGACTTGCTCGCCATGGCCCGGCTGGCGGTGCGCCGCGACGCGCTGGAGGCCAGGAACGACAACGTACCCATCGCCCTGCCAGCGCTCTGGGCGGCCCTGGGCGAACCGGAACGAGCAGACGCCGTGTTGAACGGCATCGTTACGCCGGACCGCCACAGACGAGCTTTCCTGTCGCTGTTGGAGACGTTTCTCCTCGGCGGAGACTTCGGTCGGGCCCGTGCTCTCGCGGAGACAGCTGTGCAAACAGGTCTGCGGGCTCGTGCTCTGGCCGATGTGGGCAAGGCCCTGTGCGCGGCCGGTGATCTGAAAGGAGCCGAGGAAGTAACCCTCTTGGTGAGAGACCCACGCCAACGGGTCAGTGCTCTGTCAGATATGATTCGGGCGCTGGCCGCCGCAGGTGAACCGGCCCGTGTCGCACAACTCGTGGAGAACGCCGAACGGGCAGCATTGAGCGTATCCCGGCCCATGCATCGTGCAGCAGCGATGAGAAGTGTGGCTAACTCCCTTGTAGACCTTGGGGAAGATGTCAGAGCCCTCAACCTCGTGCGCACGATCCCGGACCTGTCCTACAGGGCGAGGGCTTTGAACGATCTGGCGCTGGCGGCCACTCTGGCGGAAGACCAGGCACGGTACGGGGCGCTCTCGGATGAAGCCACGACCCTTACCTACGCCCTACCTCAACCAGAGTCACGTATCCGTTCGTTGGCCTCACTAGCCTGCACGGCAGCCACTGCCGGACAGTTCGAACTCGCCAGGGACCTGGCGCAAGACGCCACCAGACTGGCCCAAGGGCTGGACACATCCGTCAAACGATACAACGCTCTTGTCCGGGTCGTTGCTGCGGTATTGGCTGCTGGAGATCCCGAGCTTGCTCGCCACCTGACACGGAGCATCACGGTCCCGGAGCGGCGCGTCTGCGCACTGCTCCATCTGGTTAAAGGTAAAGCCATCAGCATCCCAGAATGCGTGGCGGAGTTGCCCGGATCCATGATCTCACTCCTCACGGAGGGGGCGCTCGTCCACTTTGTGAGGGTTGCTGCGGTGGAAATGGATGAACCCGCTCTTGCTGAGGCCTTCGCGGCGCGAATTGTCACTCCGGCCAGGCGGCTCCATATCCTTCTCGAATTGACCCAGAGGGCCGCTGCCAAGGGAGCATCTGAGCATGTGCGCAAGCTCAGAGCACAGGTGAAGGAGGTCAGTGCCATGCTCCACGAGCCACAGGAGCGCATCGAGGCCACCGTGGGCATCGCTCACCTCGATGCTCTGCTGGGAACAGACAATAGCGCACGTAACATCGCAGAAGCTACGGAAGCTCGGCTGAACAACAGCACCGACGATGTCCGCCACCAGAGTCGGGCCCTCCTCAATCTCGCTCGCGCCATGACGGTGGCGGGGGACGCCGATCGGGCCAGGGCCCTTGGGCGACAGGTGGAGTCCCTCGCCGGCGGAATCGCACCGGCGAGCGAACGGGTGCAAGCGCAGGAGGGGTTGATCGACCTGGGCATCTCCGTCGGCGACTTCGACTGGGCTGGTTCGCTTGCACAGAAGTTTCACGAGCCCTACCGGCGGGCCATGGCACTCGTCAAAGTCGCCGATGCCTGGGCTGCGATTGACGATCGGCGACGTTGTCTCGGACTGCTAGCAGATGTCGAGGCCCTGTCTGGCCCTATGCGCGACGTGAACGAGCGGTCTCGTGTACTGACCGAGTCGACCAGGATTCTCACCCTGCTCGGGTTCCATGAGCGGGCAGAGGAAGTGGCTGGGAGGATCACCGATCCCCAGCAACAGACGAAAGCTTTCATGGAGCTGGCCCAGCATGTGGACGAACGGCAGATGAGACGGCTGCTGGCGAAGGTTCTCGGCACGACGGGCTGGGCCGAGTCGTTGAGCAAGGTCGTGCAACTGGCGCCCTTGCTGGTGCGCACCATCGCCGATGACCAATTGACCGAGGCCGCTGCATCGGTCCGGGCTCCACAGAGCTCCGAAGGCGACAGCAATCCACTGAGAAGGTTGCCGGAGCCGCAGTGGCGAGACTCTGAGTCATCTGCCCAAGAGGGCTGAGCTTTCGCCACGGCGACTCCGGAGGCGAAGGTCGACGTCTACCGCAGTCTGGGCCTGACCCTGACCTACCAGCCCGAGAAGCAACTCGGGGATGAATTCCGTGTCCGAGGACCGTCACTCCCACGCCCTGTGCCGGCAGACACGGCTCGCCGTGGGGTGATGGGGCGTGAACGGTTCGGGGCGAGGTCGGCGCGGTGGAGGGCCGGCGGGACCGTGATTCAGCGTGTGGCGGTGGTTCGGTCGGCTCCGTGGGCCGGGGCGTCGTGCAGGCCCAGGCGCAGGTGCTCGACGTGGTAGAGGGCTTGGTCGAGGAGTTCGGCGACGTGGTTGTCGTAGAGGGAGTAGACGATGCTGCGGCCCTTTCGTTCGCCGGTGACGAGGCCGAGGTTGCGCAGCAGGCGCAGTTGGTGGGAGCAGGCCGAGTTCTCCATGCCGACGGCCTCGGCGAGGTCCCCGACGGAGCAGGGCCCCTCCTGGAGGCGGGCGAGGATGTAGAGCCGGGAGGGGGTGGCCAGGGCCTGGAGGGTGGCGGCGACGTCGGTGGTGCCGACCGCGTCGAGACGTTCGCGGGTGCTGGCGCTGCCGGTGGTGACGCTTCGGTGGCCCATGCGCCCCATCCTACCGCCTATACTTGAAGACCTGTTCATATATTCCTGTATGGTGAGGTGGTTGCCCTCGCCCCGTGAAGGGTCGTTCTGCCATGACCTCGTCCTCCGTTCTCGACCAGCCGCCCGCGCTCCCGGCCGGCGGCCCGCACCAGGTTCTGTCGCGGCGCCGCACGCGCCTGCTGGCCCTGCCGGAGGCCCGGTGGGCGCTGGCGGCGCTCGTGCTGTTCCTGCTCGCCCTGCCCTTCCACCTGCTGGACGGCCCGGGATGGGTGTGGAGCGCGCTGTTCGCCGCGACGTATGTCACCGGCGGGTGGGAGCCCGGCTGGGAGGGGCTGAAGGCCCTGAGGGACAGGACGCTGGACGTGGACCTGCTGATGGTGGTGGCCGCGCTCGGGGCCGCCGCGATCGGCCAAGTGCTGGACGGCGCGTTGCTGATCGTCATCTTCGCCACCTCCGGCGCGCTGGAGGCCGTCGCCACCGCGCGGACTGCGGACTCCGTGCGCGGACTGCTCGATCTCGCGCCCACCACCGCGAGCCGCCTGTTGCCCGGCGGAGGCGAGGAGACGGTGGACACCGAGGACCTGGCGGTCGGGGACACGATCCTGGTCCGCCCCGGTGAGCGCGTCGGCGCGGACGGTCGGGTGGTGGACGGGGCCAGCGACGTCGACCAGGCCACCATCACCGGCGAGCCGCTGCCGGTGCCCAGACAGGTCGGTGACGAGGTGTTCGCCGGGACCGTCAACGGCACCCGAGCGCTGCGCGTGCGCGTCGGGCGGAACCCGTCGGACTCGGTGATCGCCCGGATCGTGCGGATGGTCGAGGAGGCGTCCGAGACCAAGGCGCCGACCCAGCTGTTCATCGAGAGGATCGAGCAGCGCTACTCGGTCGGCATGGTCGTCGCGACGCTCGCCGTCTTCGGCGTCCCGCTCGCCTTCAGCGAAGCGCTCCAGCCGGCCCTGCTGCGGGCCATGACGTTCATGATCGTCGCCTCGCCCTGTGCGGTGGTGCTCTCCACCATGCCGCCGCTGCTGTCCGCGATCGCCAACGCCGGGCGCCGGGGCGTGCTCGCGAAGTCCGCCGTCGTCATGGAACGCCTCGGCGAGATCGACACCGTCGCCCTGGACAAGACTGGCACCCTCACCGAAGGCTCACCCCACGTCACCGACATCCGCCCGCTGCCGGGCAGCAGGCTGGACGACGCCGCGCTCCTGGCCCTCGCCGCCTCCGCCGAACTCCCCAGCGAACACCCGCTCGCCCGCGCGGTCGTCGCCGCCGCCCGCGCACGCGACCTGCCCATCGCGAGCGCCGAGGACTTCACCTCCACGCCCGGCCGGGGCGTCACCGCCACCGTTGACGGCCGGACCGTCACCGTCGGCGCCTCCGACCGCCTCCTCACCGACGCTCCCGGCTCCCCGCACCGAACGGCCGTGGCCGAGCTGGAGGAAGCCGGCCGCACCGCCGTGACCGTCCTGGCCGAGGGAACGCCGGTGGGTGTGCTCGGCATCGCCGACCGGCTGCGGCCGGACGCGCGGGCGACCGTCGCGGCGCTGACCGAACTCACCGGCCGCGCCCCCGTCCTGCTCACCGGCGACAACGAGCGCGCCGCCCGCCGCCTGGCCGCCGAGGTCGGCATCACCGAGGTCCGCGCGGGGCTGCTGCCCCAGGACAAGGTCGCCGTCGTCCAAGCGTGGCAGGCCGCCGGCCGCCGCGTGCTCGTGGTCGGCGACGGCGTCAACGACGCCCCCGCCATGGCCGCCGCCCACGTGGGCATTGCCATGGGACGGGCCGGCTCTGACCTCGCCCTGGAGACCGCCGATGCCGTCGTCGTCCGCGACGAACTCGCCACCATCCCGGCCGTCGTCCAACTCTCCCGCGCCGCCCGCCGCCTGGTGATCCAGAACCTGGCCATCGCCGGAACGTTCATCGCCGTCCTCGTCGTCTGGGACCTGACCGGCACGCTCCCGCTGCCGCTGGGTGTCGCAGGACACGAGGGCTCCACCGTCATCGTCGCCCTCAACGGCCTGCGCCTGCTCCGCGAGTCCGCCGCCCCCGCCCCACCCAGGACACCCCGTGAGCCGGCGCCCTCGCCGCGCCGCCCCCGCCGCGCCGTCCCCCGACTCCCGTCGCGGCGACCCGGTGGGCCCGGATCAGGGGGTGATCCGGAACGTGGCGTCCTCGCGTGCCGCCTGCGGTGCCGCGGGGTCGATCGGGTCGAGGCGGAGGAGGAAGCCCTGGTGCCGCACGTAGCGGTCCGGGTGGTTGTGGGACCGGAAGGAAACCCACGCCGAGTCGGCCAGGCCCGGCTCGGCGTGGAAGGTGGCGTCCTCGGCGAAGAGCGCGGTCCCGTCCTGCGGGGCCAGGCGCAGTGCGAAGTCGACGTGCCGGAGGTAGCTGCCCGGGAGGTTCACCGACTCGAACGAGGTGCCCCCGGGGTCGGCGAGCCCGGGCACCAGGCGCCACTGCTGGTCGGCCGGCGGCTCCAGGGGGAACGGATCGAGTCGGGCGACGTGGTTCGCGTGCCGCACATAGCGGTCCGGGTGGTTGTAGGACTTGAGCCGTCGCCACCGTGGTTCACCCCACCGCGCCACCAGGGTGCCGTACTCGGCCTCGGTGATCGGCGTGATCCCGGCGTGCTTGGCACTGATCGGCGCGGTGTAGTCGCGTTGGTTCAGCGGCGACCACGTGTCGCCGTCGAGGTCGGCCGACCCCCAGGCGTAGAAGACGGCGTTGCTGGGGGAGAAGGAGTCGCCCCACAGCCAGAACGTCTCGTCCGTGGGCGACGCGACCAGGATGGGCGCCTCGATGGCCTGGCCCTGCCGCAGGCCGCCCGTCAGGGTCGTGTAGGTGTTCGGCGCACCGTCGGGTGACCTGGCCACGTGGAGGTAGCCGGTGTCGAGGTTCTTGTAGGCCAGGTAGAACGCGCCGGCGCGGGGCAGCACATAGCCGTCGAGCACGCCGAATCCGGGATCGAAGTAGACCTCGGGCGGTCCCATCGTGACAAAGTCCGTCGTGTAGTTGACCAGGAAGACGTCCCGGGTGCCGTTGTGGGCCGAGTAGACCACGGCGTACGCGCCTCGGGCCGGGTCCCAGAAGGAGGTGGGTGCCCAGGCGTGGGTGGCCAGGTCGTGCAGGTGCACCCGGCGGTACCCGGTGAACGAGGTGAGGTCGGCCGAGTCCCAGACGTGGATGTACTGGTTGTTCTGGTCGAACACGCGCCCCTTCAGGTCGGTGGCCAGCACGGCGAACGTGCCGTCCTGCCTGCGCTGGAGGAACGGGTCGCGCAGCCCCTGGGTGCCGGCCGTCGGGGTGGCCACCGGGTCGTTCTGGTTCAGCGGCGTCCAGTTCAGGCCGTCCGTGCTGACCGCCAGGTGGAGGGCGTAGCTGTCGTCCGTCTCGTTCGGTGACTCCTTGAAGTAGGCCATGGCGTAGGCCGTGGCGGCGGCGGAGGACGTCCGCGCCTGGACGGCCCCGGCCGGCAGCACGGAGGCGGCGCTGGCGGCCAGCGCGGTGGCCAGGAGGGTTCGGCGCGTTGGCATGGCGGGCTCCTTGGGGGCGGGAGGGTGGTCGGGCGGACGGGCCGTCTCCGGCGCCGGTGGGCCGGGGCGGCCGACGCCGCGGCTCGGCTTCGGCCCGGTCAGCGCCTGAGGAGCCGCTGCTCCTCGGCGGAGGTCAGGTTGAGGATCGAGCCGTGGCGCTTGCGGGTGTCGCCCAGGTCGTGTCCGTCGGTGCGCTGGAAGTTGTGGGTGTCGCCCAGGTCCGGGGAGACCAACGGCAGGTACCCACGGCCGGTCGCGTACTGGTCGAGCCAGAGGGCCCACTCGTTCCGGTCGTTGAACTTCGCCCACATCGGGCCCTCGACATCGCTCCCCGTCAGACCCAGGTGGGAGAGGTCGCCGAGGCGGGTCCAGGTGCCGAGGAGGGAGTCGGCGGCCTCGACGGTGAGTTGGCCGTCGCCGGAGGCGCGGTAGTAGCGCCAGCCTCCGGTGCCGTCGGGTACCTCGATGATCTGGGTGTCGATGATGCCCTGGTCGCCGGGGCGGTCGATGTAGACCCGCGGCTCGGAGGCGGTGACGAAGTCGCGGGTGCGCGCGTACCAGATGCGGTGCTTGCGCACCTCGTCGACGGTCGAGTTGGTCGCCCAGTAGACGAGGAAGTCGCCGGTGTCGGGATCGAAGATCGCCTCGGGCGCCCACGCGTTGCCGGCGTCGGCGATCGCGCCGGCGACGTCCAGCAGGCGCGGCTCGGACCAGGTGACCAGGTCCTTCGACTCCCACACCACGAGGGAGGTGCTGCCACGGTTCATGGCGTCGTCCCAGGAGGTGCCGCTGCCGATGTGCAGGTCGGTGGCGACGATCCAGTAGCGGTCGCCCTCGGGTGAGCGAACGAGCGCGGGGTCGCGCACCCCGCGCGTGCCCACCGTCGAACGCAGCACGGGCTGACCGCCGTTGAGGTCCGTCCAGTGCAGGCCGTCGTCGCTGTGGGAGAGGTGGAGCTGCTCCCCGTCGGGGTGCTCGCCGGTGAAGTGCGCCATCAGGTAGCCGGTGTACGGCTCCTGCGCCGACGCGGCCCGCTGCCCGCCCGCCATCTGGACGGAGGTGAGCAGCAGCGCGAGCGCGAACAGCGGCACGGACAGGCGGAGGAGGCCGGTTCTCATGGGTGTGCCCTTTCCGTTGGCGCGGGTTCCGATGGCGCGGGTTTTCGTTGGTGCTGGTTTCGTTGGCGCGGGCGGGACCGGATGCGGCGGGACGCCTTCGAGCGCGGGGACGACGGGGGTGATCCCACCCGCGCGGTCGGCGGTGGTGTTCGAGGTGAGAGCGTGTTGCTTCGCCGGCCCGTCGGGGCGTGGTGGTCGATATATCGAACGATGTTCGCTATATCGGTGGCACCGTAGCGCCGCCCTCACGGGTCGTCAACGCCTGTCGGTGGTCGAGGAGTTGCCGGCCGCCGCCCGGACCGTGTTGCCCGGAGGCGAGGACGCCGACGCCCTCGCCGGCGACGTGGCGCACCGACCGGAACGCCGTCACCGGTCGGTGCGCTCCACCGGATAGGGCACGTAGGTGCGCCGGTCCGGGTCGATGGTCAGCCGTCCGCCGGCCGGTGGGCGGGCGCGTTGGGCGCAGTCCCGGCGCTCGCAGATGCGGCAGCCGAGGCCGATCGGGGTGGCGGCGCGCGGGTCGTCCAGGGCGACGCCCTCGGCGTAGACGAGCCGGTGCGCGTGACGCAGCTCGCAGCCCAGGGCGACGGCGAACTCGGCGCGCGGGGCGTGGTGCCCGAAGCCGCCCCGGGTGATGGTCCGCGCGACCCAGAAGTACCGCTTGCCGTCCGGCATCTCGGCGACCTGGGTGAGGATGCGGCCGGGTGCGGAGAACGCCTCGTAGACCGTCCACAGCGGGCAGGTGCCGCCGAGCCGGGAGAAGTGGAAGTCGCTCGCCGACTGGCGCTTGGAGATGTTGCCGGCCCGGTCGACCCGCAGGAACGAGAACGGGACGCCCCGCCGCCCGGTGCGTTGCAGGGTGCTCAACCGGTGGCAGACGGTCTCGAAGCCGACGCCGAAGCGCGCCGAGAGCAGCTCGATGTCGTAGCGCACCTCCTCGGCGACGGAGTGGAAGGCCGGGTACGGCATCAGCAGGGCGCCGGCGAAGTAGTTCGCCAGGCCGATGCGGGCCAGCGCCAACGACTCAGGCGAGGTCAGCCCCGTGGCGCCGGCGGCGAGTTGGTCCAGGAGCGGGCCGTGGTCCAACAGGGCCAGCTGGGTGGCGAGTTGGAAGGCGCGCTGACCGTCGCTGAGCCAGGGCGAGAGGAACAGCAGCCCGGCGTCGGGAACGAAGCGTCGGGCGTCGCCCGCGCGGCCGGGGACGGCCTGGACGACGCGGACGCGGTGGCGCTCGGCGAGCAGCGCCGTGAGCGGGTCGGCCGCCCTGCCCGGTCGGAGGTCCAGCGCGTCGGCGGTCCGTTCGGCCTCGGCGTCCAGCGGTTCGAAGTGGTTGTGGTGGGCGTAGAAGAAGTCCCGCACCTCGTCGTGCGGCTCGGCCGGTGGCAGGGGCGTCCCGCCGGGGGAGCCGAGCGCGGCGGCCTGCTCGGCCGCGTCGCGGTAGCGGCGGTGCAGGGCGACCAGCGCGCGGGCCACCTCCGGGTGGTCCCGGGCGGCCTCGCTGATCTCCTCGGCCGCCGGCAGCGGCACGCCGCACGCCTCGTCGGCGAGCGCGTCCCGCAGGTCGGCGGCGAGCCGGTCCTCGTCCGCGTCGGAGAAGAACGCGGCGTCCACGCCGAAGACCTCGGCGATCCGCAGCAGCACGGAGGCCGTCAACGGGCGCTGGCTCTGTTCGAGTTGGTTGGCGTAGCTGGTGGAGATGCCGAGGGCGCCCGCCAGCTCGACCTGGTTCATGCCGCGCTCGCGGCGCAGCCGGCGCAGCTTGGCGTGGGCGTAGACCTTCGGGCCCGCCGCGCGTCCCGCCATGGCGCCCACCTCCCCTCTCGCGGCTCCTCGCGGCTCCTCGCGGCTTCTAGGGAGCCAATTGCGAACGTAGCATTCGCTTCGTTCGCAGTATTCGCGGGTTCGCAGCGTGACGCTGTACGGATTCCACAGGTTGGCTCGGTGGCGTGGCGGTCGCCCGATGGGCCAGTGTCGATCATGACGGCACCGGAAGCACCGTTCCGCAACCGCGAGGAGTCCCGTGATCGAGCACCGTGTCCGCGTCCACCCCAGCACCAGCCGGCTCCCGCGCGAGGAGCAGCTCGCCTGGCGGCTCGCCTCCGTGGCGACGAACACCGAGGAGCCCCGCGAACTGGACGCCGACAGCGCCGCGATGGCCGTCAACCGGGTGATCGACAACGCGTCGGTCGCCGTCGCCGCCCTGCCACGCCGCCCGGTCGCCGTCGCCCGCGCCCAGGCCGCCGCCCACCCGGCCGCCGCCCACCCGGCCGCCGCGCGCGGCGCCTCCGTCTTCGGCGCCGACGCCAGGGTCTCGCCGGAGTGGGCGGCGTGGGCCAACGGCACGGCGGTGCGGGAGTTGGACTTCCACGACACCTACCTCGCCGCCGACTACTCCCACCCGGGCGACAGCATCCCGCCGCTGCTCGCCGTCGCCCAGCACGCCGGCCGCACCGGGGCCGACCTGCTGCGGGGCATCGTCGCCGCGTACGAGATCCATGTGGCGCTGGTGCGCGGCATCTGCCTGCACGAGCACCGCGTCGACCACGTCGCCCACCTCGGCGCGGCCGCCGCCTGCGGCCTCGGCGCGCTGCTGCGGCTGCCGACCGAGACCGTCTACCAGGCGGTCCAGCAGGCCGTCCACACCACCACCGCAACCCGCCAGTCCCGCAAGGGCGAGATCTCCAGCTGGAAGGCGTTCGCCCCGGCCTTCGCCGGCAAGGCCGCGATCGAGGCGGTGGACCGGGCGATGCGCGGCGAGACCTCGCCCTCCCCGATCTACGAGGGCGAGGACGGCTTCCTGGCCTGGATGTTGGACGGGCCCGCGTCCGACTACCGGGTGTCGCTGCCGGAACCGGGCGAACCGCGCCGCGCGATCCTCGACACCTACACCAAGGAACACTCCGCCGAGTACCAGGCCCAGGCGGTCATCGACCTGGCCCGCCGGCTGCGCGAGCGGACCGGCCCACTGGACCGGGTGCGTTCCATCGTCCTGCACACCAGCCACCACACCCACCGGGTGATCGGCTCCGGCGCCAACGACCCGCAGAAGTACGACCCCACGGCCAGCCGGGAGACCCTCGACCACTCGGTGCCCTACATCCTGGCCGTCGCCCTGGAGGACGGGGGTTGGCACCACGAGTGCTCCTACGCCCGCGAGCGCGCCGGCCGCCCGGCGACCGTGGAGCTGTGGCGGAAGATCACCACCGTCGAGGACCCGGAGTGGACCCGCCGCTACCACGACCCCGACCCGGAGCGCCGCGCGTTCGGCGGCCGCGCGGTGGTCACCCTCGACGACGGCGCGGTCATCGAGGACGAACTCGCGGTCGCCGACGCCCACCCGGCCGGCGCCCGACCGTTCGACCGGCCCGCCTACCAGGCCAAGTTCCGCACCCTCGCGGCGGGCGTCGTCGCCCCGGCCGACCAGGACGCGTTCCTGAACACCGCCGGAAACCTGGCCGAGTTGACCGCCGCCGAACTCGACGGGCTCTTCCCCACCGTGGACACCGACGCCGTCGCCGCGCGCGACGCCCAGTTCCCGAAGGGCCTGTTCTGATGCCGCACACCCGCACCACGCCCGCCGAGCGCCGCCGCGCGTTCCGCGAACAGCTCGCCTCCGGCCGGCTGTTGCGCGTGCCCGGCGCGATCAACCCGCTGTCCGCGCGGCTCATCCAGGACACCGGCTTCGACGCGGTCTACCTCTCCGGCGCCGTACTCGCCGCCGACCTGGGCCTGCCCGACATCGGCCTGACCACCTCCGTCGAGGTCGCCGGCCGGGCCCAGCAGACGACGCGGGTCACCGACCTGCCGGTCCTCGTCGACGCGGACACCGGCTTCGGAGAGCCGCTGAACGCCGCCCGCACGGTGCAGCTGATGGAGGACGCCGGCCTGGCCGGCCTGCACCTGGAGGACCAGGTCAACCCCAAGCGCTGCGGCCACCTCGACGGCAAGACCATCACGCCCCGCGCGGAGATGGTCCGCCGGCTCAGGGCGGCCGTCGACGCCCGCCGCGACCCCGACTTCGTGCTGATGGCCCGCACCGACGCCCGTTCCGTCGAGGGGCTGCGGGCGGCGATCGACCGCGCGCGGGCCTATGTCGACGCCGGCGCCGACGCGATCTTCCCCGAGGCCCTCGCCGACCCTTCCGAGTACGAGGCGTTCCGCGCGGCGATCGACGTGCCGCTGCTCGCCAACCTCACCGAGTTCGGCAGGACACCTCTGCTGGACGTGGCCACCCTGGAGAGCCTCGGCTACAACATCGCCCTCTACCCCGTGACGCTGCTGCGCCTCGCCCTGGGCGCGGTCGAGGACGGGCTGCGCACCCTCGCCAGGGAGGGCACCCAGGAGTCCCTGCTGCCCCGGATGCAGACCCGCTCCCGGCTCTACGAACTGCTCGGCTACGACGCCTACGCGACCTTCGACTCCTCCGTCCACACCTTCACCCTGCCGCCCGGCACCTGACGCGACGAAAGGCACCCGCCCATGACCACCGCCACGCCGGAGATCCGCCGCGGCCTCGCCGGTGTCGTCGTCGACACCACCGGGATCTCCACCGTGATCCAGGAGACCAACTCCCTCACCTACTGCGGCTACCCGGTTCAGGAGCTGGCGGCCCGCCGCTCCTTCGAGGAGGTCGCCCACCTCCTCTGGCACGGCGAACTGCCCACCCCCGCCCAGCTGAGCGAGTTCCAGGCCCGCGAACGCGCCCTGCGCCCGCTGGACCGCACCACCCTGGAACTGCTCGCCCGACTGCCCGAGACCTGCCACCCGATGGACGTGCTGCGCACCGCCGTCAGCTTCCTCGGCGCCGAGGACCCCACCGAGGACGACGGCAGCCCCGCCGCCAACCGGGCCAAGTCCCTCACCCTGCTGGCCAGGCTGCCCGGCGTCGTGGCGGCGGACCAGCGCCGCCGCCGGGGCCTCGCCCCGATCCCCCCGGACCCCGGCCTCGGGTACGCGGAGAACTTCTTCCACATGTGCTTCGGCAGCGTGCCGGACCCGGAGGTTGTCCGCTGCTTCGAGATCTCCCTGGTCCTGTACGCCGAACACAGCTTCAACGCCTCGACGTTCACCGCCCGCGTCGTCACCTCCACCCTCTCCGACCTCTACAGCGCCGTCACCGCCGCCGTCGGCGCCCTCAAGGGACCGCTGCACGGCGGCGCCAACGAGGCCGTGCTGCACATGCTGCGGGAGATCGGCGACGCCCGGCGGGTCGAGGAGTGGCTGGACGCTGCCCTCGCCAACCGGCGGAGGATCATGGGCTTCGGGCACCGCGTCTACCGCGACGGCGACTCCCGGGTGCCGATCATGCAGGAGGCGCTCGACCGCCTGGTGGCCCGCGCCACCGACCCCGAGACGACCCGGCTGGCCACCCTGCACGCCGCGCTGCGGCACGCCATGATCAGCCGCAGGGGCATCCACCCGAACCTCGACTACCCGGCCGGCCTCGCCTACCACCTGATGGGCTTCGACATCCCGACGTTCACCCCGATCTTCGTGATGAGCCGCGTCACCGGCTGGACCGCGCACATCACCGAACAGCTCGCCCACAACGCCCTGATCCGCCCGCTGGCCTCCTACGACGGGCCCCGCCCGAGGCCGGTCCCCGGCGGGTGAGACGCGGCGGGTGAGACGCGGCGGCCCATCCGCGCCGGACGACGTCGTGGTCCGCCGGGGTTCAGGCGTCGGGGCGTTCCCCTCCCGTGGCGGCCGGTTCGGCGCTCCCGGCCGGTGTGGTGGTGCCGGCCGCTGCGCGTCGCCGGTGCCGGGCGCCGAGCGCGGCGTCGACAGCCAGGAACGCCAGGAGCGAGAGGCCGAGGAGGGGGACGTACCAGCCGATCACGGCGGCCACCGCGAGAAGCGGGACCAGCGTCGGCCACGGTGCCCGGCGCCAGGTCCCGCGTCGCGGCGGTCGCCCCCAGGCCAGGCCGCCGCCCCGGGTGGGGCGGCGCAGCCACCACATGCGGTAGCCGAGCACGATCAGGGTCATCAGGGAGAGCGCGACGCCGATCAGCACCAGTTGGTTGGGGAGGCCGAAGAGGAGCCCCATGTGGCCGTCGATGCCCCAGCGGGCGAGCTTGGCGGCCAGGCCGTAGTCCTCGAAGCGGACGGTGTCGGTGATCTCGCCGGTGGTGGGGGCGACGGCCACGGCGTCGGCGCGGGTGGGCCACTGGGCCTGGATCTCCTTGACGGCGAAGGCGCCGCCGGGCTCGGTCGGGTAGACGATCTCGACGGGGTCACGCAGCCCGGCGGCCCGGCCGCTCTCCAGGGCCTGGCCGGCGGTGATCCCGTCGGCCTCCGCCGCGCCGTCGCCGTGCCCGCCGTGCTCCCCGTGCCCGCCGTGCTCCCCGTGCCCGCCGTGTTCCCCGTGCTCGCCGTGTTCGTCGTCGCCGTCGGCGTGTGCGCCGTGGGTGGAGTGGCCCGAGTCCCCGCCGGCGCCGGGTGGGGAGGTGTCGACGGCCGGGGTCTCCCAGGACAGTTCGGCACGGAGTTGGGTGATGTTCTCGCCGGCGTACCTGGACCAGGTCAGCCCGGTGACGGAGAGGAAGCACAGGACGAGGGCGACCCACAGCCCGATGGCGCCGTGCCAGGTCAGCGTGGCACGCCGACCCTTGAGCCCGCGCTCGGGCAGCAGGGTGCGGCGGATGCGGCGCCGCCCCCCTCACCCCGCCGCTCCATGGTGACGCTCCGCTGCGGTCAATTCACCGGTGCCCGGGAGAAGTTGACCGAGTTGACCCGTTGATCGGGTCCCGCGCGACTGGTCCCCTCCGGTGTCCTGGGAGCGATCCCCGCTCTCGTTCTCCCAGGAGGTAGGCGATGGTTCGTTCCGCGCAGGTGGCTTCGCGGACCTCGCGTTCCGATGCGTCGAGAGCCGCCGGCCAGCCCCGGGTCGCCGTGGCCCTCCACGAGGGTTTCCACGGTGCGGCCTCGGGGACCGGCTTCAGCAACCGGGCCTTCCTCACGGCTCTGAGCCGTCTCCTGCCGGCTGGGCGGCTGACGGTGATCACCCCGGGCGTCCCCGAGGGAGCCGGTGCACACGATCAACGGTGGACCCGCGAGGTCCGCGAGTTGCTGCGGCGGGTCTCGGCCGAGGTCGTGACGCTCCCCGAGGTCCATGCTCCGCCGGGCTCGGTTCAGGGCACGAGCGCGCTGTGCGCCCTGGCGGGGGAGGAGGTTCGACGCGTTGCCGGCCGCGTGGGCCGATGCCTCCTGATCGGGCTCGACACTCCACTGCTCGGCCTCGCCTCCCACATCTCGCCAGCCATGGACCTCCTGCTCGTGCCCCGCTCCACTGGACTGCTGGACGGGAGCGGGGACGCTGCTCGGATCGGTTGGGAGGGCGCTGCCCTGCGGGAGGCGACCGCCCGAGGCGGGTGGGTCGGGGCCATCTCCACGCACATGGGAGATCACCTCACCACCCACTACTCCGTGCCCCGGGCGAACGTCGTGAACATCCCGAACGGGCTGGTTCACGAGGAGACGACCAGGCCGCGAAACCTGCCGCCCCTACCCGCCGGCGCCGAGTCCGGCTTCCTCCTCGCCATGGGCCGCGCCGTGCCCACCAAAGGCTTCGAAGACCTCCTGGAGGCGCTTCACATCCTGAAGCGGCAGGGGAGGCGCGTTCCCCACCTTCTGCTCGCGGCGGTGACCTCGGACCGTCACGAAAGCCTGACGCCTTACCAGCAGGCTTTGGCGGCGCGCATCCGCGCCTACGACCTGAACGCGAACCTGATCAGCCACTTCAGCCCCGCCATTCGGGCCTGGCTGCACAGCCCGGCCCTGCGCGCCGTCGTCGTTCCCTCGCGCGAGGAGCCCTTCGGGCGCATTCCCCTGGAAGCGTTCGCGGCCGGCGCGGGCCCGGTCGTCGCGACCAGTGCCGGGGGGCTGGCCCAGACCGTGGTCGATGGACGAACCGGCTTCACCGCCGCACCACGCAACCCGAGGTCCTTGGCCGCAGCCCTGCACCGCGCCCTGACCGTCCGGCCGCAGGAGCGCACGAAACTCCGGAGGAACGGCACGGTCCTGGTGCGCACCCGCCACGACTACGAGGCCAACATCCGGTCGGCGCTGGGCCGCGTCGCGCCGTGGGCCCTGGCGGCCGGGCCGACGACGGTGGGCGCGGAGCGGTGAACCAGACGGTGGTGCTGGTCAACCTGGAGTCGCGCCACACCTTCTGGCGGTTCTCCACCGCGCATGAACGCTCTCTGCGGGCCGCCTTCCCCCACGTCGCGTTCCGCGTGGTGAACGAGGAGCGGGCGCCACGTCACCTGGCCGAGGCCGACGTCTACTTCGGGTGGCGGTTCGAGCCCTCCTGGCTGGTCAACGCACCCCGGCTGCGCTGGATCGCCTCCCCGGCCGCCGGCACCGATCACCTGCCCGTCACCGAGGCGCACGCGGCGGGCGTGGCGCTGACCCGCTCGTACGGGTTCCACGGCCGCCCCATGGCGGAGCACGCCATGGGGTTGGTCCTGGGCTTCTCCCGAGGGCTCTTCCAGAGCCAGCGCGTCCAACGGAACCGGGCGTGGTGGAAGGACGAGCTGGCCGAGGAGTTCTTCGACCTGGCGGGGGCGACGATGACCATCGTCGGCTGCGGCGCCGTCGGCGAACACCTCGCCCGCGCCGCACACGCCTTCGGCATGAGCGTCATCGGGGTGCGCCGGACGCCGCCGGCCGCGACCAGCGGCGGAATCACCTGGACGCGCCCGCCACAGGTGCGTCAGGCCGTCGCCGTCGCCGATGTGGTGGTCGATCTGCTGCCGGCCACCCGAGCCACGGACCGCTTCTTCGACCACGACCTCTTCCCGGCGTTCAAGCCGGGGTCTGTCTTCCTCAACCTCGGCCGTGCGGTGACCGTTGACCAGCAGGCGCTCCTCGCCGCCCTCGACGCCGGCCACCTGCGCGGCGCGGGCCTGGATGTCTACGAACCGAAGCCGCTGCCGGCCCGTCACCCGCTGAGGCTCCATCCCCGGGTCGTGCTCACGCCGAAGAGTTCCGTCTTCAGGCGCGCCTACATGGACGCGGCCGTCGCGTTCTTCGCCGACAACCTGCACCGCTACCTCACCAGCCGGGTGCTCAACGGCCTGGCCGAGGCGCCGACTTCCCCCGCTCCTTCATAGGAGGCAGCTTCATGCTCGACGAACCCCAGCGAGGCCTGGTCGCCGCGTTCGCGGCGACCGGCCGCAACCACCCCTACCTGGCGCTCACCCTGAACTCGCTGTGCAACCTGGATTGCGTCTTCTGCAAGCCCCGTTGTATGCCGGACTACGGCCACAAGGACCGCCCGCTGACCGCCCGCGACTACGCGGCCATCGCCGCCGAGGCCGGCGCCTGGGGGATCAGGAAGGCGCACTGCTCCGGTGGGGAGCCGACCCTCAGGGCCGACATCCTCGACGTCATCGCCGGCCTGGCCGAAGGCCTCGGACCCGGCGCCGCCATCGGCATCACCAGCCACGGCAACCTGCGCCGAGGGCTCAGCGTCGAGCAGCTCCACGCCGCCGGCCTGACCTACCTCAACCTCAGCCTCCACAGCCTCGACCCGGCCAGGTCGGCCGCGATCATGGGCGGCGGCGACCCTGGCACCACCCGGCGCACCCTCGACACCGCCCTCGCCCTCGGCCTCCGCGTCAAGATCAACTGCGTGCTCCAACGCACCTATCTCGACGACGCGTTCGCCGTGGCCCAGCTCGCCCGGGAGCTGCCCATCGCCGTCCGCCTGATCGAGCTGCAGAACATCGGCCCGGCGCAGGCCCTCTTCGACGCCGAGTTCATCAGCGAGGCCGAGGTCCGCGAGCGTCTCCAGGAGTGGTTCTCGGGCGCCGGAGAAGTCCCCAGGACCCTGCTGGGCGTCCGCAGCCCGGGACGGTACCTCCGCCCCGCCGGCTGGGCCGGATCGATCGGCTTCATCTCCAACTCCAGCTGCGCCACCTGCTCCGACGCCAACCGCATCAAGATCACCCCCACCGGCGTGGCACGACCCTGCATCCTCCACAACCGCGACATCCCCCTCAAGCCCCACCTCGCCGAAGGCACCCTCGGCGACGCCTTCGCCCACCTCTTCCAGGCCATGCTCGACCGCGACACCAACGACGCCTGGCAGGGCTTCCACTACGTGGACTACGACCTGCGCTGGGACCGGATGGAACGCCCCGAGGGAACCCCGGTCCTGCCCCTGCTCCCCGTCCTCCCCACCGACGCGGCCGGACCCTCGTGCTCGCGCGCCTCCACCGGGGAGCGGTGATGGTGGCGGCCGAGACACGACCCTCCTACCGGAGGCTCGGTGAGCTGTACGAACGCGAACTGAACGCCCACGGCGTCGGTGCCGCGATGCTCACCCACAAGTGGCAGCCGGCCGACCTGCTGGCCCCGTTCTCCGACATCGACGTCCGCGTCCTCCTCCCTCAGCCCCCCGACGACTGGCAGGACTGGAACCACCGGCTGGCCGCCGCGCACGCCGCCGTCAGTCGAGAGGTGTCCCATCGGCGCCTCCTGGAACATCCGCCCGGCTTCGCGTTCACCGTCAACGAAGCGGAGGGGCGGCACGTCGCCGCGCCCGAGCTGGCGACCTGGTCACTCATCAGCGGAACCGCCCGAGACTTCCAACGCTGGACGTCCCGCGCACAGATGGCGCCCTGGTGCGAGATCGACGAGCGGTTCTATCGGGGAATCCTCCACTCCCGGCTGGGCGGCCGATACCAACTGGCGGCCGACAGCACCGACAACGTGACCGGGGACCTCGACGGGTACCGGCGCCACTGCGTGGCCTGGCACTACCTCGCCCCCTGCTGGTTCGCCG
The DNA here is from genome assembly GCF_006334905.2 of Streptomyces sp. 3MP-14. Lineage (NCBI taxonomy): Bacteria > Bacillati > Actinomycetota > Actinomycetes > Kitasatosporales > Streptomycetaceae > Streptomyces > Streptomyces sp. 3MP-14. Next base: position 196,680 of record NZ_VDLZ02000015.1, read on the forward strand.
CCACCGCCCTGGCGACCCGCACCCGCTGCCCCGGCAAGACGGCCGCCCTCACCCAGTGGCGGCCGGACGGGCTGGACCGGTACGCGGAACTCTTCCTCCAGCACGCCGAGCAACGCCCCGACGCCGGGCGCCGAAGTCCGCGCCACCTGCTCCGCGCCGCCCACGTCGCCCTGGAGGCGGCCATGCGTCGCGTGCCCGACGCGCCGGGCCCGCCCGAGGGGCGGAACGAGCAGCACGTGCGCACCGACTGGGTGATGACCGCCGGGATGCTCCGCGTACGCGTCGCCCGCTGGCTGTACTACCTCACCCCGCCGTCCGGCGTGGCGACGGAGTACCTGATCCGCCGAGAGGCGAAGGAACTCCGCACCGCCGCACGGACGTTGACCGCGCTCGCGGCGAACGAGACCACCCCCGCCCAACGGCTGGCCGCCCGGATGGCGGCCCTGATCCCGACGGGGCCGACCACCGCCGCCACCCTGCGCGCGGCCCTCGCCCAATGGCACCGCCAGCAGTCCACCATCCAGGACTTCCTTAGCCTCACCCCCGGTCACGTTCACCCCTGACCCGAGGAGTTCGCCATGCCCCGCATCCTGAAGACCGCGAAGATCAAGATCACGACGAAGTGCAACCGCTCCTGCGACTTCTGCATCTTCGCCGACGGCGCCCAGGGCGAGAACATGTCCCAGGAGCTGTTCACCACGGTCCTTGACCGGCTGGAGACCATCCCGTTCCAGCAGCTGCACATCAACGGCGGCGAGCCCACCGTGCACCGGGACTTCCCCGCCCTCAGCACGCTCGCCCGCACCCGGCTGCCCGGCAGGGTCATGGTCCTGGGCACCAACGCCATCACCCTGGCCCGCAACCAGCGGATCATGGAGGCCACCCTCCGCTCCTACGACCAGATCCTCATCGGCTGCGACGACGAGCACCAGAACTACGACGAGGTCCACGCCGTCGTCCCCCGGCTGCGCGAGACCGGCAAGACGGTCGTCGTCAACAGCGTCCTGGAAGGCATCAGTTCCACCCGGCTCGACCAGCTCGCCGGCCTCTGCGCCAGCACCGGCGCCATCCACGTCACCAACCACGTCCACCACGTCGATGTCGGCCAGCCCGCGAACGAGTTGCGCGGCCTCTGCGACCGCTACCTCGACCAGCACCTGATGATCGAGATGGACGGCTCCTGCTACCGCTGCTTCAACGCCATGGCGAAGGACGACAGCGAGTTCAGCATCTGGGACGAGGACTTCGCCGCCAAGGTGTTCGCGCCGCGAGGCCACCACTTCCGGTTCTGCCTGCGCTGCCACGAGTACACCGACTCGGGCTCAACCGTCGTCCCCGCGCTCGCCACCTGACCCCACACCCGGAGGTACCGGCCATGCCCGCCGTTCTCGGAGTCAACTTCCACCACGACACCGCCGCCGCTCTGGTAGTAGACGGCCGCCTCTACGCGGCTGAAGAGGAACGCTGGAGCGGCATCAAGCATCACCACGCCACCCGCAAGGGCACGCTCAGCGCCCCGACGCACGCGCTCCGGTGGTGCCTGGAAGCCGCCGGCCTCGACTCCTCGGAGGTGGACCTCGTGTGGGCGGCCTCCATGCGCCCCAACCCGGCCGCCGGCTCCTGGCTGTCCGAGGAACGGGACGAACTCGCCGCCCTGTTGCCCGCCCCGCTCGGCCAGCGCCTCCGCCTGCTCTCCCACCACACCGCCCACGTGCTCTCCGGCTACCTGCTCTCCGGGCACGAACACGCGGCCGGCCTCGTCATCGACGCCGGCGGCTCCTCCCTCGGCTCCGACTTCGGCCCGGGCCGGGAACGCATCACCGGGTACGACCTGCGGCCCGATCACATCGACCGCCTCCACCAGAGCACGCCGGCCGTCGTCCCCGGCCCCACCGGTCCCCGACGCGTCCACTCCTCCCTCGGGCACTTCTACCGGAACCTGGCCCGACGGGTGATCCCGCCCGGCGACGAGCCCGAGGGCAGCATGATGGCGCTCGCGGCCTTCGGCGACCTCGAGCGCTACGGACCGAGGATTCGCGAACTGGTCCGGCTCGGCGACGACGGCGCGGTCCACATCGCCCACCCCTGGGGCTCGGCGGACAGCGGCACGCCGTTGCTGCTCGACGGCCGCGCCTGGGCCCTCGCCAACGTCCGAGAGCAGCCGGAGGACGAGCGGGCCGACCTGGCCGCCGCCGCCCAGCAGGTCTTCGCCGAAGCGGTCGTCCACGTAGCGCGCCACCTACAACGGCTCACCCACGCCCCGGCGTTGGTGTTCTCCGGCGGCTGCGCCCTGAACTCCCACCTCAACGGCCGGCTGGCCGCCGACAGCGGCTTCGATGCGCTCTTCGTCGCGCCCGCCCCGCACGACGCCGGCACCGCCGTGGGCGCCGCACTCTACGGCTGGCACTACCAACTCGGGCAGGAGTGCCTGCCGGTGCCGACCGACGCGGCCTGGGGCCCGCTCCCGGGCCCGCTGCCGGGGACGGCGGTGCCGCCCGGCTACCGCGTCCTGCCTGACCTCGGTCCGGAACTGGTGCCCACCGTGGCGGAGTTGCTCGCGCAGCACCGCATCGTCGGCTGGGCACGCGGGCCGCTGGAGTTCGGCCCCCGGGCCCTCGGCCATCGCTCGATCCTCGCCCACCCCGGCCACGCCGCCACCCGGGACCGGCTCAACGCGATCAAGAAACGAGCCCCCTACCGGCCGTTCGCCCCCGCCGTCCTCGCCGAGCACACCACCGACTGGTTCCTGTCGGAGGGCGACCCGTTCATGAACCGCGTCGCTCACGTCCGCCGGTGCCGAGCCGACCGTGTCGCTGCGGTCACTCACCACGATGGCACCGCCCGGGTCCAGTCCGTCACCGCCGACCACGAGGGCCTGCGCGAACTCCTCGAACGGTTCTGCGAACGCACCGGCCTGCCGCTGCTGCTCAACACCTCCCTCAACCGCAAGGGCACCCCGATCCTGCGGACCGCCGAGCAGGCAGCCGCAGCGGCGGCCGAACTCGGCCTCGACGCCCTCACCGTCGGCAACACCCTGCTGCTCGCCGACCACGTGCCCAACCCCCTCGCAACCCCGTACGAGATGAGACGGAGATGAACCCCATCGACCCGGACCACATCCTGACCGCGCTCGGCGCCGCCGCCTGGAACCCGGACGAGCAGTCCCGCGCCCGCGTCGCCGGCGGCCTCGCCCGCGCGGTCTACGACGGCCACACCCGCGACCAGGGCACCCCCTACCTCCACCACCCGCTCGCCGTCGTCACCCTCCTGAGAACGGAGATCGGCCTCGCCTGCCCCGAGACCCTGCTCCTCGCCCTCCTCCACGACGCCCTGGAAGTGGCCCCCGAGGCGGAGACGGAGATCAGCCACCAACTCGGCCGCCCCTTCACCACCCGTCTGCGGGCCATCACGGCCGACCACCGACTCGAACAGCGCCCCAAGTCCCTCGACGACGACGCCCGTTGGCGTGCCAAGCAGGCCGCGCTGCCGCCCGAAGACCTCCTGGTCCGGCTCGCCGACCGCCTCCACAACCTGCGCGACCTCGGCGCATCGCCGAACCCCGACCGGCGCCGCCGATTCCTCCGGAACCTGCACGACTTCCACCTCCCCCTCGCCGACACCGCCCGCCACCTCACTCCCGAGCTGGCAACCATGCGCGCGCGGCTCCACGCCGAGTACGTCCGACAGCAACGGAAGGCACGGCCGTGAAGCGAGTCATCTACTCGATGGAGCCGGTCGGCCACACCGGCGGCCGGGTCTACCTGCGGATGCTTCACGAGGTGACGGCCGACAACGTGGAGTGGCGCACCATCCCCGACCACAAGCGCACCTACCGCGTCCGCCGCTGGCGCAAGCTCCGCCACCTCACCCGCCTGGCCCCGGCCGTCCAAGAACTGCGCGGCGCCACCGGATCCTTCGTCTGGGACGACCTCAGCCTGCTGCTGTTCACCCCCGAGATGCGCGCCCGCACCGTCTTTCTCCTGCACCACTACGAACCGCTCCAACACGACTCCGCCCCCGTCGAGGCCTTGCTGTGGGAGCGCCTCTTCCGGCTGCTGCCCCAGTGCGCCGCCGTGGTCTGCGTCGCCCCCTACTGGGCCGACTTCCTCCGGACCCGGGGCGTCCCCAACGTCCGAGTCATCCACAACGCCTTCGACCTGACCGAGATCGAGCGGGCACGCGGCTTCGATCGAGCCGACTGCCGGGCGGAGTTCGACCTGGCCCCGAACACCATCGCCGTCTACGCCGGCAAGGCCGTGCACTGGAAAGGCACCGAGGAGGTCTCGGCAGCCCTGTCCAACGCCCCCGGGATGCGCGTGATCACCAGCGGCAGCAACACCATCCGCTTCGACGGCGCGCACTACGACGTCGAACGTGAGCGGTACCTGCGCCTGCTCCGCGCCTGCGACGTGGGCGTCTTCCTCCCCCAGATGCGGGAGGGATGGAGCCGCTGCGCGGCCGAGGCCCTCCTGCTCGGCCTGCCCTGCCTCATCCGCCCGGTAGCTGGCCTGGGCAACCTCGCCGCACTTGCCGGCCAGCCGGCCCCGGACCTCGGTCACCTCCCGACGCAGGTCCGGGAACGCGCGGCGGCCCGCCAGACCGAGACCAAGGCGGCATACGAGGCCCTGGCCCGGTACGACCTCGACTACTTCACCAGGGCCTGGGGTGACCTCCTCACCGAGGTCCCCTGACTACGCGCCCAACTTCTCTGCCGCCGCGTCCAGGCGGGCCAACACCCGCTCCCGGCCGAGCAACTCCATGGACTCGAACAGCGGGAGCCCGACCGTCCGGCCGGTGACCGCGACCCGCACGGGTGCCTGCGCCTTGCCCAGCTTCAGACCGTGCCGCTCACCAACGGCCAGCAGAACGGCCTTCAACTCCTCGGCCGTCCAGCCCTCGACGTTGGCCAACTCGGCCCGGGTGTCGGTCAGGATGTCGCCGGCGCCGGGCTTCATCGCCTTGTTCCACGATGCCTCGTCCTCCACCGGCTCGTCGAGGAACAGGAAGTCCACATACGCGGTGATCTCCGACAGCAGCGCAAGCCGGGTCTGCGCCAGCGGCGCCGCCGCCTCGAAGACCGCTTGGTCGAACGCCTCCGCCGGCCATGGCGCCTTCGGCGCGACGAGCCACGGCGCGCAGGCGGCGACGAACTCCTCTGCCGACAGGGCGCGGATGTAATCGCCGTTGAACGCGGTCAGCTTCTTCACGTCGAAGAAGGCCGGCGCGGTGTTGACGTCCTCGATCCGGAAGAGCCGCTCCAACTCCTCATACGGCAGGATCTCCCGGTCCTCGCCCGGCCCCCAGCCCAGCAGCATCAGGTAGTTGACCAACGCGTCGGGCAGGAAGCCTTCGGCGAGGTAGTCCTCCAGCGCGACCTTGTCGCGACGCTTGGACAGCTTCTGCCGTTTCTCGTTCACGATCACCGGCAGATGCGCCCACACCGGCGGCCGCGCGCCGAGCGCCTCCCACAGCAGCTGCTGCTTGGGCGTGTTCGACAGGTGTTCCTCGCCCCGGATGACCCGCGTGATCCCCTCGTCCAGGTCGTCCACCACGTTCGCCAGCAGGAAGACGGGGGACCCGTCGCCCCGCGCGATGACGAAGTCCTCGATCGTGCCGTTCGGAAACGCCGGCTTCCCCCGGACCAGATCGACCACGACCGTCTCGCCCTCGTCCGGCGTCCGGAACCGCAGCGCCCGCCCCTCCTCGTAGGCCAACTCCCGGTCCCGGCAGAACCCGTCGTACCCGAGGTGCTCCGAGCCGGTGCGCTCCTTCAACCGCTCCCGCGTGCAGTCGCAGTAGTACGCCCGTCCCGCAGCGAAGAGCTGCTGCGCCGCCTCCCGGTGCCGGTCGGCGTTCCGCGACTGGAAGTACGGCCCCTCGAACGCCGGGTCCTCGGCGTGGATGCCGATCGCCGCGAGCGCGCTGACGATCCCGTCGATCCACTCCGGCTTGTTCCGCGCCGCGTCGGTGTCCTCGATCCGCAGCACGAACGTGCCCCCGGACTGTCGCGCCACCGCCCAGTTGTAGAGAGCGGACCGAGCACCACCGACATGGAACATGCCGGTCGGAGACGGGGCGAAACGAACGCGAACGGGAACGGTAGACATGCGCCCCAGGGTACCGACGCTGAGCATGTGCCCAGACACCCAGCGCGAGACGGCGGGAGGGGGCGGCCGGCGGTCCCGGCGGCTACACGCAGACCCTGCCTCGTTCCGCGTGCTGGGCAGCCGAGGCGCTCTCGGCTTCGATGACGCAACGGAGGAAGGGACCGAATGCATCGTCTCCCAGCTGGACGCGGACGGTCTCCAGAATGAGGGCGGCCCAGCCCAGGAACCGGATGTCCTCCCCCTCGCCGCAGAACTCCCGCAGGGCGCTGTCCCGGCACAGGGCGAAGCTGAGCCCGTCCTCCCGTAGGTAGCGCTCGTGGGCCGCGAGGGCGCAGCGGGCGATCTTCGCGAAAGGTGCGTGGCCCGTCAGCGTGCTGACCGTACCCAGCAGAGCGCGAGCTGCCTCCGCATCCCGAGGGATGGTTCTCCGACGGTTCTTGTCGGCATCGGGCGCGGCATAGAGGTCGAACAGCCGCTGGTCGAGTTCGTGCCGGAAGCAGAGGTCGTGGAGATCCATAAACGCATGGCTATCGTTCACCCCGGCGTTGTTCAGCCCGACACCCCTCGATGCCCATACCGGTCACCGGATCGGCCCACAGACTGCACTCAGAAGGCGACTCCTGCCACGAGCGTGTTGCTCGACGACCTAGAAGCAGCCACCTGAACGGCCTTTCCCACCTGGCGAGAGCACACTCCATCTGCCGACGATGCCGTTGTGGGCGAATCGCGTGCGGAAAGAAAGCACGGTCGGGACGGGCCGCAATCTGATCTGACGAGTATGTTGAGGCGCTGGCGTCTTTCTGCCGGACAGCGTGAGGGAAGACGCCGGGCTTTGCCACAAGCGGAGGTAGCCGGGCGCGCTGGCGTGAGTGAGCGCTGGTACCGGAAGTTTGAGCACGGCGAGACGGTTCGCCTGGAACGCGTGACGCTGGAGCGTCTGGCGAATGCGCTACTCCTGGATGAGACAGCGCGGGCCGCCCTGTTCCTTCAGACGATGCGGTTGCTCCCGGTCCCGGGACATGATTCCTCAGATGGTGATGAGGCGACGTACCAGGGGCTCCGCCTGCTCGTGGGATATCTCGATATTCCCGCCGTGTTGACGAACGGAGTCTGGGATGTGCTCGCGGTCAACCCGGCGATGGAGGAGCGTTTTCCGGGTATGTGGGAGCCCGGGATGAACCTCGCCGCGTGGTTGGTGAGCGAACCGGACGCTCGTCGTGTCTTCGGAGGTGCGTGGGGGGACCAGGTCGCCCGGTTGAAATCAACCTTGCGTTTCGCGCGAGAGCACCATCCCGCAGGGCCTATGGCGGCGCTGGGGCAGCAGCTCGAAGACCTGGAGGGGGAAGAGGTAAGCGGAGCCATGGCGTTCGATGTTCCTCGTGGGCCCTTTCAGCTCACGCTTCAGACGGACACGGGCCCGGTCCAGGTCTTCGCCCATGTTCTTCGTCCCCTGGCCGACACGTCGGCTCGTCTCGCGATGATCACGCCGCTGGTGTCACGTTCGACGTAGATACCCGTTAGAGGAGCGCCCCAGAGAACCTACTGGCTTGCGCTGCTCTGGAAACCCGGACCCTGGGCGAAAGATGGAAGTCGGCACGTGCGTGCCGGTTCCGGCTGGAAACCGGCACGCACGTGCCGACTTCGGTGTGGCGGGAACCTGCCAGGCGGCTTTTCGCCACGGTGAACTTGAAGTCGAAGGTCGAACCGCGCGATGTGGATGCCACGCCGAACTAGCGTGCTCGGGTTCGAAGTTGGCCTCCTGGGGCCGGGGGCGGGGTTCAGCCGACCGTTTATGGCAGGTATTGATGAGGCAGATGGTCGTTTATAGAGTCGCCTTGTTCTTCTCTGCGGGAACCGAGGTGGGGTATGAGTCGGGTAGTAGTCGCCGTGGCGCCCGGGTGACCAGCCGGAGGAAGGCGTGATCGCCTTTCAACTCCCATGCGGCGACTGCGGAATGGGGAGGTCGAGCAGGTCTCGGTACCCAGACGGCATTCAGGCGCGTCGCTTGGTGGGTTCAACGATCGTGTTCTGACGTTAACGATGCGGGCGCGGAGAGCGCTTGAGCGGAAGCGCTGGGAATCATGCAACTTTCGAGCGACGGTGGAACGGCAACATTTGGGCCAAGCGTGCGGCGGTGGCGGGAAGCACGCGGTCTGTCTCAGCGTCGACTGGCTGCGGCGGTGCACGTCAGCCCGGGGTGGTTGAGCAGGATCGAGAACGGCTTCAGCGAACCGACGATGGGCCTTGCCCGTGCCTGCGACGAAGTGCTGGGAGCCGGCGGTGAGTTGGTCGCCTTGGCTGTGGTGGGAGAGCGTGACGTCGGACTGGAGCGGCTTCCACGTCCCGCACAGCTTCCGGCAGGTGCCGGTGCCACCTTCGTCGGGCGAACTCACGAGTTGGCAGAGCTTGATCAACTTCTGGAGTTGGCCGCTCGGGCCGGGACGGTGATGACCGTCCTGATCGATGGCCTTCCGGGAGCGGGGAAGACCGCCCTGGCGGTGCGCTGGGCCCACCAGGTGAGCCACCGCTTTGACGGCGGGGTGCTTTTCGCGGACTTGAAGGGGTTCGCTCTGTCCGGCGAGCGGGCCGATCCTGGAGAGGTCTTGGAGGGGTTCCTGCTCGCCCTCGGGGTAGCGGCAGGGAGCATTCCGGCGAGTACCGCTCAACGTGCCGGGCTCATGCGCAGCCTTGCTGATGGCCGCCGGTTGCTGGTGGTCGTGGACAACGCGGGCACCTACGAGCAGGTTGCGCCGCTGCTGTTGGGAGCGGCCGGTTGCGCAGTCGTGGTCACCAGCCGCCGGCGGCTGCGCGGGTTGACGGTCAACGACGGTGCGGTGCGGATCGCGCTGGGGCCCATGCTTCCAGAGGGCTCGATCGAGCTGTTGACCGCGACGATCGGGGAACGGGCGCGCCTGGAGCCGGAGTCCGTGCGCCTCCTGGCGCAGCGGTGCGGGCATCTGCCGCTCGCGCTGCGGATCGCGGCGGAGCGGGTGGTCGCGTCTCCGCGTCACCGGGTCGCCGAACTGGCGTCGGACCTGATCCGGGATAGCGCACGGCTGGACGTCTTGGCGGCGGACGAGTTGGCGGTGCGGTCAGCGTTCTCCTGCTCCTACCGCGATCTTGATCCCGAAGCGCGAAGGACGTTCCGGCTGTTGGGCTTGTTTCCCGGCAGCGACATCGCGGTTGAAGCGGCTGCCGCCCTGGTGGACCGCCCCAGCTGGGTGGCACGAGGGCTCCTCGAACAGCTGGCGAGTATGCACCTGGCTGAGGAGACCGCGTGGGACGGGTGGGGGGTCCACGACCTGCTGCGCGTGTACGCGGCCCGGCTGGCGGAGGAGGAAGACCCCGCGCCCGAGCGGGCCGGGGCGGTGCGCCGTCTGGTGGAGTGGTACGTGCACACGGCGGACGCGGCCCTCCACGTCATGGGCGGCAACCGACAACTTCCGTCGTTGGCCAGCTGCCCACCGCTCGAACCCAAGAGGTTCGGCAACCCGGCAGAGGCGGCTCTGTGGTTCCAGCGGGAGTCGGAGAACTTCACGACCGTGGCCCGGCTCGCGGTGGATCATCGACTGCCGGGAGCATGGGAGCTGCGGCTCTGGTTCTGTTCGAGGCACCGCCGGCCGACGAGCGAGTGGCGGGCGACTTGGGAGATCGAACGGCGGGCAACGCGGGCGGGAGATGCTGTTGCCGAAGCGGGGACCACCCGCCAGCAGGACGCCTCCCACGCGCACGTGGCGGATGGCGATTGGGCTTAGACCGTGTGCTATGTGGTGAGTCGGCCGTTGTGGGGGCATGGGGAGTTCGCGGTGGGGGTGGATCGTTCCGGACGGGTTGTGGGAGATCGCGCGGCCGTTATTGCCGCCTTCGCGGGTGCGTCCCCAGGGTGGCGGGACGTGGAACACGCCTGATGAGGCGGTGCTCGCGGCCATCGTCTGCGTACTGACCAGCGGCTGCGCCTGGCGGCATCTGCCGCCGTGCTTCGGGATATCGAAGTCCACCGCGCACCGTCGGTTCCTGAATTGGTCCAGGGCCGGGGTGTGGGTCCGGCTTCACCGGGCGGTGCTCGACGAACTCGCCGCCGCCGGGCTTCTCGACCTGTCCCGCGTCATCCTCGACACAGCCCACGTGAGGGCAAAAAAAGGGGCGAACACACAGGTCCGAGCCCCGTGGACGGTGGCAAGCCCGATTCCAAGATGCACATCCTGTCCGATGCGAGTGGGCTGCCTGTCGTGGTCGCTGTCTCAGGTGGCAACGTCCACGACAGCCAGGGCCTGAAGCCCCTGCTCGCCGGCCTCCAATCGAGACACGACCCCGACCGCGGCCCGCCACTACCGCCCTGGCAAGGTTCGCGCCGACAAAGCGTACGACCATCCTGACCTTGAGGTTCCCCCGCTGTGCGGGTGTGGCTGACTAGCTGGTCAGAGTGGGTTGACGTGGTTTCAGGTTCACTTGTTCGGTCGTTGCCTGGTTGGCGTAGTGCTTCTCCTCGTATTCGATCGGGCTGAGGTAGCCGAGGCGTTTCTGGATGCGGCGGGGGTTGTAGAAGCCGTCGATGTACTCGAAGAGCGCGAGGTTCGCCTCGGCACGTGTGGCGAAGACGCGTCCGCGGATGCACTCGGTCTTGATGAGCATCCCCAGGTTCTCCGCTAGGGCGTTGTCGTACGAGTCGCCGACCGAGCCCATGGATGCCTGGATACCAGCCCTGACCAGGCGTGTTGTGAGCTTCACGGACGTGTACTGGCAGCCGTGGTCGGCGTGGTGGATGAGCTCACCGGGGGTGACTTCGCGGCTGGCCAGGGCGTACTCCAGCGAGGCCAGGACCAGGTCGGCGTCCGCGCGGGCGGAGGTCTTCCAGGCCACGACCCGGCGGGAGAACGCATCGCGGATCGCGGAGAGCCACAACGGCCCCTCCCCGGTGGGGATCATGGTCAAGTCGGTGACCCACAGCCGGTTTGGCCCGTTCGAGGTGAAGCCGCGTTGTACCAGGTCAGGGGCCAGATCGGCGTCCTGGTCACGTCGGGTGAAGCCCTTGCTCCGCCGGGGCTGATCCCGGCCAGGCCGGCCTGGCGCATGAGCCGTTCGACGCGCTTGCGGCCGACGTGGACGCCCTCACGCTTGAGGACGGCGTGCACGCGGGGTGAGCCGTAGATCCCGCCGGACTCGTCGTGGACCTGCCGGATCCTGTCCGTCAGCTCGGCGTCCCGGCGGCGCCGTTCGCACGGTTCCTTCTCGGCCTGGCGCCACCGGTAGTAGGTGGAGGAGGGGATGTTCAGTTCCCGGAGTACGGGCTCGACCCCCAGATGCGGGTGCTCGTTGATGAGCGCCGTCACCTGGGCCGGGTCGGGTCGAGCTGGGCCGCGAAAAAAGCCGAGGCCGTCCGCAGGACCTCATTCGCACGCTTGAGCTGGGCATTCTCCTAGCGCAGCGCGGCAAGCTCCTCACGCTCGGCGGTGGTGAGCAGGTCGCCCCGCTCGCCGGCACCAGCCTCGGCCTGGCGGATCCAGTTACGCAGGGCTTCGTGGTGCACGCCGAGTTCCTCGGCCATGTGGCGGATCACAGGCTTCGGCTCGGCGGCCCGGTACATCCGTACCGCACGCTCACGCAACTCCAGCGGATACTTCCTCGGCGCAGGCATCGTCTGGGCTCCTCTCATGAAACCCATCTGACCCTCTGTCACCCATCCCCGCAGCTCGGGGGAACCTCACACCCGATCCGAAGCCGTGATCCACATTGCCATGACCGGCCTCATGGCCCGCCGCCTCACCAGCGAGAACACCATCTCCTGGCGCGACCCGACACCACAGACCAAACAGCCGATACCTGGATAAAAAACCGGGCGAAAGCGACGTCTCAAACACGCTCTGAGAGGCACGGGGCGCGGGGGTCTGCTGTGAGCAGGATCACTGTTCGCTCTGAGGCGCGGGTGGAAAGCATTCTAATGGTTCAGACATACGTACAGCCGTGAACGTCGCCGGACCCGGAGTCGCCCAGAGAGGTAAGTATGACGCTTCCTTCCCTCCTCGCCCAGACATTGACGTCGTACTGCGCGACACCCGGGACCGCTGTGCATGTTGTCGAAGTCGGTGGGTCCTCAGTGCAGAGCGCCATCTTTGAGGCAGGGGTGGTGACCTTCGTCGACGGCCCTGTGCCAGAGGCATCTGGTGAGGGTTACGCCTTCACCTCGCCGGGCCTGGTCATCGACGGGCGTGTGTGGGGCGCCACCCAGGTGGGATGGGACGACATCGACGCGTGGCGGGAGCTGGGCTATAGACGCCGTCCTGACGTCTCCATGAACGATGCCGAGGCTGCTGCGCTGGGCGAATGGCTACTCAGAGAAGAGCGACCGAACAGTCTCCTGTACGCAGGGATTGGCACCGGCTTGGGTGGGGCCATGATCATTGACGGTGAGGTCGTGCCTGTTGATCTCAGCCATCAACTTGGCTTCGGAGATTCGCTCTGTGACGGTTGTCGCAAGGGGTGTTTGAACGCCCAAATTGGAGGCCAGTATCTGCCGACCGATCTCAGCCAGCATGACAAGCGTCGAATCGTTGAGCAGCTCGCGACCGGCATCAACGGCGCGCGGATCCCGCCGCACACGGTTGTGGTGCTCGCAGGTGGATTGGTCCGGCGCTCACACCCGGACCTCGTAGGAGCCCTGAGGGAGCAGTTGGACGGTGTCTTTGCCGTGGAAGCCTCGGCGGCACCGAAGGCAGCAAAATCAGCCGCTTATGTTGGGCTGTTCGAACGCCTGACAGAGGTTCGGCGGGCAGAGGCTCCTGCCAGGCAAGACACCTAAGGCCCACTCTGCACGTTTTCGGAACTGCCGTCTAAATCATTGGCGCGGCCGGAACCGACTCTTCTCGCTCGGCATGTAAAGGACGGCAGTGCGGCCGAGATAGCTGAGCTGTTCCACAGCGGCAAGGTCTCACGCCGATAACTGTTGGGAATAGCTGCCCGGCGCGCCACTCTCCAGATCTCTATCACGAGCAACAGTGCGCCCCTGAGCAGAGGCGCACAATCAATGCCGAAACTAAGCCGGCGTTTCACAAAATGCATGCGAGGTAAGCGTGAACCTGCAGGAGATGAAGGCGAATTTTGAGCGTGACGGCTTCACGGTCATCAAGCAGGCCATCGATCCTGAGGAAGCGGATCGCTACAGGCAGAAGATTCTTAAAATGGTCCCGGCGGACCTGGCGATCCCGGCGCAATGGGAGTCGAGGTATGGACGGCTGAAGCCGTTACATGAGGATGGTAATCAGACGTTCGATGACGAGTTCTTCATCCCTGTGTTCCAGAACGAGACACTCTATAACGTTGCGTCCACGATTCTCGGCACAGAGCGTCTGAGAGCCTTCGATGGGTCTCTTGGTATCACGCTGCGGCATGACTGGGGAGGCTCGCCGGGGGTACGCAGCTTCGAGGTGCCAAGGGTCCAAACAAGCCAGCGCCTACACATCGATAATAGCGTTCCGAAGAGTGTTGATACATTTCGGCTCGATCAGGCAGAAATGGAGATAGGCGGCTGCTTCTATTTCAGTAAGGTCGAGTCCGGAGGGGGAGGGATCGCAGTGGTCCCTGGCGGCCATCGACGCGTAGCTGCGGAAGCCGCAGCGGACGCCCTAGGTCGACACAAGTATCGGGATTGGGGCGACCTGCAGGGGTATCCGGATCCGGTCGAAGTGACAGGTGAACCGGGAGATTTCATCCTTCTCCACTACCTCACGCCTCACGCTGCCACCCACAACCGCAACGTGACTGCGCGGGTTGTGCAATTTCTGCGGTGGGTCCGATTCGACAACCCATATGGCATAGCCGATGTGATCGGCCCCACTCGATACAACGATCGACAGATTGCTGTTATGAGCCAACTCGGCAAGAAGCTTCTGGGCGTTGAACCCTGGGGAGCGTGACCGATGGAGTCGCTGTGGGATCCCCCCGAAGGTTCGGACGGACAAAGCGCCGAGAGAGTGGTAGTGGCCGGCAACATCATTAAGGCAGCGGTATTGCTCTCGGATCCTCTTGCCAGAACTAGCGCACCGTTATGGAAACGCTCTGAACGACTAGCTACTCGACTCATCCGTCAGTTGGCGACGTATCAGAATCAAAGGCTGGAAGAAGCCCTGTACGATTTGAAGACGGCGCCGCGTGACGTGGGTTTGCAACGTAGGCTTGCCGGAACCATCATGGAGGTACTTCCGGGGGATGACGGAAGGTTCATGGCACTGGTCGAAGCCTCAAAGGTATTCAATCAGCGAAATCGACTCGACATGTGGATGGGATCCGCGTACCGCTCGGGTGACACCGTCGCGAAGTGGAGCCCTCACCAGGTGTCCCACCTCGCACGTCCAGTATCCCGATCGGGCTCCCGAGATGTATGCGCTGTTATCGATTTTCGCGCTGCCGCAGGGGAGCCCGGACGGTTGCGCAACTTGACGGCATCGCTGCTCGCCCTCAACGATCAATCTTTGGCGAGAGACCGGTATCGCATAGTGTGCGTCGAGGCTGATGGGGAGCCGCGCAATCAGTCTCATATCAGTGATCTGTGTGACCAGTATTTACATGCCCCTTCTTGGGGGCCCTACAACCGTAGCTGGGCGCATAATGTAGGAGCCGTCCACGGCGCTGGCAAAAAAGATCGCTATCTCTGCTTCCTCGATGCCGATGTTCTATTGGAACACGGATATCTGGAACAGGTCATCAGTGACTTGGACAGGCAGAAACTTGGCGCCTATCTACCGCACAGCAGCGTTCTGTACCTTGACGACGTATCCACCGAAATCGCTTTGAGGCAGCGATTCTCCGCAGGTGGTGTGCCACCAGACAGGAGCCGATTCTTCGGATACCGGATCCCGGCAAGAGGGGGTTCGATCCTCGTCAAGACCGATGTCTTCCACCAGATCCATGGATTCGACGAACGCTACCAAGGGTGGGGTGACGAGGATAACGACTTCTTCTATCGTGTTTCAGCTTTCACTGAGACACGAACAGGGTCGGGTTCTCTGCTTCACCTCAATCATGGACGACCTCGTATGGAGGTCGAGGGCAGGCGCTCGAACGAATGGCTTCTTGGTCGAGAAGACTGGTCAGAAACGAGGATCGGTGACCTTGGGAAGTACAGAGATCCGCAGAACGACATAGAGGGACACAAAAATAGGTCTGGCGAGACCACTTGAGCACAGCCACCGAGGGGGTAACTTCATGAAGATCCTATTTGTGTGCTCCACATTCCCACCTGTGATCGGTGGCGCCGAGACCTATGCCCGCACTCTGGTCGATGGGCTCCGTAACCGCGGAAATGTGGTCCGTGTCGTCACCGATGGAACGAGGGTCACTGATGCCGAGCCGGAAGCTGATGTCCATCGGCTCACCGAGTTTGTCGAGGCGTTTGAGAGGCCGGACAAGGTCAGGTGGCAGCAAATGCAGTTCTCTCTGCTTGACGAGATGGAAAAGATCCTCGCGTCCGAAGATGCGCCTGATGTGGTACATGCCAATGGCCAAGAGGGTGCCATAGTCGGTTCGATGCTCGCTTCGGAATACGAAGTTCCCTTGCTTGCAACTTTTCATGAAATGAGGCCGCAGGAAGAAGGCTTCGGGCGTGGGCGGTGCCGATTCGTTTACCAGCACCTTCCCATCCGGTTCATCATCGCCGGCAGCCGAGTCTACCAGGACAAGGCTTTCTTGTTCGGGGCACCGCCTGAAAGAGTTCGAACCATCTATCATGGTGTGGAAGTTGACCGATTCCCGAGGATACGCGAATCCGAGATTCGTAAGGGATCGGTACCGCATGTGCTATGCCTCGCGCGCTTGAAAGCGCGTAAGGGACTCATGGAACTGGTCGAGGCGGCATCTCACCTGAAGAACCAGGGTGTGGAGTTCACCATGACGATCGCAGGTACTTGCAGCTCAGCCTCGCTGATTTATGCCGAGAAATTGCAGACGAGTATAGATCAGCTTGGGCTTACTGATGTGGTTGCCATTGATCAGAGTGTACGTTACGAGGACGTACCTGCACTGATGGAACGGTCTGACGTCTATGTGCAGCCTAGTTATGAGGAGGGCTTGGGGCTGGCAGTGCTGGAAGCGTTGGCAGCGGGTTTACCGACTGCCGCGTCTGCAATCCCCGCCTTCCGGGAGATCATTCAGGACGGCACGAATGGACTGCTGTTTCCGTCTGGAGACGTGGAGTCGATGAGTGAGTCACTGCGTGTCCTCTTGTCTGAGCCAGAATTGCGTCATCGGTTCGCCTCTGAAGGGCCGAGAACGGTGAGTCGGTATTTCAGCTCAGAACGCATGATCGATGAGACGTTGGCGCTCTACTACGAGGCACTCCAGCCCACACCGGAGCCGCTCCATGTATGAACGAATACGTTGCGTCCTGTTTGATGTGGGTGGTGTTCTGGTCGACTGGAATCCGGAGCACCTCTATCGTACTGTCATCCCCAGCGCTGACGAGCGGAACCGATTCCTCACTGACTGCTGCAACTATCAGTGGAACCATGAACTAAATCTCGGCGCGGACGTGGCCGGAGCGATAGACGAGAAAGTGCGACGGTATCCGGACTTTCGCCTAGCCATCGAGGCATACTATTCTCGATGGATAGAGATGGTCCCGAACTTAGTTCCAGGAATCATGGAGATTGTCTCGGACCTTACTCGTGCCGGTCTCCCTCTTCACCTGGTGACCAACAGCCCAGTGTGGGCGATGCCCAAACTACGGGCACGTTATCCCATCTTCGAGAACTTCGAGAGCACGGTGACATCTGGAGAGCACGGCGTCGCCAAGCCGGATCCGAAACTACTCGCTATAGCTCATCGTAGGACGGGTGTCGCGAGAGAGCAGCTCCTGCTTATCGATGACAGGGCCGAGAATGTCGAAAGCGCTCAGCGAATGGGTGTTCGTGGAGTGATCTTCACTACCGCGAAAAGCCTCAGAGAAGAACTGTACAGGCTCCGTGTCCTTGACAGCAAGGAATCCGGATACGCAGAAAAGGCGGGGTCTCGTCCTGCAATCGACGATACCAGGAGGCCTTGATGCGACTCTTTGCCCGTTCATTGGAAAGCAGCAGGCCCACTGGTCTGACTAGGGCTCTCCTCAAGGTTGCCGATGTATACGTTCTCTTGCGATACCCGCAACTGCCCTGCCCTCCTCGTTCCGTGATGTACGAAGGTGTTCCCAGCCGATGGGTCTACCGACGAAACGGTTTAGCCTATCTCGATCACCTGACCAGAATGGCTGGACTGACTCCGAACAGTCGGCTTCTTGACGTCGGCTCCGGCTTAGGGAGAAAGGCTTGGCCATTTATCGACTACTTCCAGGACGGAGAGTATGTTGGACTCGAACCTCGAAGAGAAGCAGTTGACTGGTGCACGCAGAATCTCACATCCCGTGATAAGAGGCTGCGGTTTGAGCACATAGACGTGAAGAATGGCTACTACACACCGGGCAACTCGGCGGAGGCAGGCGGCTTTTCCCTGCCGGCGCCAGATATGTCATTCGATATAGTGATGGCGAATTCGGTTTTCACTCACATGCTCCCGCGGGATGTGGGCCATTACCTAGCAGAGTTTCAACGAGTGCTGATGCCCGGCGGTATTGCATTCTGCACCTTCTTCCTCAATCCAGAAGAAGTGAAGGAGAAGGAGGAACTGATTGCACCGCCCCGATACGATTTCCCGCACCAGCGCGACGGCTATCGGGTGCAGCATGCCGATTGCGATGAGCATGTAGTGAACTACGAGGAAACAGATGTGCATTCCATGCATCGTCAAGCCGGTTTGTTCATCGCAGAGATTCACTGGGGATCATGGAGAGGTGGGTCTACATTCACCGACTTCCAGGATATCGTGATCTCGAGGAAGCGCGGATCACCTCAATTCCATGACTGAGAAAAGTGATGCATGAGAGGATTCCCAATGGCCGTGTCAAGTGGGACTGGCGGCGCTTAGTGAGTGCGTCATGCTGCTGCGGCTTCGAGGGCCCGAGGGCTGGTGGCGAACGCCCGGCCGTCCCGTATGAGCGCCTACACGACGTTCAGGCGCCTTCTGGAGAGGGCGGAGATGGCTTGCCTGAGGCCCTTGTCTTCCACGCCCTCACGGTCGTGGAACGTCCTGGAGACCGGGCGGGGACGAGCGGTGGACTTAGGAGAGAGCCAGAGGAGCCGCAGCAAGCGGCAGCTGTCATGCCGAGGGCGGTCAAGGGTGCCGGTGACACGTCCGGACTCCATGGGCACCGGCGCCGGGTCCGCGACGCCGGCAAGCCTGTCGTCGGTGGTGAACAGGCTCATGTCGCCGCCCGTCAGGCCGACGAACTCGGTGCCGAGCGCGGGGCCGATGCCGGGCAGACTGGTAGTCACTTCGGCGTGTCGGTGCTTGCGAGACCGGCCCCTGACGAGGCTGTCGATATTGGCGCTCTGCTCGTCGACGGCCATCGCCTTCCTCACCGTCATGCTACCCATGGCGGCGGCCAGCTTCTTTCTGGGGATGGTGGTGTAACGAGCTTCGACAGCCTCGATCGCAGTGGCCGGGACGTTCTCCAAGTTACGGATCTTGCGGTTCTTCAAGCAGTTGGCCAGGTGGTTGCGTCCCGTGCGGCGCGGGGCAGCGGGCGTCGGATACTTCGTGAGCAGGACCAGTGCGGTCTCGGAGGTGCTGTAGCGGCAGGCACGTTCCAGGGCGGGAAGGCACTTCAGTACCTGGACGCGACGTCGGTTCCTGGCGCGGATGCGGTCGGCAGTCAGGTCGTAGCGGCGGGGGGTCGGGATGCGCAGGTCGATCGCGATGTCGCCTCCCGCCCGCAACGGGTGCAGGTCGCGGCGTATGTGGGTCTCGTGGGCACGCAGGGACGATGCGGAGCTCTGATGCGGGCCCAGACTTCGGAGTTCTCTGACCAGAGGGGCCCGGCACCGTCCCGCCTGTTTCCGTACCTGGTGGTTGGCACCAGGAGCTCCGCCGGCCTGGGGTGGCCGACGATCAGTGATCGCGGGCCGAGTCGTCGGCAGAAGTCGTTTCTCCACAAGCCGGGAGCCATCGGGGCTTCCCCGCGGAGGAAGAGCCCTGCCAGCCGCTGGGGTGATGAACGGCCAATCGGATGCCGGCGCGCTGAGCCCTCCCAGGAGAGGGCCGCCCTCCTGCACGAGTGCGACCAGGCAACCTCCGACGGAGAGGACGTAAGCGAGGCAATGGCCGTCACCTGCGGCATCTGGGCCAGTTATCAACACGACATGGCCTTGGCCGACGGAGAGGGAGTCATCGTCGCCAAGGCCAGGACCACCGATGACCTCGATCTGAACGCGCTCCTCGAGCTGCCGACCTACACGGGGACGAGCCGGACACGCCGATCCCCGTCGCCATCGAGACCTCGCTGCAGTCTCCTTGTCGCCTGCCCGCGGGCAACCGGCCGCTTTGCCTACGCCATTCAAGCCGATGACTGCTGCCCGCCACCGAGAACGCCACGCAGTCAGCTCCAAGAAGTCCGACGAGCCGGAGGGTGGTGGACCGTGGAGCGGGGATGTGGGGCAGTAGTGCGTCTCCGTCGACGATTTGTCCATGGTCCCAGCAGATGAAATCGCCGGCGTGTCGTTACACAACGGTCTACTTCGCATATCCCGATCCATGACCGAGTCGTCGCGGGCACCGGGCGGCCAGTCACTCTGAGCTACCTGCGGCAGAACTATGGCCGCCACACCTGATGTCCCTGGATTCCTTCGATTCTGCGAACGACCAGGAACGAACCCGCGATCAAGAAAGGTAACAAACTATGCCAGAGTCTTACGGCGAGTTGTTGAAGAAGGCAGTGTGTAGTCGCCTGCGCCGGGTTCTTGTCGCCGGGGGAGCAGGCTTCATCGGCTCGCATCTGTGCGACGCGCTACTGCGAGACGGTGTGGAGGTCATCTGTGTGGATAACCTGAGCACGGGCTCCTATGCGAATATTTCTCATCTCCAGCACGATTCCCGTTTCAGTCTGGTCATCCAGGACGCTGAACATGAGTTGAAGACCGAGAAGGATCTCGATGCCGTCTTCCATGTCGCTTCCCCTGCCTCGCCGGAGGACTATATGCGCCTGCCTATCGAGACATTAAGAGCCGGTAGTCATGTGACACTCAACCTGATCTCGCTGGCGAGAGCGAATGGTGCTCGCTTCTTGCTCGCCTCGACTTCTGAGGTCTACGGGGATCCCCTGGAGCATCCTCAACCCGAATCATACTGGGGTCATGTCAATCCCATTGGGCCCAGAAGTGTTTACGACGAGGCGAAGCGTTTTGCTGAGGCGCTGACGATGGCATATCGCACGACTCACGGCGTGGACACTGCGATTGTTCGCATCTTCAACACCTATGGACCGAGGATGAGGGTGAACGATGGCCGGGCGATACCGAATTTCATTGCGCAAGCTCTGGCCGGAGAGGATGTCACGGTGGCCGGGAACGGTCGCCAGACGAGGTCGTTCTGTTACATCGATGATATGGTCACGGGCATTCTTGCTGCAGCAGTCAGTAAACACTCTGGTCCAATAAACCTCGGGAATCCGGATGAGAGGTCAATTGTCGATCTGGCTCGAACAGTGATTGATATGTGTAACTCTCCCTCGTCGATGAAGTTCGTGGAACGTCCGACGGATGACCCAACACAGCGTAAGCCCGATATATCGCTGGCTGGAGAGATACTGGGATGGTGTCCTTCCGTGAGTCTCGAAACTGGGCTCGCATATACCATTGCATGGTTTCAGGCGACTGCCCGGCAACTCGATTGAGCCATCGGCGAGAGTGGAGAGCGGTACAGGGTGAGAGATTGCAGCACTGGTGAGTAGTGACGACAGAAGAGGAGAGGTCGGAATGTCTGAGGTTATGCGTTTCGTAGTGTCGGCAGATGAGAATTATGCGATGCCAATGGGGGCATGCGTACGTTCCGTTATCGATAATGCTGGCGAAGATCCCGGGAGCAGCGTAGAGGTAGCCGTGCTCTCCTGCGGCATTTCAGCCGAATCGAAGGAAAAACTGCTTGCTTCCTGGGGTGATCCCCTTGTGAAGATTGTCTGGCTGGAAGTCGACGAAAACGAACTGCGCGGTTTGCCTACCCATTCCAGGGCAAACAAGCATCTGACCGTTGCCACCTATGCCCGTCTCCTGATTCCCCAGTTGCTTCCTTCCGACTGGAAGCGGATCATCTATTTCGATACGGACACCATAACGGTTGCCTCCTTGGCTGAGCTTTGGGCACATCCTTTGGGTAACCTTCCATTCGGCGCGGTCCAGGATCCCTATACTCCACTCATCTCGAGTGATCACGGGATACCTGGATGGCGCAGTTTGGGACTGGACGGCGAGGCTCGGTACTTCAACGCAGGTGTATTGGTGATCGACAGGGAAGAGTGGGAAAGGCATAGGGTCTCGGAAAGATCCTTCGAGTACATCGCCGCGAATAGGAGCGAGATGCTGCTCGCGGACCAGGATGCCTTGAATGCTGTCGTCAACGGAAATTTCTACCCAGTAGATCCACAGTGGAATGTCATGAACTGCTGGTACGAAACAGAGAGGAAAGAGCTGCGAAACTCGGGGAGCTCTGAGATCTGGCGCCACCCGCGTGTGCGTCACTACAACGGCGCTAAGAAGCCTTGGAACGATTTGGGCTACTACGAAGAGAGGAACCTCCGGCCCGATCTGTTTTTTCATCATCTAGACAGAACAAACTGGGCCGGGTGGCGTCCCAGCGCATGAAGACGTCAACCGGGAGACCGCTGAATACGGCTTCGTGATATCAAGGTCGGAGGTTTTTGATGCGCACACTTATAGTGAGTGACTTATGGCCGTGGGTGAGTCCCAGCGGTGGTGCCCAGCGCCTCAACACTGTCACGCGCGGACTAAATACTCTGGGGCCCGTGGATCTCTTTGTAATGTCAGGTGTGGGAGAGCCCAGCGCACCCCCGCCAGGCACCGTGCTTTCTCGCTTTCATTGTGTCCCCGAATCGGCGACGTGGTTTTCCTTGAAACAGGGACTTCTCGAAGGAATGCTGGGTCGGCCAGGCGGACGGGTTCTTCGCACCCGGCGTACCATGGTTGCCGAACTAAGGCGATGGGTAGCTGGCACATCCTACGATGTGATCTGGTACAACCGAGAGTTCAACTGGCTCAGAGGTCATGGTGCTATAGACGTCCCCTCCATCGTGGACGTTGACGACTGCATGGATGTCCTACTCAGGCGTTGGGTCGAAGTACGGCAGAATGAACGTGCCGAACCGCTGTCGCCGGTCTCGCGGCTGCGCATCGAGCGTGAAATCGCATGGTGGCGTTCAGCGCATCGGCGAGTATCGCGTGGAGCGAACTTACTGGTGTTGTCGAACGTCCGAGACCGAACTCGCTTCGGAAAGGCCAGAGTGGCTCTGGTCCCGAACACCTATGCTCCGCCTTCTGGTTCTCCGTCCCCCCGTTCCGGGGGACCGAGGTCATCCGTGCTTCTTTTTCAGGGTTTCCTCACATACCCTCCCAACGTCGACGCGGCTCGATGGTTGGTTGAGGATATCGCTCCGCTCGTGCGTGAAAAGGTTCCGAACCTTCGCGTCGTCCTTGCCGGCCGTTGCTCGGATCGTGTACGAGCACTGGCTAGGCACCCAGGCGTTGAAGTAACCGACGATGTGGAGGACATGGGGCTCGTCGTTCGACAGGCAGACGTCGTCTGTGTCCCTCTGAGAGTCGGTGCGGGTACCCGAATAAAGATCCTTGAGGCCTTCGCTCACGGAGTTGCCGTCGTTTCCACGTCCGTCGGGGCAGAAGGACTCGATGTGGTGGCGGGAGAGCACCTGGAGCTCGCTGACGTCGCAGGACCTTTCGCAGATGCATGTGTCCGACTACTCCTGGATACTAACCGGCGAACGCACCTGGCGAAGACCGCGCTGAGTCTCTATGAGAAAAACTATCAACCAAAGAGTGCGACGGACGCCCTCGTCTCAGCTGTGGAGGGGGTTCTGAGCGATTCCAAGAGAAGGTCGAGTTGACCTGTGCGATGGCTTCCAGGCCGGCTGACGCCGGACGCGCACCTGCTTGCTAGGCGGTTGGGATGCAGGACAGAAGTGGACGGTTCAGGCCAGTACCGATGAGAGGACGGCATGGATAGGAATGTGTGGAGTTTCTCGAAATCCCTCGATCAGCCGGGCTCGAGCACAAGTCAGCGAGGGGCCCGCTCATCTCTTCGGTCACTTCAGCTGCCAGCTTGGGTGCTGGACCGGCATTCGCGTCACCTGCCGCAGCCGCCACGCGTGATCACCATCGGTGAAAGCCTGCGGCTCGAACCTGGGGTGGCGCTGAGAGACAGTTGCACTCCAAAAGCTCGTAACACGATCTTGTGGTGCAGTGCTGGTGGCCGTGTCCGGTACGAGGATTTAGTTGCTCGTGAGGGTGTGAGAACGGGCCATGGATCCTGGACGACGCGCTGTGGGCGGTGATCGAGCCGCTGCTGCCGAAGTAGCCCGAGCTGTCAACGGGCCCTCCACGCGCAGTGGACGATCGTGGGTGCACGCAGGACATCCTGTTCGTTTCGTGCGCCGAGATCCCCTGGCGGCGACTGCCCCTGCAAGTCGACTTCGGCTCGGGGCAGACCTGCCAGCGTGTCGTGGCCCTGTGGCACGAGGCCGGCGTTCTGGACACGCTGCTCCGCATCCTGCTGGCCAAGCTGAACGTGGCCGCGTAGACCGCCTTGACGCCTACTCGCATGGACGTCCCCCGCGAAGGCGAGAAGACGGGCGAGACGACCAGCCCGTTGCCGGTCCCCCGCGGCGGAACCGGTGGCAAGCACTATCTCGTCTGCGAGGGGACGGGCACACCGCTGGATGTGACACCACTGCACCAACGTCAACGACGTCACGCAGACCCTCGCCTGGCCGTTACAGTATCCCGCCCGTCGTCGGCCGGGTGAGACGCCCCCGCAAGCGGCCACGCCTACCTGGGCGACCAGAGGTACGTCAGCGACTGCGGTCCCCGTGAACCGCGGAAACGTCGCATTCTCCCGCACAACGCATTCGCTTCCCTCGCCAACAGACTCATCTGCTGGCGCCGCCTGAAACACCACACACCATGATCGCGTAACGATCCTTAAGCGGGGCCGCCAGCGACTTCCGTTCAATTTCGGGTCTGGAGGGCACTATGTGGTGGTCGAGAAAACCTTTCAGCAGAAGGAGCGGCTCAGGCCCTACTGAGGAGGCTAGCAGCCTATCTCTCGCTGTCTCGGGTCCTCGCAAACAGATAAGTCGCTGGTGGCGAGAAGCTGTACTGGGACGGCTAAGAGTCATTCGATGTATCCCGCAAGGCGGACTCAAGCTAGCGTTCGCCCTTCTGGCCGTGAATATCCTCCTAGGGCTTCTCCCGGTAGCATTCATCGTCGCTATGAGCACCGTTATCGGAAAAGTTCCGGATGCCGTCGCTGGAGGAGGGGATTCGTCCGCAACGAATACCTTGACACGGTTCTTCCTTCTGGCGGCAGCCATCTTCATTCTTCAGGAGGTACTCACGCCTGTCCAAACCCTGTTGGGCGAGCTCATGAGCCGAAGAATCGATGGACATCTGCAGTCTAATCTCATTGCGGTCGCCCTGCGGAGCGAGGGTATTGGGCCAATCGAAGATCCAGCGGCACTCGATGCTCTTGACGAGGTGAGTCGATATTTCGAAAGGAGGATGGATACCCCCGGTGCGGCATGCGCTGGCATGCTTGCCCTGGTTGCGCGTTACCTGAGGCTAATAGGATTGCTCGCCTTGATCACCATGGTTTCGCACTTGTGGTTGGCGGTGGCTCTTGGCAGCGCCGTGATCACCTTCCGGATTGGACAGCGGGGCGGGTTGCGTATATTCATCAGAATTTTCGACAAGGTGAACCCTGTGTTCCGTCGCACGCGTTACCTGAGGGAAGTGGCCATGGGACCTCGCGACGCGAAGGAACTGCGAATATTTGGGTTAACCGCGTGGTTTTCTGAGCAGTATGCTGCGAGCTATTCTGCTGCTGAGCGCCAAGTCGTACGAGAACGACGACGTGTATATCTCTGGCCATACCTGGGATACACGGCAGTTGGCCTGGCAAGCACTTCCCTGGTTTACGTATTCCTCGCCAATGATGCCGTGGAGGGGCGAATCTCACTTGCTGAGCTAGCCATCGGACTTCAGGCAGCTGCGGGTGCGGTTCTCTTGGGAAGTCAATACCCTGAGGCCGACACGCAAACGTTGGTAGGCATACGAGCCTTTGAAGCTTTAGAGACGTTCGAAAGGCGCATTGCGGAGGTAGAGCGTTCTGTCTCATCCGTTTCTTCCCGTCAGGCCATGAATACGACCCCAAACCTGCGACGCAACGTATGCTTCGAGAACGTCAGCTTTTCCTATCCAGGATCTAACCGTCTCGTCCTCGACCACCTGAACCTTGAGTTGCCGGCTGGGGTGTGTACTGCAGTGGTTGGACTCAACGGGGCCGGCAAAACTACCCTTGTGAAGATCCTTACCGGTCTATACGAGCCGATAGCTGGTCGAATCACGCTGGACGGCACTGATATGCGAGCCCTCGACATAGACACCCGGCGGCGGCTGGTCAGTGTTGTCTTCCAAGATTTCGTTCGCTATCAGATGTCAGTGGCGGACAACGTAGCTTTTGGTGCTGTGCACAAAGAAAAAGACATGGCAGCAGTTCGCGACGCCATCCAACGCGTTGGCTTGCTGGACTTTCTGGATGCTCTACCTCATGGATTTGACACAGTTCTCTCCCGGTCCTACGAGAGCGGTGTTGAGCTTTCAGGAGGGCAGTGGCAGCGAATTGCGATTGCTCGCTCACTCTACGCACTAGACAAGGGAGCCCAGCTTCTCATTCTTGATGAACCGACATCCGCTCTGGATGTTCGAGCAGAGTCGGCCTTTTTTGACTCCTTCGTAGAGATGACACGTGGCGTCACTTCTGTGTTGATCAGTCATCGATTCTCGAGTGTTCGTAGGGCGGATCGCATTGTGGTGATCGATGGTGGTCATGTGGTTGAGCAAGGGACACATGATGAACTCATGTCAATGGGTGGTGACTACGCAAGACTATTCAATCTTCAAGCCGAGCGCTTTGCGCGAGGCCTGACAGCTGAGGGTGAAATAGATTCAGCACGATTCGGTGGAGCTCAATGATGCGAGACACATTGCAAGCAATTCGAGAGTTAGCGCGACTCTGCTGGACAACGGACCGGCGGAAGTTGGTTGTGGCGCTCTTGCTGATGCTCGCCGAGGCTGCTGCGGCTCCGGTCACCGCATTGGTGCTCGGTTCTCTCACGGAAGCAGTCAGTGAAGCGCATGCCTCGGAGGTATTACAGCTAGGACTGCTGGTTTCACTTCTTGTCATCGTCGGTTTGACCGGCAATCATTTTGCTCACGTGCTTTATTTCGAGCTTGGTGCCCAGGCGTTCTTGAGTCTGGATCGGGAGCTGATCGACCTCTCCAACGGATCAGCCGGGATTGCTCATCATGAGAATGCCGAGTACAGTGATCGCATCACGGTTCTACACCAGGAACTCAACAGAATTTCAAGTAATAGCATGGTGGCCCTGTGGCACAGTATCAGTCTTGCGATTGGTGTTGTGTGTACGACTGCTCTGCTTGTCGATACCAATCCGTGGCTGCTTTTCTTGCCTTTTGCTGTGTTTCCTCCTGTCCTGTTGGGTAGGCAGGCAGAAAGGATCATCAGCTCCTGTCGTCACAGGATGGCCCATCACACGCGCGCTGCCCAGCATATTATCGATTTGGCAAGGGGTGTCTCTTCAGCTAAGGAATTGCGCGTCCTCGGGCTACGTTCCATGTTGCAAAGTCGGCATGCCGAGAGCTGGCGTGAGATCACGCGCGGCCTTTGGCTCGCTGAACTCCGTGCGACGGTGCTGCGCGTCGCGGGGCAGCTGATCTTTGCTGTGGCCTACATTGCTGGAACGCTGCTGGTCGTGCGGGCTGCGGTGCAAGATGAAGCGAGTGTAGGCGACGTCGTACTGGTCATCGTGCTCGCCGCACAGGTGAATCAACAGGCCACGACTGGCGTCACACTTCTTCGAGAGTTTCAGCGTCTCGCGGAGACACTGGCTGATCTGCGTTGGATACGCGCGTTGGTGGGGCAGCGCCCATCGAGCTGCTCAACTATCGAGGCGCCAAGTAGGCTGATTGACGGATTTCGGCTGCGGGATGTGTCATTCCATTATGAGGGCTCTGACGTTCCTGTTCTGCGTGATGTGAATCTTCATCTTCCCGCAGGGGCGATGGTTGGGATCGTGGGAGAGAACGGTGCAGGTAAGTCGACGCTCGTCAAGCTGCTGTGCCGTTTCTATGCGCCGAGTACTGGTGTTATCGAGGTGGACGGCACTGATATCCATCGATTGGATGTGCTCGAATGGCACAGCGCCATCTCGGTTGGTTTTCAGGACTTCTCCCGCTTTGAGCTGACCGCTGGCCGGACTGTCGGCGTTGGTGATCTGCCACGGCTAGATGATCGGCGCGCCGTCGAAGAGGCACTCGATCGTACTCGGGCATCGGATATCGTGGACCAGTTGCCTGACGGACTGGGTACTCGGCTCGGCCGATCTTTCTCGGATGGTACGGAGCTTTCTGGGGGACAGTGGCAAAAAATGGCTCTAGGACGAACCATGATGCGTCGCCATCCGGTGCTCCTAATTCTGGACGAGCCGACATCCGCACTGGACGCGCAAGCGGAATACCAGTTGTTCAGGCAGTACGCAGAGAGTGCCCGCACAGTGGCTGAACGTGCTGGGGCCGTCACAGTTCTTGTGAGTCACCGTTTTTCCACTGTAAGGATGGCTGACTTGATCATCGTTCTTTCCGGCAATACCGTGGCCGAGTCTGGGACTCATGCTGCTCTCATCGCGGCAGATGGTGTCTATGCTTCGTTGTACCGTCTCCAAGCTGACCAGTACGACTGAACCCTTGAGAGTTTCGTAACAAGTGAATCAGGTGAGAACTTTCCCGGCTGCCGATTGTGCGCGCCGTGTGGATTCGCACCCTGTGCTACGGCGGCTGTCTCCCTCCTCGGATTCACTATCGCATTTTCGCAGCGGAAGAGGATTTTACATGACATCGTCAAGAATGGGAAAAATTCTAGTTACAGGCGGGGCTGGCTACATCGGTTCCGTGGTTGCCCGACAGATGCTGGACCAGGGGTATGACGTAACCGTTGTGGACAATCTGTCCACGGGGCACCGCGCGTCTGTTCCTTCTGATGCGCTTTTTGTTGATTGTGATGTAGCGGAAGTTCACGAGGTCCTGGACTCGTCGTATGACGCGGTCTTCCATCTAGCCGCCTCCGCAGAAGTCGCCGAGTCGGTGCTGCGTCCAGAGAAATACTGGCGGAACAATGTCATTGAGGCCTTCTACTTACTTCGAGCGATGCGAAGGTCCAATGTCAAGCGACTCGTGGTCTCCTCCAGCTGCGCTGTCTACGGTGAGGCCTCCGGAACTCACCTTTCTGTGGATAGTCCGACACGACCCATCAACGCTTATGGAGCTTCGAAGTTAGCTGTTGATCACATGATCCATCACGAGTGCGAGGCCCATGGGTTGGCTGCGGTTTCTTTGAGGTACTTCAATGTGGCCGGATCGTACCGCGACCTCGGGGAACGTCACTCCCCTGAATCCCATTTGATCCCATTAGTGCTTCAGGTTGCTTTGGGCGTTCGTGAGCGTATAGCCGTACACGGAAATGATTATCCCACGCCCGACGGCACTTGCGTTCGGGACTATGTGCATGTTGCCGACATCGCGAATGGTCACGCGCTGGCGCTTTCTTCTCTGGTGTCGGGTGGGCACAAAGTTTATAACCTCGGGAACGGGAACGGATTCTCCGTTCGTCAAGTGATAGAAGCGGCTCGCGAGGTTACTGGTTCGCCGATACCGGAGGTAACGGGTCCTCGGCGTGGTGGTGACCCACCCATTCTCGTGGCTTCAGCAGCTCGCGCTGTGGAGGAGTTGGGGTGGCGACCGCAGTATCCGGATCTGAACAAGATGATATCCGACGCTTGGGACTTCCATCGGAAGGTTCTGTGAGTTGGCAGAAGCTCGCCGCAGGTCTCGACCATTTCGCGTGTGCTGAGGGGAGATGAGAAGGAAGCCGGCGGCCATCGCGTGCAGCGCGGACACTGAGCGACTCTGTCGGGATCTTGAGCATGACCTCATTTGCCTTGTCGCCACCAGCCTTCCCAACTCAGGCCGTTGGTGTTGAGGTATTGCTGGAAGGTCGTGGGGGAGCGAGGGCGGTGGGGGTGTCGAGTTGTGCGTGAGGCAAGGCGTTCGGTGTTGATCGCGATGCCGGTCAGGCCGTGCTGAAGGTGTGTCTTGCGGATGCCTTGATATTGCTCCGAAACGGATTGGGTTCTGGGTCGTTGGTCGGGTGTGAGACGTCGTTTTCGCCCGGTTTTTTATCCAGGGATCGGCTGTTTGGTCTGTGGTGTCGGGTCGCGCCAGGAGATGGTGTTCTCGCTGGTGAGGCGGCGGGCCATGAGGTCGGTCATGGCAATGTGGATCACGGCTTCGGATCGGGTGGGCAGGGTTTCGTAGTCGCGGGCCAGGCGGCGGTGCAGCATGAGCCAGCCATAGGTCCGTTCGGCCGCCCACCGCTTCGGGATGGGAGTGAAACCCCTGGTCCCGGGTTCGCGAGCGGTGACTTCCATGTCGATGCCGAGAACAGCGGCGTGTTCGACGAGGTGCTGGCGATAGCCACCGTCGACCCACACCTTGCGGATGCCGGGATGGTCGGCGGCTACCTGGTTCAGGAGCCGGGCGCCGGCGGTGGAGTCCTGCACGCTTGCTGCGGTGACCAGCACGGCGAGGAGGAGTCCGAGGGTGTCGGTGACGATGTTCCGCTTCCTGCCGACGATCTTCTTCCCGGCGTCGATGCCCTGGCCGGCGACGGGGACGCTGGTGGAGGTCTTGACGCTCTGTGCGTCGATCACACAGGCCGACGGCTCGGCGTCCCGTCCTTCCTTCTCCCGTAGCAGTTGCCGGAGCAGGCCGTTGAGCTGGGCGAACACACCCTGGTCCGCCCACTTGGCGAAGTAGCCGTAGACGGTGTTCCAGTGCGGGAAGTCGTGCGGCAGGTAGCGCCACCGCACTCCGGTGCGGTCCACGTACAAGATCGCGTTCATGATCTCGCGTAGGTCGTGCTCGGGCGGGCGGCCGATGTTCAGCGCGTGCCGCCTCCGCTCGGCCCGCCAGGCGGTCAGCACCGGTTCGATCAACTCCCAACGGGCATCGGACAGATCACTCGGATACGGGCGACGCTCAGCCATGACCTCGACATACCGCCAGCGGGCGAGAGCGCCCAGGCGTGCGGACACCGACGCGGGGTCACGCCTTCGCTCCGGACACCTTGGGATGAGACAGGCGCAAGCCGACCCCCACCTCACCCGTCACCCCACCCGACCACTAAGACCGACCCACACCACCACTCCCAGCAGCACCACGTCCCCAGACCCCAAAAACCAGGAGATAGCACGGCACGAAAGGCGAAAACGACCTCTAAGCCGCTGAGACTCGTGTAGAGCGGGAGCCGGTGCGGAATCCGCCTCCCGCTCTACATGTCATGACCGTTGGATTGTCTTAGGCCTGTCCACGGCATAGCACCAGACGAGCAGGTAGAGCGGCAAGAACGCAATACCAAGAACCATCGCGAACACCGTGATCCATGCGTGCTCGGCTCTGCCAGGGTCATCAGCCGTCGCCGAACCGACGATCCAGATTCTTATGGCCGCACATAGGGGAATCGGGATGATTGACGACCATAGATATCCACACTGCATCATCACGGTGAGCCCAAGCACCATCGTTGAGGGCGCGCGCCACTCCAGGGTTCTCATGAGATCCCCTCTAAGACCGTGTCCTACGTGGTGAGTCGGCCGTTGGCTGGGCATGGGGAGTTCGCGGTGGGGATGGATCGTTCCGGACGGCTTGTGGGAGATCGCACGGGACTTGCTGCCGTCTTCGCGAGTGCGTCCGCAGGGCGGCGGGACCCAGAACGCGCCTGATGAGGCGGTGTTCGCGGCCATCGTCTACGTGTTGACGAGTGGGTGCGCTTGGCGGCATCTGCCACCCTGCTTCGGGATATCGAAGTCCACCGCGCACCGCCGGTTCCTGATCTGGTCTCGGGCCGGTGTGTGGGGTCGCCTGCACCGGGCGGTGCTCGACGAACTCGCCGCCAGCGGGCTTCTCGACCTCTCCCGGGTGGTTCTCGACTCCGCTCACGTGCGGGCTAAAAAGGGGGCGAACTCACAGGTGCGAGCCCCGTGGACCGGGGTAAGCCCGGTTCCAAGATGCACATCCTGTCCGATACGAACGGACTGCCTGTCGTGGTCGCTGTCTCAGGTGGCAACGTCCACGACAGCCAAGGCCTGAAGCCGCTCCTCGCCGGTCTCCAATCGAGACACGACCTCGAACGCGGCCGGCACTACCGCCCGGGCAAGGTCCACGCCGACAAGGCGTACGACCAGCCCGACCTGCGCAGATGGATGAGAGGCAGGCGCATCGCCTGCCGCGTCGCCCGCAAGGGAGTGGAGTCCAGCCAGCGGCTCGGCCGACACAGATGGGTGATCGAACGGACCATGTCCTGGCTGTCCGGCTACCGCCGCCTGTCACCCCGCTGCGAACGCCACCCCCGCAACTACCTGGCCTTTCTCGGCCTCGCCGCAGCCCTGTGCTGCTACAAACGCCTCCGCCGACTCACCACGTAGGACACGGTCTAAGCTGGCGCGGCCCCGGCAGGGAGAACAGCCCAATAACGAGCAGGAAAGCAGCCACCGTCCCCAGGAATTCTGCGCGATCGGCAATCCACTCCCCAACCGGCGTCGTCCACCCTGATGGGATGGCAAAGTAATCGAACACCGCAGCAACTCCTTCTAAAGGAGTTCCACCCTGGTCGACTCCGACTGCGGCAGCACACCCCGCCACGGACGCGAGTACTCGATACAAGGTATTCGCGGTGTTCAACGAACGGACTTCATTAATTCTGTTCACGACATGGGTAGGACCCGACATCCGCACTCCGCCATGGATGGTCTGGGCCTGAACTGCCTGTCCATCGATTTGGCCGCTCATCTTGTTCTGAAGAGATCGCCGTTCTTCCATGGCTACATGATGGTCGAGAATCGACGTGGATGTCGGGGCTTCAGCGGCTTCTTCCGACCTCATCTCTGTCGAGCTGCGAGAGCCATTCCCCCGACGCAACAACCGGCTACCGATGACCGGGACGCGCGCCAAGCCGTCGCACGTATGGTGGCGCACGGCGTGGACGCGAGGGGCGCGGCTCGGCACCGCACCTCTTGCTCAATGCCCGTCCGGCCGTGCCCTCAGGGCACAGTCAGGGCACACGGCACCTGAAAGTGACCCGAAATGATGGGAAACACTGAGGGTAGTTTTCCCAGGTCAGCCGCTCATTTCTGGCGTTCTCGCAGTCACCGGATGGGGCCGCTCTCAGGATCAACATGTAGGCGGGCGGGAGTTGGGGCCGGCGCGGCCATCGGGTGGTCAGAAGTGGGTGGCGAGGCCGAACGCCGCCCGAAGGTGGGCCATGTGCCGGCGGTCGCGGTCGGTCGGTTCGTAGCCACGGTGGAAGTGGACCTGTTGCTCGACGGACAGGCAGGGGAAGGTGGTGGCGCCGATGGTGTCGGTGACGAAGCAGGCCGCCGGGTAGTGGAACGGGTGGTCCGGGTCGAGCGAGCCCTGGAGCGCCGAGCCGTCGGGGGCGAACTCCAGCGGGTGCAGGTCGATCTCCCGGCCGTCGGCGGCCGTGACGACGAACGTGGCCGGCCGCCAGTCCAGCGTCTCGGCGAAGCCGGCCGCCGCAAGCGCGGCCACCAGCTTCGGTTCCTGCTCAAGACGGTGCATCAGGTCGAGGTCGCGGTGGTCGCGGGTCTGCCGGCTGAGCAGCGCGTCGATCCCCCAGCCGCCGCCGATCTAGAAAGTCGACCTTGGCCCCCTCGCAAGGCGTGCGAGGCTTGAGACGAGACCGAAGTCCTCGAAGATGATGGGTATCTCGCCGCTTCGCCTGGTCGGCCCGAAGGGGCCCGTGAGCGTAGAGAAGACGCTCACCCGGTAAGTGGAGCTGTCCACTCCTCGCGCCGCCGCCCAGAGTACGTTGTTACGCCTCTTCCTCTCTTCCTCGGAGAGCGGCAAAGCCTGGGTCACTCCGAGGAGCTGCTTCGCGGTGGCCTGCTGAGACGTCTCGCTCCGGGAGCAGCGAAGTTTTCGTCTATTTCGTGGGTTGAGCAACAGGACAACACTGTTCCCTGAGCCCGGGCCCACCAAGAGTGGTGTCCGTGATCCAGATGCCATATCCCCCGTCCCGCACCCGAGTTCGGGTGCGGATGGCACGCGCCGTTTGGCCTGGAGCGGCGGCCGTCACCTTGCTCTGGGTGACGGGCTGTACTGACACCTCCTCCTCCCCGTCCGAGGCGGAGCAGTCCACCGCCGAGGAACAGCAGGAGGGCGGTTCCCCGGGAGAGGAAGCGTCGCCCACGCCGCCGTCGCGAGCTGAGACGAGTCAACAGGCGGCGTTGGAGGCGTACTTGGGCATGTGGGAGGCGATGGCGGAGGCCGGGGAGACGTCGGACTGGCGGTCGCCGGCGCTCTCGCGGTACGCGACGGACGACGCGCTGACGGCGATCTCGGGGGGCCTGTACGCCGACCATCGCAACGGCGTGATCACCCTGGGCCGCCCGATCAACGATCCGGAGGTGACCTCGGCGGAGCCGTCGGAGGAGCCGACCACGGTGCTGATCGAGGACTGCGGGGACTCGACGAACTGGCTGAAGTACTTCGAGGACTCCCGCGAGCCGGTGGACGACGAGCCCGGTGGCGGGCAGGTGATCGACGCCGAGGTGCGGCAGCAGGCGGATGGCGAGTGGCGGGTGGTCCGGTTCGCCGTGCAGGGGGTGGGGTCGCGCCAGCCGTGAGGCGCCTCGGCGTGGTGACCGGGTCGGCGTTGACGGTGATGGCTGCCGGGGTCGTGCCGGCCGCCGCCGACTCCGGCTGGGGCTCGGTGGACTGCTCGCAGAATCCGTACCCCGGATGCGAACTCGGTGTGGGTGCCGGCCCGGAGGAGGTCCGGCTGCCCGTCGGCGGGGGCGGTGGCGGCCGGGAGCTTGCGGGTGGCGGTGACGAGGAGCCGGAGCACGCCAACCCGGACTGGAACCGCGTCGACTGCGCCTACGAGCGCGCCGACGACTTCGCCCCTCCACCGGAGGTTGTGCCCACCTCCTTCTCGCCGGCGCCGGCTGGCGGGAGCGCGGTGGTTCCGGCCGCGTTCGTCGGCTTCACCGGCCTCGCTGTCCCGGCGGCGGAGCCCGAGTCGGGGGAGGAGGGCGCGTGGTACGTCTACCGCTGCACCGGCGACGGGGTGCGGGACGCGCTCTACCAGCCGCCGGTCTGGCTGCCGGACGCCCCGGACGCGGAAGGCGACGAACCGGCGCCCTCGCCTGAGCAGTTGGCGCAGCGGGCTCGGGAGCAGCTGCGGCTGCCGGCCCCGGCCATCGGGGCCAGCCCGGAGGGAGACCAGCTGGTCAGCGTTCCGACCTGGCTGTGGCTGGACCCGGGGGGGTGCCTCTATGTCGTTCGTCAAGGCGTCTCTGTCGGGTTTGGGGTGGTTTGGTGTTGCTGGGGTTATGCGGCGAGTTTGATGTCCTTCGGTGTCCGGGGTTCGTAGAAGGTTCCGTCGCGGAGC
>NZ_VDLZ02000016.1:0-228103 GCF_006334905.2 Streptomyces sp. 3MP-14
GCTCCGCGACGGAACCTTCTACGAACCCCGGACACCGAAGGACATCAAACTCGCCGCATAACCCCAGCAACACCAAACCACCCCAAACCCGACAGAGACGCCTTGACGAACGACATAGAGGCACCCCTCCCAGCCAGCCTCCTGCGGTCATTCGTTACGCCCGCACCCGGCCGATCGTGCGCCATCTAGGCCCGGCGTCGTAGCCCGCGCCAGAACCCCAACCCAAGTGGCGAGTCTCGTCGACCAACAAACGACCAGTCGGGCTGCCCCGCACCGGCCACCGGCCCGCAGACAAACCCCGCACCCAACACACCACCCCGCCGAGAACCGTTTTCGGACACGGCGAGATCAACCGTTCCACCAGCGGTTCCCCTTCGGTGGGCCGAACGACGAGGCCGGCGCACCTCGTTGCGGGTTCCGGGCCTGCCCGCCGTCCGGCGGGCAGGTCTGAGCGCCAGGTCACACCACGAACCCGTGGACAGGGGTCGGTTGATCCGCTCCCCGGGTCGCCCCCGCGCCCCCGTGGCGGGCCCTCGGGAAAAGTCCATCCTGTCGAACCCCTTGCCGGACCCGGTAGTAGAACGGTATACCAGCGTCGGACGGAACCTTTCCGCCACGGGCGCACCGGCCGATGCCGGCCCACACCCCCCATGCCGCACCAGACATGGGACGACTCGACGCTGCGCTTACTTAAGTTACTGCCTGAAGTTTTGCGAAGGGCTACTCATGATCAACGGATCGCGCTCGCGCGTCCTTGCCTCCTGCGTCACCGTCGCCGCCCTGGGACTCACGGCCTGCTCGGGGGGCGGCACCAACAGCGCCTCCGAGGACGGGCTGATCCTCAACGGCTACGCCGGAGCCAGCGGAACCTTTGTGGAGAACTGGAACCCGCTCTCGCCCACGGTCCTCAGCGGCACGCAGGGGATGATCTACGAGCCGCTGTTCTTCTTCAACAACCTCCAGCCGGCCACCGAGGAGCCGCAGCCCATCCTCGGCGCGAGCTTCTCCTGGAACGAGGACGGCACCGTCCTGTCGGTCGAGACCCAGGAGGGCATCAACTGGAGCGACGGGGAGCCGTTCTCCGCCGAGGACGTGGCGTTCACGTTCAACCTCATCCGGAACACGCCGGAGTTGAACACCACCGGCACCACGCCGGAGGCGGAGCTGGTCGACGAGACCCATGTGACGCTCACCTTCGAGGAGCCGTCCTTCGTGAGCGCCCCGACCCTGCTGGGCGGGACCTACATCGTTCCCGAGCACATCTGGTCGGAGAAGTCCGACCCGGCGACCGACCCCAACCCGGAGCCGGTCGGCACCGGGCCCATGATGGCCGCCGACTTCACCCCGCAGTCCTACCTGGTGACGAAGAACCCGGAGTTCCGCAACGCCGACGACGTCCAGGTGGGCGGCCTGCGCTACCACTCGCTCTCCGGCAACCAGGCCGCGACCGACAAGCTGCTGGCCAAGCAGCTGGACTGGGCCGGCGTCTTCATCCCCGACGTGGAGAACGTGGTCGGCAATCGCGACGACCTCGGCCTCACCTACTTCGGTAGCCAGCAGGTGGCCATCGCCTCCTGCGCCAACGCGGAACTGGGCTGTGAGGGCCCGCAGACCGAGCAGGCCGTCCGGCAGGCGCTCTCCGCCGCGCTCGACCGGGACCAGGTGAACCAGCTGGCCTACTACGGCAACGCCCAGCCGATCTCGGCGACCTACGCCCTGCTGGAGCGCGACACCGACCTGATCGCCCCCGACCTGCGCGAGCCGGTCCCGAACGCCCCCGACGTCGAGCGCGCCAAGCAGCTGCTGGAGGACGCCGGTTGGACCCTGGGCTCGGACGGCATCTACGCCAAGGACGGCGAGCGCCTCTCCATGAACGTCCAGGTCACCACCGGCTACACCGACTACATCACCGCGCTGGACGCCATGGCGCAGCAGGCGAAGGCGGCGGGCATCGAGTTGGTGATCCGGCAGGTCGCCAACTCCGAGAACGTCAGCTCCCAGGGGCTCGGCAACTTCGAACTGGCCATGAGCGGCGTCTTCCAGGGTGAGGCGGCCGACCCGTACTACGCCTACGAGACCTACTTCGCGTCCAACAACACCGGCCCCGTCGGCGAGTCGGTCAACCCCTACGGCAACGTCGCCCGCTACTCCAACCCCGAGGTGGACGAGGCGATCGTGGCCGCCGCCAGCACCGAGGACATGGCGGTGCGGGCCGAGCAGTACGCGATCATCCAGGAGCACATCGTCGAGGACCTGCCCTACATCCCGGTCGTCAACAACATCTCGTTCTCCAGCTACAGCACGGAGCGGGTCACCGGCTTCCCCACCACGGACGACCTGTGGGCCAGCCCCGACATCGGCTCCGCGCCGGACAACGGCCTGGTCGTCCAGCAGCTGCGGCCCGTCGACTGACGCCGCCGGCGCACGGTTTCGAGGCGACCATCCATGTACCTCCTGCGGAAACTCACCTTCTATCTCGCGGCCCTCTGGGCGGCGGTCACCCTCAACTTCCTGATACCGAGGCTGCTTCCGGGCAACCCGGTGGACATCCTCATCAGCAAGCTCGCCCAGCAGGGCCCGGTCGCCCCGGGCACCCGGGACTCGCTGGAGATGCTGCTGGGCTCGGACACCTCCGAATCCCTCTGGTCCCAGTACGTCAGCTATCTCGGCGGCCTGCTCAAGGGGGACTTCGGGACCTCGGTGACCTACTTCCCGGCCCCGGTGACGGATGTCATCGGGCAGGCCATCCCGTGGACCCTGCTGCTCGTCGGCATCTCCACGCTGCTCGCCTTCCTGCTCGGCGTCGGCCTCGGGGCCTTCGCCGGGTGGAAGCGGGGCACCTGGGTCGACTCGATCATCCCGGCCACCGCGCTGCTCCAGTCCGTGCCGTACTTCTGGCTGGCGCTGGTGCTGGTGTACTTCTTCGCGGTCAACCTGGGCTGGTTCCCACTGAGCGGCGGCTATGACGTCAACTCGGTGAGCCCCGGCTGGTCCTGGGAGTTCATCGAGAGCGCCATCTCCTACGGCACGCTCCCCGCGATCACCATCGTCGTCAGCTCCATCGGCGGCTGGCTGCTGGGGATGCGCAACATGATGGTCTCCACGCTCTCCGACGACTACGTGGTCACCGCCGAGGCCAAGGGCCTGCACCCGATGCGGGTGATGATCACCTACGCGGCCAGGAACGCGGCGCTGCCCTCCGTCGCCGGATTCGCCATCTCGCTGGGCTTCGTGGTGGCCGGGTCGATCGTGACGGAACAGGTCTTCTCGTATCCGGGCATCGGCAACGCGATGCTGCTGGCCGTGTCGAACAACGACTACGCGCTCATGCAGGGGCTGTTCCTCGTCATCACCATCGCCGTCCTGGTGTCGAACCTGCTCGTCGACCTGTTCTACGGGCTCATCGACCCCCGTACCCGGACCCGGAACTGAGAGGCCGTCCCCATGTCCAGTGTGCTCAACGACACCATGGCCGCCGCCGAGGAGGGCTCCATCGAGGCGGCGGCCGGGCCCAGGCGTCGGCGCTGGCGTGAGCCCAAGCTGCTCACCGGCGCCGGCATCGTCATCGTCATCGTGCTGTTCGGGCTGCTCGGCCCGCTGCTGACGCAGGACCCGTACGCGGTCGACAACATCGGCATGACCCCGCCCAGCGGAGACCACCTGCTGGGCACCACCCAGACCGGCGAGGACGTGCTGGCGCAACTCGCCCACGGCACCCGGGGATCGCTGCTGATCGGCGTCATGGTGGGCGCCATGACGCTGGCGCTCTCCTCCTTCTTCGGCATCCTCGGCGCGTTCGTCGGCGGCTTCCTCGACGAGCTGTTCTCGCTCTTCACCAACATCGTCCTGGTCATCCCCGGACTGCCGCTGATGATCGTGATCGGCAGCTATGTCGAGCAGAAGAGCATCTTCCTGGTCGCTTCCGTCCTCGCCCTGACCGGCTGGGCCGCGGGCGCCCGGGTGGTGCGGGCCCAGACGCTGTCGCTGCGCGACCGCGACTACGTGCTCGCCACCCGGGTGGCCGGGGAGTCGACGTGGCGGATCATCTGCGTGGAGATCCTGCCCAACCTGCTGCCCGTGCTGTCCTCCGGGTTCGTCTTCTCGATCGTCTTCGCGATCCTCGGCGAGGCCGGGCTCGCGTTCATCGGCATCGGCGCCAGCGACTCCCTGACCTGGGGCACGATGCTCGCCGACGCGCAGAACGGGCAGGCGCTGCTGCTCGGCGGCTGGTGGTGGTTCGTGGCCCCCGGCTTCCTGATCGCCATCCTCGGCTGCGGCCTCGCCCTGATCAACTTCAGCATCGACGAGATCATCAACCCCAAGCTGCGCCCGGCTCGTGCCCGAAAGAGGTCGTCGTGATGGCGAAGGCACCCGTTCTCACCGTGGACGGACTGTCCATCGACTACGTCACGGACCGCTCCGTCCCGGCCGTCGAGGAGGTGAGCCTCCAGATCCACCGGGGCGAGATCCTCGGCCTGGCCGGGGAGAGCGGCTGCGGCAAGTCGACGTTCGCCTACGGCATCAACCAGCTGATCCGCCCGCCGGGCACCATCTCCGGCGGCAGCGTCACCTTCCACGACAGCTCGGGCGAGGACATCGACGTGCTGGCGCTGACCGGGCGGGAGCTGCGCGGCTACCGGTGGGACAAGGTGTCCATGGTCTTCCAGGGCGCCATGAACTCGCTGAACCCGGTCATCCCCATCCACGCCCAGCTCGGCGACGTCTTCAAGACCCACCGGCCCGAGATGAGCCGGGCCCAACGCCAGGCCAGGGCCGAGGAGTTGTTCGAGTTCGTCGGCGTGCCGACGAACCGGCTGCGGTCCTACGCGCACGAGCTGTCCGGCGGAATGCGGCAGCGCGTGATGATCGCGATGGCGCTGGCGCTCTCGCCCCAGCTGATCATCATGGACGAGCCGACGACCGCCCTCGACGTGGTGGTGCAGCGGGACATCATCGAGGAGATCACCAGGCTCCAGCGCGAACTCGACTTCTCCGTCCTGTTCATCACCCACGACCTGCCGATGCTGCTGGAGATCAGCGACCGCATCGCCATCATGAAGGACGGGCGGATCGTGGAGCTGGCCGGGGTCGAGGACATCTACTTCGCGGCCCAACACCCGTACACCAGGCAACTGTTGCGTTCCTTTCCGAGCCTCACCGGAACGCGCGGCGACTTCATCCGACACGGGGCCGGCAACGAAGAATCCGGGGAGGAATGACGATGGCCACTCTCGAAGTGCGTTCGCTACAGAAGGACTTCCCGGTCAGGAACGGGGTGCGCCGCACCCTGTTCCCGGCCGTGAAGGGGGTCGACTTCGAGCTGGACGCCGGGAGGACCGTGGCCCTGGTGGGCCAGAGCGGCAGCGGCAAGTCCACGGTCGCCCGCATGATCGCCCAGCTGGAGAAGCCGACCGGCGGGGAGATCCTGCTCAACGGCCAGCCGGCGACGTTCCGCAGGCGCGGGATGCGGGAGTACCGCAGCCAGGTGCAGATGGTCTTCCAGGACCCGTTCGCCTCGCTGAACCCGTTCCACACCATCGCGCACCACCTGGAGCGGCCGCTGCTGCGCAACGGCCGGGTCCGGGGGAAGGCGGCGCTGCGGGCCAGGGTCGAGGAGCTGCTGGAGCGCGTCAACCTGACGCCCGCCGACAACTTCGCCGAGCGCCGCCCGCACGAGCTGTCCGGCGGGCAGCGGCAACGCGTCGCCATCGCACGGGCGTTGGCGCCCGAGCCGACGGTGCTGATCGCGGACGAGCCGGTCTCGATGCTGGACGTCTCGATCCGGCTGGGCATCCTGCACCTGCTGGCCAGGCTGCAACGGGAGGAGAACCTGGCGGTCCTCTACATCACCCACGACCTGGCGACCGCGCGCCACTTCTCCGACGAGATCCTCGTCATGTACCAGGGGGAGGTCGTGGAGCGCGGCGCGGCGGACGACGTGATCCTGCGGCCCACGGCCGAGTTCACCCGCCGCCTCGCCAACGCGGCCCCGGAGCCGGCCCGCAGCGAGCGCTTCCGCCGCGCGGCCGTGCGGTACGCCTCCGGCGGGGACGGGGGCGCCGGCGCGGGCGCCGGCGCCGGGGCCGCCTCCGGCGAGGGTGCTTCCGCCTCCGGCGAGGGTGCTTCCGCCTTCGGCGGGGGCGTTTCCGCCTTCGGCGGGGATGCTTCCGGCGCGGGGGCGGTGCCGTCCGCTACCCCGGACGGGTCAGGGACGTCGGACGCGTCGGGGAGCCCGGACACGCCGGACACTTCGGACGGGCCTGACGGGGCGGGGAAGCCCTGAACCGCCTCCCGGGCAACCCCCGTTCGCACCCCTTGGCCGTGAAGGCGCGTCACCGAGCGGACACCGTCGATGCCGATGCGGGCGCCGGCGCGGAGCCGTCCGGGCGCCGAACGCCCCGAACGGGGCCGGGAGTCCGGATAACCCGGACCAGCCGGGGAGCTTGGGCACGTCGGACGGGTCGGGGTGCCCGGACGCCCAGGATGCGTCCGGGAGTCCGACGCCCCGGGCGGGCCCACGGGCCCCGGACGCTCCCGGATACGTCGGGGAACCCGTACGGGCCGGGAAGGCCAACCGCCGGTTCGGCGGCCCATGTTCACACTCCACGACAGCGAAGGTGCACCACCCATGAGCCTGGCCCCGATGCCGGCACCCGATGCCGTGTTCGTCCAGACCCGGCCGACCGACCCGTTCGAGCCGGCCGCCGGGGCCGGCGACCGCTGGACCCGGGAGGGGGTGGAGGTGCGCGTGACCGGGGCCCCCGGCTGGTCGACCCTCTCGGTCGCCGCCGGGGGCGAGCCGCTCTCCCGGGTCGCGCTCCGCTGGCGCGGCGGCGTCCCGGAGGGCGCCCGCGTGCTGGGCGACGCCTGGGAGCGTTCGTACGGCGACCTCGCCTGGGAGGGCGTGGTGCCGCACCGCGTGCTGCCCTGGTACTGGCTGGCGCACGACGAGCGGGCCGGCCGCACCCTCGGCGCCGGGGTGCGGACCTCGCCTGCGGCCTGGTGCTCCTGGTCGGTCGACGCGGAGGGCGTCACGCTCTGGGCCGACCTGCGCGCCGGGCAGCGGCCGGTGCGGCTGGGCGACCGCGAGCTTGAGGTCGCCCAACTCGTCCGGCTGGACAGCGAGTCGGGGCCGCACGGCGCGCACCGCGAACTCGTCGTCGGGCTCGCCCCGGCGCCGGTGCCCAGCGGGCCGCTGGTCGGCGCCAACAACTGGTACTACGCCTACGGGCACGGCTTCGACGCCGATGCGGTGGTCGGGGACGCGCGGATCATCGCCAGGCTGGCCGGCGACCACCCGGTGCGGCCGTTCAGCGTGATCGACGCCGGCTGGACCCCCGGCGGCGGCACCGGCGGCGGCCCGTGGGACCGGGGCCAGGGCTCCTTCGCCGACATGGCGGAGGTCGCCTCCCGGATCAGCGCCGAGGGCGCCAGGCCCGGGCTCTGGTACCGGCCGCTGCTCTCCCGCGAGCGGGTGCCGCACGCCCACGCCCAACAGCTCGACGGGGCCTGGGCGTTGGACCCGACCAGGCCGGAGACGCTCGCCGGCGTCGCGGCCGATGTCGCGCGCTTCCGGGAGTGGGGCTTCGAGCTGGTCAAGCACGACTTCAGCACCTACGACATCCTGGCCGCCTTCGCCCCGCGGTTCGGCCCCTCGCTGGGCAACGCGCCCTGGCGGTTCGCCGACGAGACCCGCACCACGGTCGAGGTGATCCGGGAGCTGTACGACGTGATCGCCGAGGCGGCCGGCGACCTGGTGGTGATCGGCTGCAACACGGTCGGCCATCTGGCCGCCGGCCGGTTCGCGGCCCAGCGGATCGGGGACGACACCTCGGGCCGGCAGTGGGAACGCACCCGGCGGATGGGCGTCAACGCGCTCGCGTTCCGGCTGCCGCAGCACGGCGCGTTCTATGTCGCCGACGCCGACTGCGTGCCGGTGACCCCGCAGACGCCCTGGGAGCTGAACCGGCGGTTCCTCGACCTGGTGGCGCGCTCGGGGACCGCGCTGTTCCTGTCCGTCGACCCACGGGAGTTGACCCCGGAGATCGAGGCGGAGCTGAGCGCGGCGGTGCGCGTCGCGCTCGACGGCGGCGTGCCGGGCGGCGTCGAGCCGCTCGACGTGCTGCACACCACGACCCCGCGCCGCTGGCGGGTGGGTGACCGGGAGGTCGGCTACGACTGGTCCGCACCGCTCGGCGCCGAACCGTTCATCCACGACGTGTAACCATCCGCGACGGGTGAACGGTGCGCCGGCCCGGGGTGGGGGCCCCGGGCCGGCGCCGGTGTGAGCGCCCTATGCCGCGGCGGCGGCCGGGGCGGGGGAGGGCGCGGTGGCGTAGCGGGCGGGAACGCCGGGCAGGGCCCGGCGGGCGAGTCCGGCCAGGGTGCGGCCGGGGCCGATGTCGAGGAAGGCCGTGCAGCCCAACTCCTCGTGGAGCGTGCTCAGGGTCTCCGACCAGCGGACGGGGCCGGTCAGCTGGCGGGCGGCCAACTCCCGCCAGCGGCGGCCGCCCTCGTGCGGGCGGGCGTCGACGTTGGCGACCACGGGCAGCGCGCTGGCCCGGAAGCCCGTCAGCTCCAGGGCGCGGCGCAGCGCCGCCTCGGCTCCCTTCATATAGGGGCTGTGGCAGGCCGCGCCCACCGCCAGCACCCGGCAGCGCAGATCGAGCGCCGGCGCGGCGGCGGCCAGCGCGTCCACGGCCGAGCGGCTGCCGGCGACCACGGTCTGCTGCGGGCCGTTGTGGTTGGCCACCCACAGGTCCTCGCCCGACTCCCGCAGCTCAGCGACGAGTTCGGCGACCCGTTCGGCGCCCTCGCCCAGCACCGCCGCCATCGCGCCGGGGTGCCGCGCGGCCGCCTCGGCCATCGCCCGGCCGCGCTCCCCGACCAGCCAGGCGCCGTCGGCCACCGACAGCACGCCGGCCGCGACCAGCGCCGTGAACTCGCCCAGGCTGTGCCCGGCGAGCGCCACCACCCGCGCCTCGGGCTCCCTTCGGCGGAAGTCCGACCAGGCCAGCAGCGAGCCGGTGAACACCGCGATCTGCGCCAGGTCGGTGCGGGTCAGGGTCTCCTCGTCGGCGGTCAGCAGCAGCTCCGCCACGTCGTGCCCGGATGCCCGCGAGACGGTCTCGACCAACTCCCAGGACGCGGTCTCGCGCCAGGGCCGGCCCATTCCGGCGCGCTGCACGCCCTGTCCGGGAAAGAGGACGGCGTAACGCGGCTCGGGTTCTGGCTCCGCGCGCTTTTCTTCGTGGATCTCCTTGACCATGGCATTCTTTCCGGGACGTGGGAGTTCCATCGTTCCCGCCCGCCGCTCAAGAGCCGGAAAAGGAACGCTCACATGTCCACGCCTTGAGTGAGGCATTGCCCGGCACCCCGAATGCTGGCCATCGGACGGCCGAACCCGCACGCCCCGGCCTTGAGGGGGCTTTGAGTGAACGCTTGGCCGACCTCATCGACGATGGACACCACACAGGGGGAAGCGAGATGCACCCATCGAATTCCCAGGGCCTGATGGAGGATTGAGG
The DNA here is from genome assembly GCF_006334905.2 of Streptomyces sp. 3MP-14. Lineage (NCBI taxonomy): Bacteria > Bacillati > Actinomycetota > Actinomycetes > Kitasatosporales > Streptomycetaceae > Streptomyces > Streptomyces sp. 3MP-14. The sequence continues at coordinate 9,528 of NZ_VDLZ02000016.1, forward strand.
AAATGACGTCCGAAGAAACGCGGAAAACCTGCCTTCCGGGCGCCTCGGAACTGGAGTTCCGTCACACCGTCGACCGTTCCCTGCTGCATCGCTGGGCCCTGGCCGAGGTGTTCCTGACCGACGGCCGCCGGGTGAGCGACAACGAGTACCTGGCGGCGGCCCAACTCCCCCCGTCCCACGCCTACTACACCGACCACATCTCGCGGCTCGGCGCGCCCGACCCGATGCTGCTGCTGGAGTGCTGCCGGCAGGCCGAGACCTACGGCGGGCACGAGTACGCCGGCGTCTCGCGGGACAGCAAGTTCCTGCTGCGGTCCTGGTCCATGGCGCTGCCCGGGCTGCTGAGCGTTCCGCAGGAGGAGACGCCGGGCGAACTGCGGATCGCCGTGCGGCTGTCCAACCGGCGCGGCGCGCCGGGCGACGCGCGGCGGCTGACGTTCGGCGTCGACATGAAGCTCGCCGGCCGCTGCCTCGGCTTCGTGTCGATGGACGTCGGCTACATCCCGTCCGAGGTGTACGACGCGGTGCGCCTCTCGGGCCGGGGCCGCCCGCTGGTGCCGTTCCGCGACATCCCGCGCCAGGACGCGCATGTGGCGCCGCACCTGGTCGGCCGCAACTCGCCGTCCAACGTGGTGCTGAGCAGCGCGACGCTGGGCACCGACAGCGCGCAGGCCACGGTCCGCATCCCGCTGGACAACCGCAGCATGTTCGACCACGGCCAGGACCATGTCCCCGGCATGGTGCTGATGGAGGCCGCGCGCCAGCTGTGCCTGCTGGGCGCCTCCGACCTGTGGGGCGCCTCGGCGCACCGCACCACCGTCGCCGGCTTCGACTTCTCCTTCATGCGCTACGCCGAACTCGACCTGCCGACCACGGTGCACATCCGCAAGACCGAGCCGTACGTTCCCGAGGACAACCTCAGCCTGATGCTGCCCGACCTGCGCACCTTCTATATCGACTTCGAGCAGCAGGGCGACGTCATCGCCTCCGGGCGGATGCACACCACCACCTCGGCCGCGACCAGGCCGCTGCCGGTGGGGGAGGAGTGCGCATGAGCCCCCGCGAACTGCCGCCGCTGCCCGCGCACCTGTGGCTGGTGCCCGCCCAGTGGCTGCCGCCCACCGTGGAGAAGGCCGCCGACGCGCGGGCCGACGGGCGGATCACCGAGGACGAGGCCGAGTCCATGGGCTACGACCAACTCCCGTGCTCCCTCGACGAGTCCGCGCCCCAGCTGGCGGTGCGCGCCGCCCGGCGCGCGCTGGAGCGCGCCGGCGTGCGCCCGGGGGACGTGTCGGCGGTGCTGCACGCCTGGACGTACTACCAGGGGCACGACTTCTGGTCGCCCGCCCACTATGTCGCCTCCGCCGCCGGCGCCGAGTCCGCCGTCCCGATGGGCGTGCAGCAGATGTGCAACGGCGGTGCCGCCGCGCTGGAGACGGCCGTCCACCGGCTGGCGGCCGACCCGGGCCGGGGCCCGGTGCTGACCACGACCGGGGACCGGTTCGCCCCGCCCGGCTTCGACCGGTGGGCCGGCGACTACGGCGTCTGGTACGGCGACGGCGGCACGGCGGCCGTGGTCGGCGCCGCCGCGACCCGCGACCTGGTGCCGGCGGGGTCGCTGGTGCTGTGCGCGCTGGCCACCCGCTCCGACCCGCAGTTGGAGGCCGCGCACCGGGACCGGGGCGCGTTCCACCCGGCGCCGCACAGCCGCTCGGCGGCCGTGGACACCCGGCGCACCAAGAAGGCGTTCCTGGCCGCGCGCGGCCGGGACTGGTTCCTGGACCGGCTGCGCGCCCAGACCGCCGCGACGCTGGCCGACGCGCTGCGCCAGGCCGGGATCGACGGCGACCGCCCGGCGCCGCGCTCCGTGCTGCTGCCCCGGCTCGGCCGGGCCACCGCGCGGAACGTCTACGGGCCCGCCGTCGCCACCGTGACCGCCGCGCCGCCCGGCGACCTGGGGGAGCGCACCGGCCACCTCGGCGCGGGCGACCTGCTGTCCAACCTGACCGAGCTGGCCGACGACGCGAGCCCCTGGTGCCTGGAGCGCGGCGAGTTCGGGGTGGTGCTCAGCGCGGGCGCCGGCTTCACCTGGAGCGCCGCCGTGGTGCGCCGCGCCTGACCGCCCACCTGACCGCCCGCCTGACCGCCGGCGCGCGCCCCCGCTTTGAGACCCCAGACCCCAGACCTCCGAGAGAAAACGAAGGGACCTCCCTCATGACCATCCCGCTGCGCGCGGAACCCGGCGGCCGACGCCCCGTGCTCGTCGTCGGCGCGGGCCCGGTGGGCCTGGTGCTCGCCGCCGAACTGCTCAGCCAGGGCGTGCCGGTCCGGCTGATCGACAACTCGGCCGCAGGGCCCACCCAACACTCCCGGGCCAGCGTCGTCTGGCCCCGAAGCCTCGAACTCCTCGGCCGCATCGGGGCGTCGGCGCCGCTGGTCGAGCTGGGCAACCGCCTCGACTCGGTCCGCTACTACTCGCGCAAGCGGCACATCGGCTCCGTCGACATGTGTCGACTTACCGACACCCCCTACCCGTTCGGCGTGGTCATCCCGCAGGACACCACCGAGGAGGTCGTCCGCACCCGGCTGGTCGCGCTGGGCGGCGAGGTCGAGTTCGGCACGCTGGTCGGCCTCGACCAGTCCGGGCCGCGCCCGGTCGCCGCCGTGGAACGGGCCGACGCGCGGGTCGAGCACATCGAGGCGGACTGGGTCGTCGGCGCCGACGGGGCGCGCAGCGCGGTCCGCGAGCTGGCCGGCATCCGCTTCCTCGGCAGCGGCGACGACGTGCTCTTCGCGATCGGCGACGGCCCGGTCGGCGGCGACATGGACCCGCACGCGCTGCTCTACTGCTACTCGCGCAGCGGCGCCCTGGGCATCGCGCCGTTCGGCGAGGGCCGGTTCCGGCTGGCGATCAGCGTGCCGGACTGGCGCGACGAACAGGGCCCGCCGCCCGAGCTGTTCCAGCGCTTCGTCGACGAACGCTCCCCGCGCGCCGGGCTGGTGGGCGAGCTGGACTGGTCCACCATCTTCCGCGCCAGGCGCCGGGTCGCCGAGACGATGCGGGCCGGCCGGGTCTTTCTCGCCGGCGACGCCGCCCATGTCTTCAGCGCCGCCGGCGCGCAGGGCATGAACACCGGCATCCAGGACGCCGTCAACCTCGCGTGGAAGCTCGCGGGCGTCGTCAACGGCACCTTCGAGTCCGCGATCCTGGACACCTACGACACCGAGCGGCACCTGGCCGCCGAGCGCATCGTGCTCACCACCGCCAAGCAGACCAGCTGGGGCCTGCTCAACCGCCGGCACCAGGCGCTGGCCAGGGACAACGCCATGCGGCTCGCCGAACGCACCGGCGTGCTCCAGCGGTTCGGCGCCCCGCTGGTCGCGCAGCACGACGTGAGCTACCGCCCGGCCGAGACGCTGCGGGACACCGTTCCCGGGCTGACCCGCCGGGTGCGGGCCGGCGACCGGCTGCCGGTCTTCGCCGCGCACGGTGCGCACGGCGCGCCGCAGCCCAACGCCGAGCCCTGGCCGGCCGTTCACCCGGCCCGGCTGTCGCTGCTGCTGTGGGCCGGGCCCCGGCAGGACGCCGGCTGGGTCGCGACGCGGGAGGCCGTGGCGGCCGTCGCGCCCGAGAACGTCGAGGTGCGCGACATCTCCTCCTGGTCCGGCTTCGAGCCGCTGCTCGGCCGCCGCCCGAGGGCGGTGCTGGTGCGGCCCGACGGCCATGTGGCGGCGCTGGTCGAGCCCGAACCCGACGCGGTGCGGCTGGCGTTGCGCCGGGCGCGCGCCGTCTTCGACGCGCCGGGCGCGCGGGCGCCGCGCGCGCTCCCGCTGCCGGCCGGCGGCGCGGACGCGGTGGCCACGGGCGAGGACTTCGCCGAGGAGCTGGCGTCATGAGCGGCAACGCGACCCGACCCGAACCGACCGGACCCGCCGCCGTGCTCTGCGGCCTGGGCGGCGCGCTGCCCGCCAGGGCGGTATCCAACGACGAACTCGCCGCCCAACTGGACACCTCCGACGCCTGGATACGCTCCCGCACCGGCATCGGCCAGCGCCATGTCATCGCCCCGGGCCAGGCCACCTCCGACCTGGCGGTCGAGGCCGGCGCCCGCGCCCTGGCCTCCGCCAGGGACACCGCCGGCCCGGCCGCCGCCGAGGTCGACCTGCTGGTGCTGGCCACCAGCACGCCCGACCGGCCGTGCCCGGCGACCGCGCCGGTCGTCGCCCAACGCCTGGGCCTGGGCACCGTCCCGGCCTTCGACGTGGCGGCCGTCTGCACCGGCTTCGTCTACGCGCTGGCCACCGCCGGCTCGCTGATCGAGGCCGGCGTCGCCCGCCGGGCGCTGGTGATCGGCGCCGACACGTTCTCCACCATCCTCGACCCGGCCGACCGCACCACCCGGGCCCTGTTCGGCGACGGCGCGGGCGCCGTCGTCCTGCGGGCCGGCACCCGGGACGAGCCGGGCGCGCTGCTCGGCTACGACCTGGGCAGCGACGGGCAGGGCGTGGACCTGATCACGGTGCGCGCCGGCGGCTCCCGGCAGCGCTCGGAGCCCGGCCCGCCGCCCGAGGCCGACCGGTGGTTCACGATGCGAGGCTCCTCCGTCTTCCGGGAGGCGGTGCTCAGCATGAGCGACTCCGCCCGGGCGCTCGCCGAGCGGACCGGCTGGGACCCGGCCGGCCCCGACAAGCTCGTGGCGCACCAGGCCAACGTCCGCATCCTGCGCGCCGTGGGCGACCAACTCGGCCTGGACGAGAAGCAGATCGTGGTCCACCTCGACCGGGTCGGCAACACCGTCGCCGCCTCCATCCCGCTGGCCCTGACCGACGCCGCCGGCGAGGGCGCGCTCCAGCCCGGGCACCGGGTGCTGCTGACCGGCTTCGGCGGCGGCCTCACCTGGGGCTCGGCCGCGCTGGTCTGGCCCGACGTGGTGACCGGACCGCCCGGCACCGTCTGAACCACCGACCCCACCGACCCCACCGACCCCACCGACCGCACCGACCGCACCCGCACCGACCCGCATTCACCCGTAGTAAGCAGATCCCGAGAAGGAGTTCCACCATGACCGTTCCCGTCGCCCAGGAGAACCTGAAGCAGCAGGTCACCACCCTCATCAGCGAGAAGTTCGGCCTCGACCAGGAGGAGCTGCTCTCCGGCGCCACCTTCGACGAGTTGGAGATCGACTCGCTGATCATCACCGAGCTGAGCCTCGCCCTGCGCAAGGAGTTGGGCGTCGTCCTGGACGAGGGCGACCTGAAGTCGTCGTTCACCCTGGACGAGGCCCTGACCGTCATCCGGCAGAAGGCGGCCGCCGCGTGAGCGGCCGGGCCCTGGGGCGCGGCGTCGCCGTCACCGGCATCGGCCTGGTGACCCCGGCCGGCATCGGCGTCGCCGAGAACTGGGAGCGCGTCCTCACCGGCGTCTCCGCCGCCGCGACCGACCCCGAACTCAAGGGCGAGAAGGTCGACATCTCCTGCCGGGTGCCCGGCTTCGACCCGGTGGCCGCCCTCGGGCGGCGCCACGCCTGGAAGCTGGACCGCTTCACCCAGCTCGCGCTCGTCGGCGCCCGGCAGGCCGTCGCCGACTCCGGACTCGACACCGAGTCCTGGGACCGCACCCGGGTCGGCGTCGTCATCGGCAACTCCCTCGGCGGCGCCGCCACGTTGGAGAAGCAGCTGCGCACCTACTTCGAGGGCGCGCCCGAGGACGTGTCGGCGCTGATGATCCCGATGGGCATGGTCAACATGGTCGCCGGCCAGGTCGCCATGGACCTGCGGGTGCACGGCCCCAGTCTGGTCACCGCGACCGCCTGCGCCTCGGGGGCCTCGGCCATCGGCACGGCCAGGGAGTGGCTGCTGTCCGGGGTGTGCGACGTGGTGCTGGCCGGCGGCACCGAGTCGGCGATCAGCCCCGGCACGCTCAACGGACTGTCCCGGATGGGCGCGCTCTCCGGCCGCACCCACGACCCGGCCGCCGCCTCGCGGCCGTTCGCCCAGGACCGGGACGGCTTCGTCGCCGGCGAGGGCGCGGCGATCCTGGTGCTGGAGCGGTGCGCCGACGCCCAGGCGCGGGGCGCCCGGCGCTATGCGGACGTCGCCGGCTTCGGCGCCTCCTCGGACGCGCACCACGCCACCGCCCCGCACCCGCAGGGCGCGGGCCTGGCCCGGGCGTTGCGCGACGCGCTGGCCCAGGCCGGGGTGCTGCCCGACGAGGTGCAGCACGTCAACGCGCACGGCACCTCGACGCCGATGAACGACCTGACGGAGGCGCGCGCCCTGCACGCGGTCTTCGGCGACCGGCCCGCCGTCACCTCCACCAAGGGCGTCACCGGGCACACCCTGGCGGCGGCCGGCGCCGTCGAGGCGGCCTACACCGCGCTCGCGCTGCACCACGGCGCGGTGCCGCCCACCGCCAACCTGCGGTCGGTCGACCCGGGGATCGACGTCGACATCGACGTGGTCACCTCGGGCCCGCGCCGGCAGCGGCTGTCGGTCGCGGCCAGCACCTCCCTCGGGTTCGGCGGGCACAACGCCGCGCTGGTGCTGACCGCCGCCTGACCGGGCCGGGGCGTCCCCCGCGCCCCGGCCCCACCCGACCCGGAGCCCGGAGCCCGGAGCCCACCGACCCAACCCCCGTTCCCCCGACAGAGATTGGACCTCACCCACGTGTCTACCCGCCTCCTCGGCAGCACCGGCCTCGCCGTCGGCCCCATCGGGCTCGGCTGCATGGGCATGAGCTGGGGCTACGCCGAGTCCCAACGCGACGACGCCGCCTCGGTCGAGGTGATCCACCGCGCCCTGGACGCCGGCCCGATCCTGCTGGACACCGCCGACGCCTACGGCGAGGGACACAACGAGACCCTCGTCGGCCGCGCCCTCGCCGGCCGTCGGTCGGAAGCGGTGCTGGCCACCAAGGTCGGGATCGTCGTCGAGGACCTCGCCACCCGGCGGCTCGGCCGCGACGGCTCGCCCGCCCACATCCGCGCCGGCGTGGACGCCTCGCTGCGCCGGCTGGGCGTGGACGTCATCGACCTCTACTACCTGCACCGCGTCGACCCGACCGTGCCGCTCGCCGAGTCCTGGGGCGCGCTGGCCGAGCTGGTGACCGAGGGCAAGGTCCGCCACCTCGGGCTCTCCGAGGTCACCGTGGAGCAGGCCGAGGAGGCGCACCGGGCGCACCCGGTGGCGGCCGTGCAGTCCGAGCTCTCCCTGTGGACGCGGGAGCCGCTGGACCCGACGACCGGCCTGGTCGGCTGGTGCGCGCGGGCCGGCGCGGCGTTCGTGCCGTTCGCCCCGCTCGGCCGTGGCTTCCTCACCGGCCGCTACTCCGGGCCCGGCGACTTCGAGCGCGGCGACTTCCGGGCCACCAACCCCCGCTTCCAGGACGCCGCGTTCGCCGCCAACCTCCGCATCGTCGAGGTCGTCGAGACGGTCGCGGCCCGGCACGGCGCGACGGCGGCGCAGGTCGCGCTCGCCTGGACGCTCACCAGGGGCGAGCACGTCATCCCCATCCCCGGCACCAGGCAGCTCGGCTATCTCGCGGCCAACCTCGCGGCGGCCGAACTCCGGCTCGACGCACGGGACCTCGCCGAGCTGGACGCCGCCCCCGCCGCGACCGGCAGCCGCTACTAGAACCCGCGCACCCACCCCCGCCCCCGGCACCGGCCCGCCCGCCGCCGGCGCACCGGCCCCGCCCCGCCCCCGGCATGAAAGCCCCATCGAGAGGACGGACGACCCATGACCGAACACCCGACACCCGCAGCCGGCCCGCCGCCCACCGTGGCCGTCGTCGGCCTGGGCACCGCCGGCGGCGCGCTGGCCGCGCGGATGGTCGACGCCGGACTGCGCGTCCTCGGCATCGACCCCGACCCGGCCGCCCGCGACCGCGCCCAACGGGCCGAAGCGGCGCCCGAGATCCACGCCGACCCCGGCGCGGTCGCCGAGGCCGACGTGGTGCTGGAGGCCGTGCCCGAGCCGGCCGCCGCCAAGCGCGCGACGCTGGCCACGCTGGCCCGCCACCGCAGGCTGGGCGCCCCGCTGGTCACCACGGCGCTCGCCGTGCCGGCCGCCGAGCTGGAAACCGCCGCCGGGCGCGACCTGTTGGCGCTGCGCTTCCTGCACCCCGACGCCCTGGACGCCGTCGAACTCGCCCGCGCCCCCGGCGCGGGGGACCGGGCGACCGCCCTGGTCACCCGGGTCCTGACCACGGCGGGGATCGCGGTGCACCCGGCGCCCGACCGCGCCGGCTCCCTCGCACCCGGGCTCCTCCTCGGCCTGCTCAACCGCGCCGCCTGGATGGTGCACGAGGGCTACGCCGGCGCCGCCGAGGTGGACGCCGCCATGCGCCTGGGCTGCGGCTGGCGCGAGGGCCCGCTGGCGCTGCTCGACGCCATCGGCCTGGACACCGCCCGCGACATCCTCGCCCAACTCGCCGAAAGCGGCGGGGAACACGCCCCGCCCGCCCCCATCCTCGACAAGCTCGTCGCCCAGGGCGCGCTCGGCCACAAGACCGGCCACGGCTTCCACCGCCACCCCACGGACCGCGCCGCCGAAGGCGCCGGCGCGCGCCCCGAGGAGGAACGCGCCCCCGTCGCGCCGGTCGCCCCGCCCGGCCGCAACGTCGTGGTCGTCGGCTCCGGCGTGATGGCCACCGGGATCGCCGAGAGCTGTGTGCGCGCCGGCTTCCACACCACGCTGCTGGCGCGCGCCCCCGAGCGGGCGCGCGAGGCGCACGAGACGGTGACGTTCCAGCTGCAACGCGCCACCGCCGCCGGCACCCCCGGCGACGACGAGGAACTGCGCGCCGCCCTCGACCGCTGGACCGCGACCACCGACCGCTCGGTGCTGACCGGCGCCGACCTGGTGATCGAGGCCGTGGTGGAGGACCCGCGCGTCAAGCGCCAACTCTTCGCCGAACTGGGCGAGGTGTGCGCGCCGCGCACCCTGCTCGCCACCTCCACCTCCAGCCTGTCGGTCAACGCCTGCACCGAGCCGGCCGGCCGCCCGGCCGAGGTGCTGGGGCTGCACTTCTTCAACCCGGCGCCGCGCATGGCGCTCGTCGAGCTGGTTCCCGCGCGCGGCACCAGCCCGCACACCCTGGCCCGGGCGCGCGGCGCGGCGGCGCTGCTCGGCAAGCGCGTGGTGGAGTGCGGCGACCGCCCCGGCTTCATCGTCAACGCGCTGCTCTTCCCCTATCTCAACCAGGCGCTGCGGCTGTTGGACGGCGGCGAGGTCGCGCCGCCCGCGTTGGACGCCGCCGTCAGGGCCGTGGGCGGGCAGCCGCTCGGGCCGGTGCGGCTGCTGGACACGGTGGGCGCCGACGTGGCGCTCGAAGTGCAACGACGGCTGCACCGCGAGCTGGCCGACGCGGTCTCCGCGCCGGTGCCGCTGCTCGAACAGCTCGTCGCCGAGGGCTATCTGGGCCGCAAGACGGCCGGCCGGGGCGTCCGCGCCTTCCTCGCCGACCGCGCGGCGGCCGCCGCGACGCCCGCGACCGGCGCCGCCTGAGCCACCCCCCCCGGTCGGGACGCCCGTTCCCCGTCCCCTCTCCCCATCTCTCCCCTCTTTCCCCATCTCTCCCCTTTCTCCTCTGTCCCCTCGCTTCGGAAGGCCATCTCCCCATGCCCCAGCCCGGACGATCCGGGGTCGGCGCCGCGTTCTTCGACGTGGACGAGACGCTGATCACCGTCAAGAGCATGTTCCGCTTCCTCGAACACCACTTCAGGGAGCGGGGGTTGCCGCCCGACGCCTACCGGCGCGCCGCCGCCACGCTGCGGGAGCGCGCCGCCGCCGGGGTCTCCCGGCTGCGGACCAACCGCGAGTACTACCGGCTCTACGCCGGGCACCCGGTGGACGCGACCTTCGCCCACGGCCGTTCCTGGTTCGAGGCCGAACTCGCCACCGGCACGCTGCTGCACGAGCCCGTCGTGTCCGCGCTGCGGCGGCACCGGCGGGAGGGCGCGCTGATCGTGCTGGTGTCGGGCTCGTTCCGGCCCTGCCTGGAACCGGTGGCCGAACTGCTGGGCGCCGACGAGATCCTGTGCGGGGAGCCCGAGATCGCCGACGGGCACTGGACCGGTGAGCTGGAGCGGCCGGTCATCGGGGTGGAGAAGGGCAGACTCGCCCGGGAGGCGCTGCGCCGCCACGGCGTGCCCATGGCGCGGGCCACCGCCTACGCGGACCACGCCTCGGACCTGCATCTGCTGCGCGCGGTCGGGCATCCGGTGGTCGTCGGCGACGACACGGTGCTCGGTGCCCATGTCGCGGCGACCGGCGGGGGAACGTTGCCCGGCATCCGGTGCGCGCCGCGCGCGGCGGCGCTGGGCACCGGCTGAGGCCGGACCGGCGGCGGGCGGCGCGCCCTTGCGCCGCCCGCGCCCCGGCGTGCGCGCCGGAGTCAGCGGGCGGGCGGGGCGCCGGCCAGCGAGACCAGCGCGGTGAAGCAGAGCTGACCGTCCTGCCGCATCGTCACCAGGATGCGGGTGCGGTCCTGCTGGTCGTTGGGCAGCGGCGTGGCCTCCACCCAGCAGGGGCTGTCGAGTTCGATGTAGCGGTGGAACAGCGTCTCCATCGCCTCGGTCACCCCCGAGCTGGCGTGCCGCATGGAGCGCGCGGCCTGTTGGGCGGCCTCCAGCAACAGGATGCCGGGGGCGTGGTCGCTGGGGTGGTCGAAGTAGACCGGGTGGTGGGTGTCGACGCGCAGCTGCCACCGGCCACGGTCGTCGGTCGGGGAGAGCACCGAGTCGCGGAACTCCCCCTCGCCGCTGGCGGGCGGCGGCGGCAGCGGGCGGCTGCGGGCGGTCGCCATGGCCTGCTCGGCGTCGCCGTGCGCGCCCCGCAGCCGCTGGTAGACGGCGGGGGTCTGGATGCTGAACCTGGTGTGGGCGTTGCCCAGCCACCGGCCGCCGTCCCGCACGCTGATGCTCAGCGTCAGCGCGGACACCCGGCCCCGGCGGCGGGCGATGTCGTGGCAGCGCACATGGAGGTCGGGACGACCGCCGGCGTCCGCCGCGCGCAGCGCCGCCAGGTCGAGCGCGAACCGGTACTCGTCCCACAGCAGATGGTGCCCGAACGGGACGTCGAACCCGGCGTGCGAGAGCAGCGGGAACGTCTGACGGATCGTCTCCGTCAGCAGCACCGCGTCGTCGTGGTGCGAGCCACGGGCGGTCAGCGGGCGGCCGGTGTTCCGCCAGTCCGCCGTGATCAGGAAGGTGTCCTCGCCGGTGCGCCGCAGGCCGGAGAGCAGCACCTGGGAGGGGTCGTGCTTGTGCACGAGGTTCTTGCCGATCCCGGCGGGCGGTAACACCGTCGCGGTTGTTACGTCGTTCATCACTAACCCCCATCTGTGAACGTGTCATGCGGGGGCTGCGCCGATCTGGCGTCACCCCGCCTCGGCGAGTAACATAGAGGACGTTCTTTTTCTTGTCGAGACCCGGGGCGAGGGCATGGCACCACCGAAGCAGGAACGCGCAGTTCAGACCCGGCAGCAACTCCTCCGGGCGGCGGCGGAGGTCTTCGACGAGTACGGCTACGCCGGCGCCGGCATCAACAAGATCCTCCAGCGCGCCGGGGTCACCGCAGGGGCGCTGTACTTCCACTTCAAGAACAAACAGGACCTCGCCGTCGAGGTGATGAACGCCCAGCGGCACACCATCGAGCCGCATGTGCCCTCCACCGGGCTGCAACGCCTGGTGGACATCACCCTGATCTGGTCCCACTCGCTCCAGGCCGACCCGCTGCTGCGCGCGGGCGTCCGGCTCACCGGCGAGCAGGCCAGCTTCGGTTTGCACGACCCGACGCCGTACACGGCCTGGGCGCGCAGCTTCGAGACCTGCCTCGAAGTCGCCCGCGCCGACGGCGAGTTGCGCGACCACGTCCGGCTGGACGAACTGGCCGAGTTCGTGGTCGGCGCGTGCACCGGGATGCAGGAGTACGCGCAGGTCGTCTCCGAGCGCGCCGACCTGCCGCGCCGCACCGTCAACATGTGGCGCGTGATGCTGCCGGGCATCGCGACCGCCGAGGCGCTGCGCGGGATCGAGGCCAGCGAGGAACGCGCCGCCACCCTCTGGACCGAGGTCACCGCCCACCGGGGCGAGGCCGGGTCGGAGGGCGGCCCCACCGAAGGGGACCGGACCGAGCAACGGACCGGGAGCCCCACCGACACCAGCCCCCAACGGGGAACGAAGGAGACCACATGACCGGGCGGCTCCACCACCTGCGCCACGCGGCGGTCAACATCGACGGGGTGTTACTCACCGACACCTTCAGCCCGCTGATCCACCGCTTCATCACCAGCCGGGGCGGCGCCTACTCGGCCGAGGTCGAGCGCCGCGTCTTCTCCCAGCGCAGACGGGACGCCGGCTGGGCGCTGGCCGAGGCGGTGCCCCAGGAGATGACCGGGCCGCAGGCGCTGGCGGCGTACTTCGCCGAGCGCGCGGCCCATCTCGCCGAGCACCCCGTGGAGATCGCCGAGGGCGCGCGCGCCCTGCTGGAGCGGCTGCGCGCCGCCGGGCTGCGTCTGGTCTGCTACGGCGGCCTGGGCCGCGAGCACTTCGACGAGCATCTGGGCGCGTTCACCGAGCTGTTCGACGACCCGGTCTACTTCTGCACCAACGACGTCCGGCCCGGCCTGCGGGAGATCACCGAACGGCTGGGGCTGCGCCACGGCGAGGTGCTGTTCGTCGACGACGTGGCGCGGGTCGCCGAGGAGGCCCGACGGCTGGGCGCCCCGTTCGTCGGGGTGCCGAGCAGCTACCCGCACAGCCACCAGGGCGAGTTGATGCGACGCGCCGGCGTGCGCCACCTGGTGCGCGCCCTGGGCGGGATCGACGCGGCGCTGCTGCGGGCGGTGGACGGGGAGGCCGCCGCCGGCACCCTGTGGGCCGACCCCGCGACCGACGGCCGGGCCCGGCCGCTGGCCGGCGCCGCGTCCTGAACGGCGGTCGGGCGCGGGCGGGTTGACCGCGCCCGGCCGTGGTCGCGGTGGTCGCGGTGGTCGGGGGGTCGTTCAGACCGCGCCGACGCCGCCGTCCACCGCCAGCGTCGTGCCGGTGACAAACGAGGACGCGTCGCTGATCAGCCACAGCGCGGCCTGGGCCACCTCGTCCGGGTCGGCGACGCGCTTCTGGATGGCCCGCTCGTAGAACTTCTCCTCGATCGCCGGGTCCATCGCGATGACCGACTCCATCATCTCGGTCCTGGTGCTGCCCACCGACAGGGCGTTGACCCGGACGCCCCGGGTGCCGTACTCGGCGGCGGCGGCCTTGGTCAGCCCGATCACCGCGTGCTTGGCGGCGACATAGGGCGCGCCGGCGCCGGTGGCGATCAGCCCTGCTGTGCTCGCGGTGTTGACCACGGAGCCGCCGCCGGTCGCCAACAGGGCCGGGATCTGGTGCCGCAGACAGTTCCACACGCCCCGGACGTTGGTCTCCATCACGGCGTCGAAGTCCTCGTCCGGCACCGCGTGGAGGTCGGTGCCGAGCGTGGCGTGGCCCGCGTTGTTGAAGGCCGCGTCGAGCCGGCCGAAGCGCTCCACCGCCGTGGCCACCGCGCGCTCCACGTCCGGGCCGTTGCGCACGTCGCCCACCACGGCCGTGGCGCGGCCACCGCCCGCGGCTAACTCCTCGACCAGCGCGTCCAGTCGGGCCTTGCGGCGCGCCATCAGCAGCACCGCCGCGCCCCGGCCGGCCAGCAGCCGCGCGGCCGCGGCACCGATGCCCGAGGAGGCCCCCGTGATCATGACGACCCGGCCGTCGATCTTCCCTACATCCTTGGTCATCCCGCCAGTCAACCAGCGGGCGCGCGGGGGAGCGAGAGGGCGGCGTGCGCGCGGCATCACGCGCCCCGGGGCCAACCGACCTGCCAAGTACGTCGCGAGCCGCCCCCGGCCAGCGGTTTTTTGACCTTCTTTACACTACGGTAGGGATGCTGTCGGCGAGACCAACTACGGGGCCCGAGCATGGCAGCGCCACCCGTGACCGGGGGGGTGCGACATGACCAGAGACGACGGAGAAGGGTTCCCGTGGCGCGGCAGGAGAGGGCAGAGCAGACCCGGCACCGGCTCATCGACGCGGCGGCCATCGAGTTCGCGGCACACGGCTACGCCGGCACCTCCCTGCACGGGATCGTGCGCGCGGCCGGGCTCACGATGGGCGCCCTGACCTTCCACTTTCCCTCCAAGTCCGCCCTGGCCGAGGCCGTGTGCGAGGCCGGCGCCGCCGCCACCAGGGAGGTGGTGAGCGGCGCCGCCACCGCCCGGGGCGTGGACGGCGTGCTCGGCCAGGCGCTCGCGCTGGCCGAGGCGTTCGCGACCACCCCGAGGATGCACGCGGCGGCCCGGCTGGCCCGGGAGGGCCTCTCGCGGGTCGACTGGTACGCCTCCTGGGTTCCCGAGCTGCGCACGGGACTTGAGCGGGTCTGGCGGGAGGAGCGGGTGGAGTCCGAGCTGACCCCGGGCATGGTCACCGCGCTGCTGGCCTATGTGCTGGTGGCCGTCGAGGCAACGGCCGAGACCGGGGACGACCTGGCCGCCGCCGTCGGCGGCTCCGGAAGGGACGTGCTGCCGCAGGCGATCAAGGCGCTGCGCGGCCTGATCCCCGGCGCCTGATCCCCGGCGCCTGATCCTGGGCGCCCAACCGCCCGTTCCCCGTTCCCCGCGCCGGCGCCCGGTGCGGGGAACCTGCCATTTATGGGGCGCACTTGCTCGGCCGCGCGCCCCCTCCGCCTGGTCGCGCTCCCACAACTTCCCGCAGTTCAGGGCCCCTTCACGCCCCCGCACCCGGCGCGCGTTCCGCGGGTTCGCCCCACCATCCCCGCTCCGCACCCTGTAAAAATACAGAACGTTCGCTATATTTTCGAAAGAGCGACGGCCAGGAGGGGGAGACCAGCGCCCATGAACGCACCACCCGCACACGTCAGGTCCGCCGACCCCGGACCCGCGCCGCTGATCCAGCGGCTCTTCGCCCACCTGCCCCGAGCCGACCAGCGGCGCTGGGCCGAGATCTACCTCGCCGGGCTGCTCGGCACCCAGGGGAAGAAGTCCGTCGGACGCATGGCGGCCGCCGTCACGCTCTCCCCGACCGCGTCCCAGTCGCTCCAGCAGTTCATCAACGTGAGCCCCTGGAGCTGGGGCCCGGTCAGGGCCGAGCTGGCGCGCTGGGTCGCCGACCGCGCGCCGGTGCACTCCCTGACCCTGGCCCCGGTGATCGTGCCCAAGCGCGGCACCCTCTCCGTCGGCGTGCACCGCCGCTTCGTGCCGGCGCTCGGCCGCACCGTCAACTGCCAGCTGGCGATGGGCGCGTTCCTCACCGGCGACGCCGGCGCCCGCTCCGTCGACTGGCAGCTGTACCTGCCGCGCCGCTGGGCCGAGACGCCCGAGCTGCGCGAGCGCGCCCGGCTGCCCGAAACCCTCGGCTACGCCTCGGCGTCCGCGCTCTGCCTGGCGCTGCTCGACCGCGTGACGCGCGCCCTGCCCTCCGGTCTTCCCGTGCTGGTCGACCCGGCGGGCCACCTCGAACCCGAGGCCCTCGTCAGGGGGTTGGAGGCCAGGGGACACGACTGGATCGTCGCGATCCCCGGCACCATGGCGGTCATCCCCGCCGCCGGGCCGGCCTCCGACACCGCGCTCGCCCTGCTGCGCCGCCAGGCGCGGGCGGCCGGCGCCGGCCCCGCCGTCCGGCCCACGCCGCTCCGCCCCGTGCTGCGCGCGCTGCGCGCCCGCGTGCCGTTCCCCGGCCTGGACCGGGAGCGCCTGCTGGTCGGCGAGTGGACCGGCCCCACCGCCGCCCCCGACCGGATCTGGCTCAGCAACCTGCCCCGCGCCCGACACGGCCAGGCGCGGGTGCTGATCGCCGCCCACGCCACCACCTCACTCGGCGGCTCCGAGGCCGAGTTGGGGCTGCACGACTTCGCCGGCCGCTCCTACCCGGGCTGGCACCGGCACGCCACGCTGGTCTCCGCCGCCGCCGTCTGCCGCCGGCTCGCCGAAGAGCTCGGCGGCCAGCGCAGGGCCGAACTCGCCGGAGCCGCCCGCCGCTGACCGGCCGACACGGCCCGGGCGAACCCCGCCGACCCCGGCGGAGGGCCCCACCGGCCGACACCGCCGGCCCACCCCACCCCCACGCACACCCGTGCCACACCGACCCGCACCTTCATCGACTCGCTGCCCGGGGACGGACGGCGAGGCCAGCGACGAGGAGGAGCTGTGGAGTTCCGTCTCCTTGGCCCCATGGATGTCCACGAACAGGGGCGCGACATCACGCCCACCGCCCCCAAGCAGCGCCAGGTTCTCGCGCTGCTCCTGGCCCGCGCGAACCGGCGGGTCTCCGTCGGCACGCTGCTGACCGAGGTGTGGGAGAACGGGCCGCCCAGGACCGCGACCACCGCGCTCCAGACCTACATCGGCTCGATCCGCAAGACCCTGGCCGCCGCCACCGGCGCCACCGTCCGCGCCGTCGCCGAACAGCGCCTGGTCACCGACGGCACCGGCTATGTGCTGCGGCTCGCCGACGACGAGTGCGACCGGCCGCGCTTCGAACAACTCGTGCTGGAGGGCCGCACGTTGATGACCGGAAACGACCCGCTGCGCGCCACCGCCGTCCTGGGCAGCGCGCTGGCCATGTGGCGCGGCGCGCCGTTCTGCAACGTGCGGCTCGGCAGCCAGCTGTCCGCCCAGGCCCGGGTGCTCAACGAGGCGCACCTCGCCGCCTGCGAGGTGCGGGTCGAGGCGCTGTTACGCTCCCGCCGCTTCCCCGAAGCGGTCTGCGAGAGCGTCGAGTTGATCGAGGAGCACCCCTACCACGAGAACCTGCACGCCCAGCTGATGCGCGCCCTGTACGCCTCCGGCAGACGGGCCGCCGCTCTGGAGACCTACCAGTCGCTGCGCAGACGGATGTCCGACGACCTGGGCATAGCGCCCTCGCCCAACACCAGAACGCTGCACCATGTGATGCTCCAGGACCTGCCCGACCAGCGCTATCTGGCGCTTTCCGGCGCCGTGCGCTGAGGCCGCCGCCGCGCCGTCACCCGGTGCCGCCGCCCGACTGCCACAGCCGGTCCAACGCCCGCGCCGGGCCGCCGAGGCCCCGCACCCGTTCCACCGCCGTGTTCACGAACGCCCGCAGCCGGCCCGTCTCGTGGTCCGCCGGCCACACGAACGCGTACTCGATGCGCGGCGCGTCGCTGAACGGCCGGAACACCAGCCCGGGCCGCGCGTAGTACCGCACCCCCGCCGCCGAGACCGGGGTGACGCCCTTGCCGGCCAGCACCAGCGACAGCGCGTCCTCCCAGTGCGTGATGGCCTGCCCGTGCGGGATCGGGCGCCCCGACGGGGTCTGGCGCGGGAAGTGGTGGTCCAGCCAGTGCGCCGGCACTGGACGCGCCACCGTCAGCAGCGTCGCCTCCGCCAGGTCCTCCACGCTCACCACGTCGCGCGCCGCGAACGGATGGTCAGCCGACATCAACAGCACCCGCTCCTGCGACAACAGCACCGGGCCCGAGCGGAGATCCGCTTCCTGAATCGGGAGTTCGCTGACCTGGAGATCGATGTCGCCCGAGCGTAAAGGCCCGTAGGGGTCGGAAATCTGCACCTGCCGGATCAGGACTTCGACGCCCGGATAGCGGTCGCCGAACACTTCCGTGATGTCGTGCAGAAGATGTCCGGTGAACGCCCCGGAAAACCCTATGCGTAACGTGCCGGTAATGCCCCGGCCGGCCGCGGTCGCCCGCGCCACCGCCTCGTCGATCCGCCGCTGCGCCGGCCCCACCTCGTCCCTCAGCCGCGCCCCGATCGGCGTCAACGTCACATGACGGCTGGTGCGTTCGAACAGCCGGGCCCCGATGCGCCGTTCCAACCTGGCGATGGTCTGACTCACCCGGCTCTGCGACACCCCCACCCGTTCCGCCGTCCTGCCGAAGTGCAACTCCTCGGCGAGCGCGAGAAATATCTCGATCTCCTGCCGCTCCATGTTCCTCCCCGGTCCCTCCCCGTTGCCCCTCGCCTCGAACGATGAGCGAAGCGGATCGATCGTTGCACAGATCGTTCTTGTTGCGCAGGCGCGTGGATTCGATGCTGAGGAAACCGTCAGTAAAGAAAGGACATCTCCATGACCGTTGCGGAATCCTCGGCCCGTGCCGACACGGCGACCGACATTCTCGACCCGCCACGAGCGCCCGACGACAGCCGGTTCGGCTCGCGCGAGTGGACGGTGCTGATCACCCTGTGCTGCGCGACGTTCATGTGCGGCCTGGACTTCTCGATCGTCACCGTCGCACTGCCCGAGATCGGGAGCAGCCTCGGCTTCTCCTCCGCCGGCACCCTCCAGTGGGTCGCCACGGCCAGCCTGCTGCCGTCGGCGTCCCTGCTGCCGTTCTTCGCCCGCGTCTCCGACCTGGTGGGCCGCAAGCGGCTGTTCACCATCGGCGTCGCGCTGTTCACCCTCTTCTCGCTCGGCGCCTCGGTCGCCGACTCACCCGGCCAGCTGATCGCCACCCGCGTCGGCCAGGGCACGGCAGCCGCGATGATCGCCCCGGCCGCCATCGCGCTGCTGACCGGCTACTTCCCCGAGGGGCCGCGGCGCGCCCGTGCCCTCGGCCTCAACGGCGCCGTGATGTCGCTGGGCTTCGTGCTCGGCGCCCTCGGCGGCGGCGTCATCACCAGCGGCCTCAACTGGCGCTGGACCATGGTCGTGCTGTGCCTGATGGGCGCCCTGGCGCTGGTCGGTGCCTTCGCGCTGCCGCCGATCCGGGAGCCCGGCGCCGCCAAGCGCATGGACATCCCCGGCGCCGTGCTGGCCACGTTCGGCCTCTTCGGCCTGGTCTACGGCATCGCCACCGGCGGTGACGAGGGCTGGGGCCGCCCCGAGGCGCTGGTCCCGATCATCGGCGGCCTGCTGCTCCTGGTCGGCTTCCTGCTCGTCGAGCGGAGCCACCCGGAGCCGCTGGTGCCGCTGAACGTGCTGCGCCGCCCCAAGGTGTCGCTGGCCGGGCTCTTCGGCGTCATCACCTTCGGCATGTGCGCGGGCACCACGGTGCTGCTGAGCCTGTACATGCAGGACGTGTTGGGCTGGTCGCCGATGCAGGCGGGCCTGGGCTACCTCGGCGAGGGCGCGGCCGCCGTGATCGGCGGAATGCTCGTCGGGCGACTGCTCGCCCGCGTCCAGGGCGCCGTCGTGCTGGCGGCCGGCCTGGCCATCCAGGGCGTGGGCACCGCCGCCATGTTCACCCTGCCCGAGGACGGCAACGTGGCCGCCCTGCTGATCACCTCGTCGATCATGGGCCTGGGCCACGTGTTCAGCGTCGTCGCCTTCATCTCCGTGATGACCAGCGGCGTCACCGCCGAGGACCAGGGCGTGGTGGGCGGGCTCTCCCAGCTGCCGCAGTACATCGCCGCCATCGGCGTCGCGGCGCTGACCGCGATCGCCGCCGCCCGCACCAGCTCCGTCGCCGGGGACGCGGTGGCCGACGCCGGCGCCACCCTGAGCGGCCTGCACGCCGGCATGGTGACGGCGGGTGTCGTCGCCCTGGCCGGCGCGGCCCTCGCCGGCACCGTGCTGCGCAAGCGGACCGCCGTCTAGTCCGGTGCCATCCGCGTGCACGGCCCGCCGCGCGCCACGCGGCGGGCCGGCCCCCGCAGTCAGGAGGTGGCCGTGCTGAACGACAGGCGGCTCCGCCGGCCGTCCGCCCCGCGCACGCTCCACGTCGGGGACCTGAGGGTCAGCTATGTGCCGGACGGCGCGATGCTGCTCAAGCCCGCCGGGTCGCTGCGCCCGGCGGCGTACCGGTCCTATCTCAACGACACGGGCCATCTGGTGGCCAACATCGGCGGGTTGCTGGTGCAGCGCGGCACCCGGGCCCTGCTGATCGACACCGGGCTCGGGCCACACTCGGTGCCGGCCCGGCCCGAGGCGCCCGCCGACCTGGTGGGCGCCACGGGCCCGCCGGGTCGGCGGGCGGAGCCGGCGGACGACGCCCGGCGGCACGGCGCCGCCGCGCACGGCGGCTCGCTGCCGGGCAACCTCGCCCGGCTCGGCCCCGGCCCGGAGGGCATCGAGGTGGTGGCGTTCACCCGGCTCCACCTCGACCAGCTCGGCTGGGCCAGCGTGCGGCCTCCGGTGTTCACCCGGGCCACCTTCGTGGTCCCGGCCGGAGCCTGGGACGGCCCGGTGCCCGAGCTGCCGCCGGCGCTGCGGCGACGGCTGCGCCGGGTGGTGCCGGGGGAGGAGGTCTTTCCCGGCGTCCGCGCCCTGGCGCTGCCGGGGCACACCGGCTTCACCATCACCTCCCGTGGCGAGCGGCTGCTGGCCTTCGGCGGCGCGCTGCACTCGCCGGTCCAGGTGCGGCACCCGGAGTGGTCGCTGCTGCCCGACGCCGACCCGCGCGGCGCGACGGCCCGCCGCCGGCGGCTGATCGCCGAGTTGCAGCGGGCCGACACGCTCGGCTTCGGCAGCTACTTCGCCGACGTCGTCTTCGGCCGGGTGCGGCTGGCGGCCGAAGGGCTGCACTGGCACCCCGAGTAGCGGCGGCCGGCACCCGCGCCCCGCGCCCGCACCAACGGGGCGGCGCGCCCTCACCGACACCGGGACACCGGGTCGGGAGGGCGCGCCGCCCCGTTCCGTCGCCGTCGGACCTTGCGCGGCGCGGGGATGGAAAACGTTCGACCTTGGGTATTTCCATCGCTGTAAGTCCCGTGATGCCATGACGAGGTTGGGACGACCCCGTCGCAACCCGACGCCGCCACGGCGTCCCTGAGGACCCCGAACGACCGAGGGAGCACCGATGCGCGCCCGCTCCAGAACCGCCCTGATCACCGCCCTGCTCGCGTTGCTCATCGGCCTGGCCGGTGCGCCGCGGTCCTCGGCAGGAGAAGCGATGCCCCAAGCCACCGGAACCTTCCGCAACCCGCTCAACACAGGCCCCGACCCGTTCGTCACCTACGCCAACGGGAACTACCACCTCGCCACCACCCAGGGCGACGCCATCCGGATGTGGAGCGCGCCCTCCCTCTCCACCCTGCTCGCGGCCGACCCCGTCACGGTGTGGACCGACACCGACCCCTCCCGCGACCAGCACCTCTGGGCCCCGGAGTTCTACCGCTTCAACGAGCGCTGGTACCTGTACTACACGGCCGACGACGGCGTGGACGAACACCACCGGCTCTACGTCCTGGAGTCCGAGGGCGACGACCCCAGGGGGCCCTACCACTTCAAGGGCAAGCTCGAACCGCCCAACCACGTCGACGACTTCGCGATCGACCCCGGCATCCTCCAGCACGACGGCCGGCTCTACCTCGCCTACAGCGGCCTCAACGAGTACCAGCACAACGGCCTCAACATCGCCCCGATGTCCAACCCCTACACCGTCTCCGGCGACGCGGTCGCCCTGGACGCCGCCGGCGGCTGCCCCGAGGTCCGCGAGGGCCCGGCGTTCCTCTACCGCAACGGCCACACCTGGATGACCTACTCCGCCTGCGACACCGGCAAGCCGGACTACCAGGTCTGGATGATGTCCCTGCCGGACGGCGCGGACCCGCTGGTCGCGTCGAACTGGACCCAGCACCAGGGGCCGTCGTTCTCCCGCGACGACGCCGCCGGCGTCTTCGGGCCCGGCCACCACAACTTCTTCACCTCGCCGGACGGGACCGAGGACTGGATCATCTACCACGCCAAGACCACCTCCGACTACACCTACACCGACCGCACCACCCGCGCCCAGCGCATCGGTTGGAACCCGGACGGCAGCCCCGACCTCGGCACCCCGCTCGCGCTCGGCGCCACCCAGGACCTGCCGTCGGGCGACCCCGGCTCGAACGTGGCGGGCCTCAACTACTGGATCAACGACGACGGCCGCTCCAGCGGCGACGGCACCGTCACCTTCGAGGGCGACTGGAACTCCGGCACCGGCTGCGCCGCCCAGTGCTTCTGGGGCGACGACCACTGGAGCGACCAGCCGGGCGCCACCGCGACGTTCACCTTCACCGGCACCAGGATCGCGCTGCTGTCCGTGCGCGACACCGGCAACGGCATCGCCGCCATCAGCGTCGACGGCGGGCCCGAGGAGCGCGTCGACCTCCACGGCCCGATCCGCGTCGGCGAGGCGCTCCAGTACCTCAGCCCCCGACTGCCGCACGGCACCCACACGTTGACGATCCGGGTCACCGGCGAGCGCAACCCCGAATCCGGCGCCGCCTTCGTCAGCGTGGACCGGGCCGAGGTCTACGCCGACTGAGCGCCGGCGCACGGCGCGGCGCGCCGGGCGAGTCGTCGCGGACACGCCTAGAAGGCGACGAATCGGGAACGCTCGTCCACAGGGAGGTGGCGAAGGCCCCGGACGGGCACCACGGATCGAGGGGAGTGACAGGAATGAACGGCATTCGAACGGTGGGGCGGGCCGGCGCCCGAGGCAGGGCCGCCGCCGGCGTGGCCGGCACGACCCTGGCGGACGTCTCCCGAGCCCGCGACCTCACCCGCGCCTTCTGCGACGATCTCGCCCCAGCCTTGAGCCAGGACCTGGCGGACGCCCTGCTGTTGGCGGTCTCCGAGCTGGTCACCAACGCCCTCCGGCACGGCGGCGGCAGCTTCGCGCTGCACCTGACCGCCACGCCGGAGGCGGTGGTGGTGGAAGTGGACGACGGCGAGCCGCGCCCGCCGCACGCCCGCAGCCCCGACGTGCTGCGCGGCGGCGGCTTCGGCTGGCCGCTGGTGCGCTCGCTGGCGTCGGGGGTGGCCGTCGTCCCCAGGCCGGGAGGCAAGACGGTGCGGGCCACGTTCCGGCGCGCGGCGGACCTCAACCAGGCCGCCTGACCCGGGAGTCGGGGCCGGCGCCCCACCGTCCCACCGGCTGTCATACCGGTGCTTTTGACGGCCCTTGGGGCAGATCCTGCGGTTCTCGGGTCAGAGTGGACGATCGGGATATTAGCCCTTGCGAGTGGATGCCATGATGGTGGTACGGATGGGTCCGGGGAGCCTCACGAGGTGCCCGGGACCCCGGGGAAACGGCGCTTGGCGACGTCCGGCGGGGCGTTGGCGTGTCCGTCAACCCCGTTGCGGGAAAGCTGAATCGTGGGACCGGGATACCCACGTGTCCTTGTGGGGCGTTAGGGTTACCCTGCCCGGACCGGGTGCCGCTGTACGGGTGGGAGAGTCATGAAGCAGATAACAGCGCACGGCAGGCCGCCGCGAGTGCCTGCGATCAACTGCGGGAGCACGGCCAACAGCGCGCGCCTCGACCGCCACCTCAGCGTGCTCGGCGGTCCCGCCGTGCCGGCGGGCGAGACCGAGGAAGCCACCACGCTGATGCGGGAGTTGACCCGCCGCGACCACAAGAGCCCGACCCGGGCCAACCGCACGGCCCGCGTGCTCCTCTTCGCCCCGCTCCGCCGGCTGCGTCGCACGCTCTTCGGCGGGCGCGGCTGAGCCTGGCAGACGTCCCTTCGACGTTCCCGCCGCCGCCGAGCCCGGTCCGGTCTCCGGCGGCGGCGCCCACCTCGGGCGGGCGCCGGGCGACGCCTCCCACGCGTCGCGCTCCCGGTCCCCGGCGCCTCCCGGGACGAAGGCCCGTATCCCCGCCCTGCCGCCGCGCGTCGCGGCGTCCGTTCAGTTGAGCACGTCGTGCCGTGCGGCCGGCCCGTCCCCTTCGCCCGCCGGCTCCGCCCGTTCCGCCGGGCCCGGCTCGCGCTCCGGGGCGCCGCGCTCCGCCTCCACCGTCACCGAGAAGGAGAAGCGGTCGCCCCGGTAGGACATCAGGGCCACATCCACCACCCGCCCGGTCAGGTCGTGCTCCACGCCCGTGATGTGCAGGATCGGGCTGAGCAGCGGCACCTCCAGCAGCCGGGCCGTGGTGGGATCGGCCAGCCTGGCCTGCGCCGTGTTGTCGACCCGGCCGACCCTGACGCCCGCCACGTCCCGCAGCACCCGGGTCATCGGCCAACGTTCCAGCGCCGAGGGGTCGATGCGGTCGGCGACCTCGGGGTGGATCAGGTTCTCCACCCAGCTCACCGGCTCCCCGTCCGGCGCCGCGCGGCGCAGCCGCCGGAAGCGCACCACCTCGGCGACCCCGGGGAAGTGCTCCACCAGCCCGGTCGGCACCGGCACCGGCACCGGGCCCGGGTCAAGCAGCGTGGTGTGGCCCCCGGACTGCTGGGCGACGATGGTGTCCAGCGTGCCCAACAGCCGTACAGGGACGCCGCGTTGGGCCGCCGGCTCGATAAAGGTGCCGCGCCTGCGGTGCCGACTGATCAGCCCCTCGGTCTCCAGCTCCTTCAGGGCCTGCCGCATGGTCAGCACACTCACGCCGAAGTGCTCGGCCAGCTGCTCCTCCGTGGGCAGGCGCAGCGGCGCGTGCGGCGGGCGCCCGAGTATGGAGGCGCGTAACGACTGGGAGACCTGGTACCACAGCGGCAGCTTGCGGTTCAGGTCGATCGAGTCGGGGGCGAAGACGTTCACGGCTGACGGACCTTCGGGTCGGGAGGCGAACCGGCGCCGGCCCGGCGGGCCCTCGCTACGGTCGCGTCGGGGAGAAGTGCTGTTCCAGACCTTGCCACACGTCGTCGTAGCGGCGCTGACGATGCGAGGCGTCGGCGGCCAGCGCGGTCAGCGTCACCGGCCAACGCGTCTCGAACATGAACGCGAGCCCGTCATCGATCCGTTCCGGGCGCAGCTCGGCGGTGCTGGCCCGCTCGAACGTGATCCGGTCCGGGCCGTGCGCGGACATCATGGTGTGCAGCGAGCCGCCCCCCGGCCGGAAGCCCTCCGCCTTGGCGTCGTAGGCGCCCTCGATCAGGCCCATGTACTCGGTCATCACGTTGCGGTGGAAGTAGGGCGGCCGGAAGGTGTCCTCGCCCACCAGCCAGCGGGGCGCGAAGACCACGAAGTCCACGTTGGCCTGGCCCGGCAGCTCCGAGGGCGAGGTCAGCACGGTGAAGATCGACGGGTCGGGGTGGTCGTAGCTGATCGAACCCAGCACATTGAACCGGCGCAGGTCATAGAGGTAGGGCACATGGCTGCCGTGCCAGGCCACCACGTCCAGCGGCGAGTGGTCGTACTCGGCGGCCCAGAGCCGGCCGCAGAACTTGGTGACCACCTCGACCGGCCCGCCCGCCTCCTCGTAGGCGGCGGTGGGCGCCAGGAAGTCCCGCGCGTTGGCCAGGCCGTTGGCGCCGATCGGCCCCAGCTCGGGCAGCGTGAACGGCTGCCCGTGGTTCTCGCAGACATAGCCACGCGCCGGCCCGTCGGGCAGCTCCACCCGGAACCGCACCCCGCGCGGGATCAGCGCCATGTGCCCCGGCGAGGCCCGCAGCACGCCCAGCTCGGTGCGCAGCAGCAGCGTGCCGCGCTCGGGCACCAGCAGCAGCTCGCCGTCCGCGTCGCCGAACACCCGGTCGATCATGGGGGAGTTGGCGTGGTAGAGGTGGATCGCCATGCCGGAGCGCAGCCGGGTGTCCCCGTTGCCGCCCAGGGTCCACAGCCCGGCGACGAAGTCGGTGCCGGGCGGCGGCTCGGGCATCGGGTCCCAGCGCATCCGGTTGGGGTCGGGCTCGGTCTCCTCGAACGGGGCGCCGCGCAGCGAGCCGTTGCCGATCCGGTGGAACGGCGGGTGCGCGGCCGAGGGGCGCAGACGGTAGAGCCACGAGCGCCGGTTGTGCGCCCTGGGCTCGGTGAACGCGGTGCCGCTGAGCTGCTCGGCGTAGAGCCCCAGCGGCGCGCGCTGGGGCGAGTTGCGCCCCACGGGGAGCGCCCCCGGCACCGCCTCGCTGCTGTGCTCGTTGCCGAACCCGGAGAGATAGCGCGGCGTCTCCTGGTCCCTGTCGGGGCTCGGCCGTTCGCCGGCGGTCGACGCCGCCGTGGTCGCCTCGTCGGTGTCCATCACACACTCCCGCCGCCGCTGATTCCTCTGATGGTGCGCAGGAATTGACGGTAGGAACGCCGGTCGGGCAAGTCAACGACCCTGCGGAGTCCGGCTCAACAACTCAGCCGTCTGCCGACGGTTGCGATACGGGTGCAGCGCCTGGCGCATCGCGCGCAACGCCTGCTCGGCGTCGCCGGACCGCAGCCGTTCCCGCCCGTCGAGGAAGCCGCTCCACGCCGCGCACGCCTCGTCCAGCCGGCCGGCCCGCAGCAGGAGTTGGCCGAATCTCGCCTGCGTCAGCGCCCGGCCGCGCAGGTCGGAGGGCGAGCGCTCGACGGCCGAGCGCCGCAGCGCGCCCAGCGCGCCCGGCAGGTCGCCCAGCGCCTCCAGCACCGCGGCCGTCTGGAAGTGCAGCGCGGCGGGCGGGTAGCTGTCGAACGGCGCGCCGGCGCCGCCGGCCTGCTCGGCGGCCCGCTCCGCCCGGCCGAGCACGGCGAGGGCCTCCCTGCGGTCCCCGGTGCGGGCCAGCGCCACCGCCAACTGCGTGCCCACATACGCCTGGTGCGCCGGCGGCGCGCCGCGCGCCCCCCGCTGCGCCGCCTCGGCGAGCTGGAGCGCCGAGGGCAGATGCCCCAGGCGCTGCGCCTGCGCGCTCATCGCGCGCAGCACCACGCTCCAGGAGGTGCGGTCGCCGGACTCCCCGGCCAGCCGCTGCGCGTAGTTGTAGTACCGCTGGGCCACGCCGTGCAGCAGCCCGTCCTCGTACATCCGGGCGAGCAGGAAGGCCAGCCGGCTGGCCAGCACCAGCAACTCGGCCCGCATCCTGGGCGTCTGCCGGGACCCGAGCAGCGGCACCACGTCGTCGGCCAGATACGCGGAGAGCGCGCTGCGCGCGTGCCGGCCGCCGTGCGAGTCGATCGAGGTGGCGAAGAACTCCACCGCGTCGTGCAGCGCCTTGGTCTCCTCGGCGCGCTGGCCCAGGCCCCTGAACTGCGGCGGCCCCTGCGGCGGATGCGGCACCACGGCGTCGGCGACCCGGTAGGGGCGCTGGTGCAGCGGCACCCGGCGGGCGGCGTCGGCGTCCGAGCGGCAGAGCGCGGTGAAGCCGGTGACCGGGTCGATCGGCGGGCCCTCGCTGGCGACGTCGGCGAAGCCGGCCGCCTCCGGCGTGATCGCCCGCCCGATCCTTCGGGACAGCGCCTCGGCGGCGAGTTGGGGCACCGGGTGGCGGGGCTGGGTGCCCGAGAGCCAGTGCGCGACGGCGGTGCGGTCGTAGCGGAGCGTGGAGCCGATCTCGGCCCCCAGGATGTTGACGGAACGCGCCAGCGCCTCCTGCGTCCAACCGGCCTCGGTGAGCAAGGCGCGCAGCCGGTGGTTCGGCCCCTGCCGCTTCTTCATGCCTCCAGTGGTCTCACGCCGGGGGCGCGAGTCGCCAGGGCGCATGGAGGCATGGGGCGCGGACGCTCTGCACCCCGATCACACGATCGAGTTGCTTTTGGGGCATTCGGTCACGCTCAAGTGGCGTGTGGCGACACGGTGGTTGACCGTATGGGCATGAATGATCCGAACGCGTATGCCATGGTCGTCCGCCCGCCCCAGCCGTCCGAGACCGCGAACCCCTGGGACACGCCCGCGCGTTGGGCCCCCGAGGCGGACGAGCGGTCCGCTCCGTCGACCGCCGCCGTCGAACGTCGGGCCGTGGGCGGCTGACCGCCGTCGGCTGACCGGTGCCGGTTGACCGCAGTTGGGTGACCGCCGCCGGGTGACCGTTGCCCGCCCCGCCCGGCGTCCCGTCGTCGCCGGGGCCGGGCCGGGGCTCCTGCCGCGGCCGTCAGGTGAAGAAGCGGGTGACGGTCTCGGCCGTGCAGACCGGCTTCTCGCCGCCCTCCCGCTCCACGGTGACCGCCAGGGTGAGCTGCCAACCGTCGCGCACCGGCTCGGCGTTGACCACCGAGCCCCGGGCCCGCACCCGGGAGCCCACCGGGAGCGGGGCGGGGAAGCGCACCCGGTTGCTGCCGTAGTTGATCGCCATCCGCACCCCTTCCACGCGCAGCAGCTGGGGAGTCAGCACGGGCAGCAGCGCCAACGTCAGATAGCCATGGGCGATCGTTGACCCGAAGGGACCGTTCGCCGCCCGTTCCGGATCGACGTGAATCCACTGGTGATCGCCGGTGGCCTCAGCGAACTGGTCGATCCGGCGCTGGTCGACGAGCAGCCAGTCGCTCGGGCCCAGCGGCTCGCCGATCGCCTCCGGCAGCGCTTCGGGCGAGGAGATGATCCGTGGTTCAGCCATCCGGCCAGAGTACTCAGCGGTAGCCAGCCGGGGGAGGGGCCGGCGGATCAGCGGGGCGCGGTCACCAGCCACACCCCGGCCAGCACCGCCAGCGCGAGCACGCTCCCGGCGGCGAGCAGCACGGTGCCCGGGCCCACGCGCCGGTCGCCCGACCTGGCCAGCGAGACCATCCGCCGCTGGGTCAACACCAGGAAGCCGGCCCAGACCAGCGCCGCGCCGGCCACCGCCAACGCCCCGACCAGCGCCCCCGAGTCCGCCATCACCACCCCGCGCCCCGC
Organism: Streptomyces sp. 3MP-14; assembly: GCF_006334905.2. Taxonomy (NCBI): domain Bacteria; kingdom Bacillati; phylum Actinomycetota; class Actinomycetes; order Kitasatosporales; family Streptomycetaceae; genus Streptomyces; species Streptomyces sp. 3MP-14. The sequence goes on from NZ_VDLZ02000016.1 coordinate 37,938, forward strand.
CAGCACCAGGGCCAACGCGAACGCCAGGGTCGTCCTTCGCCAGGCCAGCCGGGTGCGTTCCTCCTGCCCCTCGCCGTCCCGCCGCCCCTCGCCCGCGCGTCCCGCCGGGTCCTCGGGCTCTAGTGGGGCCACAGCAGGGCCCCGATGACCAGCAGCGCGGTGAGCACCGTGCCCACCGAGAGCACGGCGGGGAACCGGCTCAACGGCAGGTCGTCGCCGCGCCGTATGGCCCGTTCGGTGCGCACCCAGTGGTCGACCGCGCGCACCGCGCAGAGCGCGCCGCTCAGCAACAGCAGCAGCGCCACGGCCGTCCGGAACGCCCAGGGCAGCTCGGTCAGGAACTGCTGCACCGCGATCCCGCCGGCGAGCAGCGCCAGGGCGGTCCGCAACCAGGCGAGGAACGTGCGCTCGTTGGCGAGCGAGAACCGGTAGTCCGGCGTCGGCCCCTCGTCCCGCATCCGCTGGGGGGAGAACCACCACCGCACGGCATCCCACGTTCGTCCGATCACGCCCTCGACCCTAGGCCCTGTCCGGTCAGAATCGGCCACCGAACGCCCGATCACCTGCAACGGCCGTCCAGGGGTGATCAACTCGGCCATCCCTCGATCGATCTGAGCTTCGCCGGTCCTCGCGGTTGACGACCCGCTTCCGGGCCACCCAGGATCACTATCGATCGAACGGGAGGATCGTGGGATGGCATATGACGCCAACGTGATCGTGATCGGCGCCGGGCTCGCCGGCCTGGCGGCCACGGCCGAACTGGCCGACGCCGGGCGCAAGGTCATCCTGCTGGACCAGGAGCCGGAGGCGTCCGTCGGCGGCCAGGCCCACTGGTCCTTCGGCGGCCTCTTCCTGGTGAACTCCCCGGAGCAGCGCCGGCTTCGGGTGCGCGACAGCCACGAACTGGCCTGGCAGGACTGGCTCGGCACCGCCGGCTTCGACCGGCGCGAGGACCACTGGCCGCGCCGCTGGGCCGAGGCCTATGTCGACTTCGCCGCCGGCGAGAAGCGCTCCTGGCTGCACGGCATGGGCGTGCGGTTCTTCCCCGCCGTCGGCTGGGCCGAACGCGGCGGCTACGACGCCTCGGGGCACGGCAACTCCGTGCCCCGTTTCCATGTCACCTGGGGCACCGGGCCAGGCGTGGTGGCCCCGTTCGAGCGCCGGGTCCGCCGGGCTGCCGAACAGGGCCTGGTGGACCTGCGGTTCCGCCACCGGGTCAGCGGGCTGGCGCGCACCGGGGGCGAGGTGGACACCGTCCTGGGCGAGGTGCTCGCCGAGGACACCGCGCGGCGCGGCGTCGCCAGCAACCGGGAGGTGATCAGCGCCTTCGAACTCCGCGCCCAGGCCGTGATCATCACCTCCGGCGGCATCGGCGGCAACCCGGACCTGGTCCGCGCCGCCTGGCCGGAACGCCTGGGCAGCCCGCCGGCGCACATGCTCAGCGGCGTCCCGGCCCATGTGGACGGGATGATGCTGGGCATCGCCGAGCGCGCCGGCGCGCGGCTGATCAACCGCGACCGGATGTGGCACTACACCGAGGGCATCACCAACTGGGACCCGATCTGGGCCCACCACGGCATCCGCATCCTGCCCGGGCCGTCCTCGCTCTGGCTGGACGCCAGGGGCCAACGGCTGCCTGTCCCGCTCTTCCCCGGCTTCGACACCCTCGGCACCCTGGAGCACCTCAGGCGCACCGGGCACGACCACAGCTGGTTCGTCCTCACCCGGAAGATCGTCGAGAAGGAGTTCGCGCTCTCCGGCTCCGAGCAGAACCCCGACCTGACGGGGAAGAGCGTCCGCCAGGTCCTGGGCCGGGCCCGCTCCGGCGCCCCGGCCCCGGTGCGGGCGTTCCTGGAACGCGGCCCCGACTTCGTCGTGGAGCACGAACTCGGCGCGCTGGTCCGGGGGATGAACGCCGTCACCGGCGAGAGGCTGATCGACGAGTCCGAGCTGCGCCGCCAGATCGAGGCCCGCGACCGGGAGATCGGCAACCGTTTCACCAAGGACCTCCAGATCACCGCCATGCGCGGCGCGCGAAGCTACCTCGGCGACCGGCTGATCCGGATCGCCACCCCGCACCGGCTGCTCGACCCGAAGGCGGGGCCGCTGATCGCGGTGCGGCTGCACATCCTCACCCGCAAGACGCTCGGCGGCCTGGAGACGGACCTCTCGGGTCGGGTGCTCACCGACGGCGGCGAGCCGCTGCCCGGCGTCTACGCGGCCGGCGAGGCGGCGGGCTTCGGCGGCGGGGGGATGCACGGCTACCGCTCGTTGGAGGGCACCTTCCTCGGCGGCTGCCTCTTCTCCGGGCGGACGGCCGGCCGGGCGGCGGCCAAGGCCATCTGACCGGACCGGTCGGCGCCGGGGCATCCGCCGAGCTCCAACCCTGACCCGCGCGCCGGGAGTTGTGCGAAGCGCGCGGGGCCAGGGGCGGCCGGCATCGAGCCGACCACCCCGGGCCCCGTCGTGCTGTCGCCGGTCCCTCCGACCGGCGCCCGTCAGGGCTTGGACGGACCGGTGTCCCCCGCGGACCCGCTCTCGTCCGAGGAAGCGTCTCCCGTACCGCCGGAGGATTCGGCGATCACGGCCGTCGAACCTGCCTCGGCCACCGCGCCGTCCTCGACGGTGCCCGGGCCGATCCGGATCTCGAAGTCGCCGGCGTACTTCTCGCTGCCCGCGATCACGGCCATCTCCACGACCTCCTCACCCTTGCGCTCGCGCAGCACCAGGGCGTCCCGGCGCAGGTCCTTCATCAGCGCGAAGCAGAGGCCCACCATCACCAGGGTGAACGGCACCGCCGCCAGGATCGTGAGGTTCTGTAGGCCGTCGAGGGCCGGGTTCTCGCCCTCCTCACCGCCCTCGCCGCTGCCCACCAGGAGCATGATCGCGGCGACCGCACCGGTGAGCGCACCCCAGAAGATGACGACCAGTCGGTTCGGCTCCTGGGAGCCCTTCTGCGAGAGGGTGCCCATCACGATGGAGGCCGCGTCGGCGCCGGAGACGAAGAAGATGCCGACCAGGATCATCACCAGCAGCGAGGTGACCGTGGCGATCGGATACTCGGCGAGCACCGTGAACAGCTGCGCCTCCTCGCCGCCCTGCCCGGCCACGTCGACGCCGCTCTCCTGCACCCGCATCCCGGTACCGCCGAAGATGGCGAACCACACGAGGCTGACGGCACTCGGCACCAGGATCACGCCGCCGACGAACTGGCGGATCGTGCGGCCACGGCTGATCCGGGCGATGAACATGCCGACGAACGGCGTCCAGGAGATCCACCACGCCCAGTAGAAGACGGTCCAGCCGGAGAGCCAACCGGCCACGCCCTCGCCGCCGCTGGCCTCGGTGCGCGCCGCCATCTGCGGCAGCTGATCGATGAACGTGCCGACCGAGGTGGGGATGAGGTCCAGGATGAGGATGGTCGGGCCGGCCACGAAGACGAAGACCGCCAGCACGGCCGCCAGCACCATGTTGATGTTGGACAGCCACTGGATGCCCTTGGCCACACCGGAGACCGCCGAGAGCACGAAGGCCGCCGTCAGGAAGGCGATGATCGCCACCAGCAGGCCCTCGCCCACATCGCTCATCCAGTCGAGTTCCTCTATCCCGCTGCCGATCTGGAGCGCGCCCAGGCCGAGCGAGGCGGCGGAGCCGAAGAGGGTGGCCACGATGGCCAGGATGTCGATGACCTTGCCGACGCCGCCGTTGGCACGTCGCTCTCCTATCAGCGGGGTGAAGACCGCGCTGATCGTCTGCCGCCGCCCACGCCGGTAGGCGCTGTAGGCGATGGCCATGCCGACGACCGCGTAGATCGCCCAGGGGTGCAACGTCCAGTGGAACAGCGCGGTCGCCATGGAGGTGGCCATCGCCTCGCCCGAGTCACCGGGGGAGGTGCCCGGGGGCGCGGTCACATAGTGGCTGATCGGCTCGGCGGCCCCCCAGAACATGAGCCCGATGCCCATGCCCGCGCTGAACATCATCGCCACCCAGGACACGGTCCTGAACTCGGGCTCCTCGCCCTCCTTGCCCAAGGTGATCCGGCCGTAGCGGCTGGCCGCCAGCCAGAGCGCGAACACCACGAACCCGGAGGCGGCGAGGACGAAGCCCCATCCGGCGTTCTCGATGATGCTGTTCAGGGCGTCGCTCGAGGCGTCGGCCAGCGAGTCGGTGGCGACGGCTCCCCAGATGACAAAGGCAAGAGTGACCGCGGCGGACACGCCGAACACCACGGGATCGGTCCGTGGCTTTGCGAAGGCGGCCCGCGTGGGCTCTTCCAATGTCGGTGAGTTCTTATCGCCTGGCACGCGATTCCACCTATCTGTAATCGTTATCTTCCCTGGTCAGGACAGGTACCTGCACAGGGCAAGCGGTTGGGTACGCGGGGGCGGCTACCCGTGCTCGTCAGGCCCATGCGCGAAGGTTATCGACCCGAGACCTCCGTCGATTGCGGAAAGTCACCTCACTGCTGCACAAGGTAGCGGGTGGGTCTGACAATGCCCGCGATTGCGGGGTCAGGGAGGGATCTCGGCGCCGCCCCGGGCGGCCGCCCTGTGACGCGGGTGACACCGGAGACCGGCGGGGTCCGGCGAGGGTCGGTAAGGGCGGTTGGGGCGGACGGGGGTGTGGGTCCGCCGGAGCGGTGTCCCGTCGGTGCGGGCGGCGAAGCGGGCGGCTCGTGGGTGCTCGCTGACCAGCAACGTTCGGCGTCTGAAGGCGAGTTGACCTCGGGGTGGCAGGGGTCGGTCAACGGGATGAAGCGACCGTTCAATGCCGCTCGTTATTGACATGCCCACTTCCATCAACGCGCGTTGCTTGGTACAAACAGTGCCACAGCGACCCCCCATGGAGGTTCCGTGAGACTGACCAGACGCCTGTCGGCCGTCGCCGCACTGATCTTCGGCGTCGTGCTGACGCTGATGGGCGCCGGCCCGGCACAGGCAGCCGCTCCCGCCTATGTGGCCCTCGGGGACTCGTACTCCTCGGGCAACGGTGCCGGCAACTACATCGACTCGAGTGGCAACTGCCACCGGAGCAACAACGCCTATCCCGCCCTGTGGGAGCGGGCGAACAACCCCTCCAGCTTCTCCTTCGTGGCCTGCTCCGGCGCCGTCACCAGCGACGTGACCGGCTCCCAGGTGAGCGCGCTCAACTCCTCCACCGGCCTGGTGAGCATCACCATCGGCGGCAACGACGCCGGATTCGCCGATGTGATGACCACCTGCGTGCTCGGTTCCGACAGCACCTGCCTGAACCGGATCAACACCGCTCGCAACTTCGTCAACAGCACCCTGCCGGCCCGCCTCGACAGCGTGTACAACGCCATCAAGTCCCGGGCGCCCAACGCGCATGTGGTGGTCCTCGGCTACCCCCGCTTCTACACCGAGCCCTCCGGCATCTGCCTGGGGCTCAGCCAGACCAAGCGGCAGGCCATCAACGACGCCTCCGACCTGCTCAACTCCGTGATCTCCGCCCGCGCCTCGGCGCACGGCTTCACCTATGGCAACGTGGCGGCGGCCTTCGACGGCCACGAGCTGTGCTCGGGCGACGACTGGCTCCACGACCTGGCGCTTCCGACCTGGGAGGCCTACCACCCGACCGCCCTCGGGCACTCGGGCGGCTACTACCCGGTCCTCAACGCCAACGACTGACCGACCCGGCAAGGGCGCGCGGCGCCGTGCCCGACGCCTCCGCCGGTGTGGCCGGCAGGGTCCCCACCCCGCCGGCCACACCGACGCGTCGACGGCGGAACCGCCCCGCCGGCGACGGGAGTTGGCCCACGGCTCGGCTCGGCTCGGCTCGGCTCAGGCGGCCTCGGGGCGGTGGGCGAGGACATAGCCCTGCTGGCCCCGGCCCCGCGCGGGACGCTCGTCCTCGTCCGGCTCCCTGACCAGGTGCGCGTCCACCGTCAGGCCGGCCTCCGTCAACAGGGCGATGACGCGGTCGACGGGGAACCAGTAGACGTCGAGGTCCACCGCGTGGACGTAGCCGTGTTCCAGACGATGCCGGCGATCGCCCACCTTGAAGGCATGGATCAGCCGCCCGCCCGGCGCTAGGACACGGTGGAACTCGGCGAAGATCGCCAGCAGTTCCTCCGGCGGGGTGTGAACCGTGGAGTACCAGGCGACCACGCCCCCCAGCGAACCGTTCGCCAGGTCGAGGTCGTGCATCGCGCCCACCTCGAACCGCAGCCCCGGGTGGGCCCTCCTCGCCACCGCGACCATCTCGGGGGAGAGGTCGATCCCGAACATGCCGACCACCCCGAGTCCGTGCAGATGGCCGGTGATCCGCCCGGGACCGCAGCCGAGGTCGGCCACCGGAAGCCCGCCTCCCCCTCTCTGGACCAGCTCGGCGAACGCCCCCAACAGGGCGCGTTCCAGCGGTCTGCGGTCCAGGTCCCTCGCGAGCAGTCGGGCATAGTCCTCGGCGACCGTGTCGTAGGCGGCGCGGGTGCGGTCGGTATGGGGCGGCCGTGATTCGGCGGGCGGTGGGGGAGGGGAGTCACGACGAAACATACGGAGAGTGTAGGTGTGGGCTCTGACAGTGGCTGTCCGTCATCGGTGGCGGGTGCGCTCACTCCAGCAGGGCGCCGCGCAGCGCCTCGCGCTGTGCCCGCTGCCACCGCTGGATGCGGTCCCAGCGCGCCCAGCCGCCGCCCTCGGCCACCGCTCGCCGGTAGACGGGGTCGCCGTTGGCCACCCGCCTGGCGACGAAGGCGCGGCCGACGGCGGTGGCCCGCTCGATGGCCTCCGGGAGATCCGCGCGATCCCGGGGCGTCAGGCCGTAGCCGTCCGCGAGCACCCGGGCCCGGGCGATCGCGTCCAGACCCTCCGGATAGAAGCCGGCGCGGGAGCGTGGGTCGCGCATCGGCGCCCAGTAGCGCGCGGCCTGCGCCACGTCCCACAGCGGGCGGCCGGGCGCCGCCAGGTCGAAGTCGATCAGGGCCACGGCCCGGCCCTCGCGGAAGACGACGTTCTCCAGGCACGCGTCGTTGTGACAGAGCACGGAGCCGCCCTCGGGATCGGCGAGTTCCGTGCTCCAGCCCGTCGACGCGTCGGGCGGCGGCAACGCGGCGGAGGCGCCGTGCAGCCGCCGCAGCAACGCGCCCACCGAGCGCAGCGCGGCCTCGGTCATCGCCCAGTCGGGGAACGGCGGAAGCGGCACGTCACCCGGCACAAAGCCCAACTGCTCGCGCCCGTCAGGCCCGATCGCCAGGGGCTCGGGCACGCCGTCGAAGCCTCCGGCCCGGAGGGCCGCGAGATGGGCGTGGAGCGCTTTGGCCTGGGGCGGTGCCGGGCGGTCGACACGATCGCCCCTGCGGAAGACCGCGCGGCTGTTGGCCATGCCGCCCGCGAGCCGCACCGGCTCCTCGGCGGGTTCGTCGGCGGGTTCGTCGGCCGTCGGGCCGTGGGCGCGATCACCGGTCGTGGCGGACATGGCGGACCTGCCTTCCGTGGGAGGTGCGGGGCGGTGGGGCGGACCGGCGCCCGGCTGCGCCGGGGCACCGCGCGGGGGAACCCGTTCGGCCTCAACCGCCGGCGGCGTGCCGGCCGTTCGCGGCGCGCCAGTGTTCAGGGCGCGGCGGCGCGTGGCGCCGGTATGTGCCGCCGCCGCGCGCTCGGGGCGGCGGGCGGCGGGCGACGACACCGCACCATGGTGAACCAGCGCCCACCGCACGGGAATCCCGTGGCGCCCCGCCCACCCGGGGCGCCATACTCCGGCGTCGTGAACGCTCCACCTCCCGGCCTCGGAACCCCCTTCCCCGTCCTCTGGCTCTGCGGTCCGCCGGGGGTGGGCAAGTCGACCAGCGGATGGCTGCTCTACCAGCGGCTCGCCGCCGCCGGCACACCCGTCGGCTTTGTGGACATCGACCAGCTCGGCATGAACTTCCCCGAGCCGCCGGGCGACCCGGGGCGCTATCGGCTGAAGACCGCGAACCTGGCCTCGCTGGCCGCCAACCACCGCGCGGCCGGCGCGCGTTGCCTCGTCGTCTCCGGCGTGGTGGACCCGCTCGCCGGCGTCGATCGGGGTCAACTGCCGGGGATCGAACTGACGTTGTGCGGGCTGACGGCGCCCCCCGAGGAGCTGGGGCGACGCTATCTCGGGCGGGGCACCCTGCCGGAGGAGCTGGCCCGGGTCCTCGCCGAGAACGAGGAGTTCGAGCGGGCGGGCCTGGTGGATCGCCACGTCGACACCGGCGGCCTCCCGCCCGCGCAGGTCGTGGAACGGGTACTCGCCGACTGGCACCCGCCCGCCGCCGCGAGCGACGGGCAACCGGCGCCGAACCCGCCCGCGCCCACGCCCCCCGACGGCCCGGTCGCGACGCTGCTGCTCTGCGGGGCTCGCGCGGTGGGCACCTCGACCGTCGGCTGGGAGGTGGCACAACGACTCCAGCGGGCCGGAATCCGCACGGGCTTTGTCGACCTCGGACAGGTCGGATTCCTCCGGCCGGCGCCCGTGGACGACCCCGGGCTGCATCGCCTCAGGTCCGCCAATCTGGCGGCCCTGCTCGGCCGGTACGCGACCCGGGGCAGCCGCCATCTCGTCGCCGTCGGCTCCCCGCGCACCGAGGACGACCTGGCGCAGTACCGGCGTGCCCTGGCCGGGAACCCGCTCACCGTCGATCGGCTGACCGCCGGCCCCGAGACGCTCGCCGACCGCGTGCGACGCCGTGGCGCCGGGGAGGGCCCGCAGCTGCCCGGCGACTTGCTGATCGGGCGATCCGAGGAGGAACTGGCCGCAATCGCCGCCGAGTCCGCGCGCGAGGCCCGGCGGCTCGCCGACGCCGCGCTCGGCGACCTGGCCCTGGCCACCGACGACCGGAGCGTCGAGGAGATCGCCGACGCCCTCTTCCGACTCTGGGACCACGCGCCGGAGACGGTCATGCCCGCCCCCTGACGGGCCCGTCGCGAACCCGTCGGGAACGCGTCCGCGCCGAGGTGACGGACCGTATTCTCCTCGGTGGGAGGGACGACGATGGACATGGCGAGTGTGGGCGTGCGCCTCGGCTCGGGAGTGGTCGCGCCGCTGGTGCGGCGACTGTTCAGGAACCCGGGGCCGGGTGCCGGCCTGGTCGACAAGCCGGTGCGGATCGACGAGCTGGTGTCGTTCCGAGGCGAGAAACGCACCCTCGGCGAGCGCGACATGGTCAGACTCGCCCGCGAGTTGGTCGATCGGGGTCTCAAGGCGCTGGGCACCGAGGGCGCCGCCCTGGCCGAGGAGCGTCCGGCGCTGGAGGCCGCCCTCGCCGAGACCCTGCACGGCCTGGGCCGCCTCGACATGGACGACGCACAGGCGGTCAGGCTCGGGGCGGATCGGCTCGCGGAGGCGCTGCCCGACCGCTCGCGTGAACTGTCCGCCGCCGGCGAGGCGTTCTACCGCGCACTGGTCCGGCTGGCCTGCCTGCACATCGTCGACTTCTTCAGCAAGCGCTCGACCTTTGTCGCCCGCACTCTGGTCGAACAGACCCGTCAGAACGAGCGGTTGATCGCCACCCTGGACCTGTTGATCGAGCGCCTGCCGACCCGTTCCACGGAGGATGGCGCCTTCGAGGAACGCTACCGACGCTATGTGGCCGGACGGCATGGCACGCTGACCATCTTCGGACTCGATCTGGACGACGAATGGCCGCTGGACGACGCCTATCTGTCGCTGGAGGCCGCCCGACGGGAACCGGGGCACGAGATGCCCGTGGTCGAACGCGCGGAACGCGCGCTCGCCGGACTCGACCGGGTGCTGCTGCGCGGAGGCGCCGGCTCCGGCAAGACCACGCTGGTGCAGTGGCTGGCCGTCACCACCGCCGCCGACACGGTGCCCCCCGGGCTCAACCACCTGCTGGGCCGCGTGCCCTTCGTCCTCCCGTTGCGCACCCTCGCGCGCGGCGACCGCGAACTGCCGGGCCCCGGCGACTTCCTCTCGGCGGTCAACTGCCCCCACTCGCCGCCGGCGGGCTGGGCGGAACGGGTACTGACGGCGGGGCGGGCCCTGCTGCTGGTGGACGGCATCGACGAGATCCCCGAGGAACGGCGTCCCGCCACACGGGCCTGGCTGCGGGAGATGCTGCGGGAGTTCCCCGGCAACGTGTGGCTGGTCACCGGCCGGCCGGCCGCCGTGGCCGAGGACTGGCTGGCCCGCGAGCTGTTCGTCGAACTCGCGCTGGCACCCCTGAGCCTCGCGGACGTCGGCACCCTGATCCACCGCTGGCATCGCGCGGCGCGGGTCGAGGAGGCGGAGGCGGACGCGTTGCTCCGCGCGGTGCGCGGGCGTCAGGACCTGGTCAGGCTGGCCACCAACCCGCTGATGTGCGCCGTGATGTGCGCGCTGCACCACGCCAGCCACGGCTACCTCCCGAGGGGGCGCGAGGCGCTCTACGAAGCGGCGCTGCGGATGCTCCTGGAGCGGAGGGATCGCCAGCGCCAGGTCGCCCACGGGATCACCCTGGATGCCGCCTCGGCGACCCAGCTGCTCCAGAAGCTCGCCTACTGGCTGATCCGCAACGGCGACTCCGAGATGGACCGCCCGGACGCCGTCGCCGTCATCGACGGCGTGCTGCCCTCGATGCCGCAGGTGAGGGAGCAGGGCTCGGCCGAGGACGTCTACCGCCATCTGCTGGAGCGCTCGGGCCTGTTGCGCGAACCCGCGGAGGGGCTGGTGGACTTCGTCCACCGCACCTTCCAGGACTACCTCGCGGCGCGCGAGGCGGTCGAGGCCAGGGACCTTCCGCTGCTGGTGAAGAACGCCCACCGCGACCAGTGGGAGGATGTCGTCCGCATGGCCGTCGCCCACGGGCGCCCCGAGGAACGCGCCCGGCTGCTGAGGCTCCTGGTCAGGCGCGGCGACCAGGTCAGACGCCACCGCCTGCGGCTCCACCTGCTGGCGGCCGCCTGCCTGGAACACGCCACCCAACTCGCGCCCGAGGCGCGGGAGCTGGTCACCGCCCGGCTGGCCGAGCTGCTGCCGCCCCGCACCTGGAACGAGGCGGTCGCGCTGGCCCACGCCGGCTCGGTGGTGCTGGAACTGCTGCCGGGGCCGGCGGAGTTGACCTCGGATGAGGAGCGGCTGGCCGTCTTCGAGACCGTGCGCCTTGTCGGCGGCGACGTCGCCCTGAACCGCCTGGTGGAGTTCTGCGGGTGCGGCGACGAGGAGGTGGAGAGACGGCTCGCGCTCTGCTGGAGCAACTTCGAGCCCGGGGCCTACGCCGAGACCATCCTGCCCCGACTGCGCCCTGGCGAACCGGTGCTCGTCACCCGTACCGAGGAGCTTCCCCACCTCGCCCGCACCCGCACTCCTTACACGGCCCACAGCGTCGCCCCGGAGCAGTTGATCTCCGCCGGGATCCAAGACTGCTGCGCGCAGCTGCGCGTCAGCGGCCCGGTCGACCTCACCCTGCTGCGGAGGCTGGTCGCCCTGCGAGAGCTGGATCTCGGACGGAGCGTGCGTGGCCAGGACGTGTCGACGCTGAAGGATCTGAATCTGCGGTCGATCCAGCTGGATCTGGTGGGCAACCAGCCGGTGCACGGCCTTCACGACCTCGCTGGCGCCGAGGAGCTTCTGGTCAGGGCCCATGGGCCCCTGGCGGTGCTGCCTCCCGAGGCGCCCGTCACCTGGCTGCTCTGCGTCGAGAACTTCGGGGACCTCGCCTCCGTTCGGGGGTGGCCCCGACTGGGGACCGTCGCCTTCGGGGCGAAGGTGCGAAGGCTGCGGACGGCCGACTGGCGTGTGCTGAGCGGCGTCGCGGGTCTCCGCGACGTCTACTGCTGGGGCGAGTTGGGAGAGAACCTGCTGGAGTCCGGCGTGGTCCTGGAGAACGTCCGCCAACTCAGCTTCCACTCGCTCCCGCCGGGGCTGGACCTCTCCCGGATGGTCGATGCCGTCCCTCGCCTGGAGCGCCTCAGCCTGTCCGGGGGACCGGGCGTGGATCTGGCGCCCCTCGCGGGGCTGCCCGATCTCCGTCAGGTGGCGGTCCTCGAAGTGGAGTCCGTCGGCGGGACCGACGCGCTGAGCGGGGTGACCGTGCGGCACAGCTGCTCCCGCTACCGGCCGACCCGCTGAGCACGTTCGCCAGCGGAGACGGGCCGCCGACACCCGTCGCGAGGCGGGTCCGACCCAACGGATCACGGCCCGCACCCAGGCAAGCAACCTACGCACCGGGCGTCACCAGCCCCGTCTCATAGGCATGGATGACCAACTGGACCCGGTCGCGCGCCGCCAGCTTGGAGATCAGATGCGCCAGATGTGCCTTGACGGTGGCCATGCTGATCACCAACTCCGCAGCGATCTCCGCGTTCGACCGGCCCAGGCCCACCAACGTGAGGACCTCCCGCTCCCGCTCGGTGATGCTGTCCGGCAGCGCCCTCCGACGAGGTCCCTCGCGGGGGCGGGAGGTGAACTCCTCGATCATGCGCCGGGTGACGCCCGGGGCCAGCAGCCCGTCGCCCGCCGCCACCACCCGAATCGCCTGGAGGATGTCGTCCAGACCCATGTCCTTCACCACGAACCCGCTGGCCCCGGCTCGCAGCGCGCCATAGACGGTGTCGTCATCGTCGAAGGTGGTGAGGACCAGCACCCGGGTCTCGCTCTCGGCCGCCGTGATGCGCCGGGTCGCCTCGATACCGTCCATGCCCGGCATCCGGATATCCATCACCACGACGTCCGGCCCCAACTCCTCGGCCAGCGCCACGGCTTCCTCCCCGCTGCCGGCCTCGCCCACCGCCACGATGTCCGTGCTGTCGGCCATCAGCACGCGAAGCCCTATCCGCACCAGTGGCTGGTCGTCGACCAGGAGTACGCGCACGCTCATGGGGCGACCACCGCCCCGGGGACCGGCAGCCGCGCCTCCACCTGGAAGCCGCCGTCACGTCCGGGGCCCGCCCGGAACCGGCCGCCGAGCAGGCCGACCCGCTCCTCCATCCCCAGGATGCCGAAGCCCGTCCCCGAGACGACACCGCCACGCCCCGGGTCGGCGACGGTGACCACCACCTCGTCGTCGGAGCTGCGATCGATCGTCACCAGGCAACGCTCGACCCCGGCGTGCCGTACCACATTGGTCAGCGCCTCCTGAACGATCCGGAACGCCGCCAGGTCGACCTCAGGGGGAAGCGGTCCGCGCTCCCCGTGCCACCGCAGCTCCGCCGCGACCCCGGCGTCCCCGGCGGACGCAAGCAGCTTGTCGATCTCCGCCAGTCCCGGCGCCGGGCCGAGCGGGGAGAGCGCCGCCGCGGCATCCGCGGCATCCGCGTCGGACCGGCGCAACGCGACGAGCGTGCGGCGCAGCCCGAACAGCGTCTCCCGGCTGGACGCCTCGATGGCCGCCAGCGCGTTCCTCGCCTGCTCCGGCTGGGTGTCGATCACCCGACGCCCCATGCCGGCCTGGATCGCTATCACCCCCACGCTGTGCGCGATGACGTCATGCAACTCCCGTGCGATGCTCAGCCGTTCCGCCGTGACCGCCTGAGCCGCCGCCTGCTGCCGGATGGCCTCCTCGTGGGCACGGCGCTCCCGGATCATCTGCCCGAGCAGCAACCCCGTGATCTGCGACATGAAATAGGGCAAGAGCACATTGCCCCAGGGAATCAGGTCCGTCATGAGGGAGAACGAGCAGGCGAGCTGGGCCGCGAAGGCGAGCGTCCCGGCGCCGAGAGCGAAGCGCCGCCGCCGCACCGCCCCGATGTAGACGATCATCATGTCGCAGCCGACCAGCAGCACGGCCAGCGTCCAGCTCGGCACCTCCTGCGTGGCCGTCGCCGCCAGGCTCAGCAGGCCGAGGACCAGCGCCGCAAGGGGGTTGCGGCGCATCAGGGGAGCGAGAAGCGCCATCGTCACCGCGGTTAGCAGGGTCTGGGTCAGGGACGGGTCGGGCAGGACGAGCACCGAGCTGACGGCGGCGACGGGTTGGAGCAGGGCCGCGCACCAGGCCGCGACCGAGCGGCCCTTCTGCGGTGACGGAGCGTGAGGTGTTGCGGTCATGCGGCGATGGTAGTGCGCTGACCTGCGCCGGCACATTGGCCCGTGGGCCTAATTCCCCGGGCTAATAGGCGCTCGGAGAATCTAGCCCGTGGTCTGATGTGCACGATGGGGGCGCGGCAGCACGGTTGACCACATGATCGAAGTCACCGAACTCACCAAGCGTTTCCGAGGCGCCGCCGCCGTCGACGGACTGAGCTTCACCGTCCGTCCCGGCCGCGTCACCGGATTCCTCGGCCCCAACGGCGCCGGCAAGAGCACCACGTTGCGCCTCCTCCTCGGCCTCAACCGCCCCACGAGCGGGAGCGCCACGATCGAGGGACGTCTCTTCGCCGGCCGGCCCAGGGGCCTGCGGCACGTGGGCGCCCTGCTCGACGCGCACGACGTGCACGGCGGTCGCACGGCCCGGGCCCATCTGACCGCGCTCGCGCTGAGCAACGGGCTGCCGAGGAGCCGGGTGCCGGCGGTGCTGGAGGAGGTCGGGTTGGCCTCGGCGGCGGGCCGCAGGATCGGCGGCTTCTCCCTGGGCATGAGACAACGGCTGGGCATCGCCGGCGCCCTGCTCGGCGACCCGCCGGTGCTGCTCTTCGACGAGCCGGTCAACGGCCTCGACCCCGAGGGCGTGCGCTGGGCGCGGGGCCTGTTCGGGAGGCTGGCCGCCGAGGGGCGGACGGTGCTGGTCTCCAGCCATCTGATGAGCGAGATGGAGCACACCGCCGAGGAGTTGGTGGTGATCGGCAGGGGGCGGTTGATCGCGGCCGAGGCCCTTGCCACCTTCGCGAGCCGCGCCACCCGGCAGCGCGTCAGGGTGCGGTCCCCGCAGGCCCGGCAGCTCGCCGGGCTGCTGGCGAAGGAGGACGGGGCGGGCGTGGTGCCTCCCCCGGCATCCGATCCCGAGGCCATCGAGGTCACCGGCCTGCCAGCCGCCCGCATCGGCGACCTGGCCGCCCACCACCGCATCCCCGTCCACGAGTTGTCCGGCCGGGGCTCCTCCCTGGAGGACGCGTTCATGGAACTGGTCGCCGACAGCGTCGAGTACGCGGCGAAGGACCCGCGATGACCGCCATCCCTCGCACGACCGGCCCCACGGGAACGACCAGCGCCCGGCGCTCGGCCGGCGACGAGTCGCGGTACCGGTTCCGCCACCTTCTCGCCGCCGAGTGGCTGAAGTGGTGGACGCTGCGCTCCATCTTCTGGGCCCTCGTCCTCGGCGCCCTCGCGGTGGTCGGCATCAACGCCTACACCGCCAGCTCGGACTCCGAGTCCTGGCCGAGCCTGTCCCCGGACGCACAGGCCGACCTCGGACCCGTCTGGGCCGCCCAGGACGCCTTCACGCCCGCGTCCGCGATGATCCTCGTCCTGGTCTGCGGCACGCTCGGGGCGATGGCACTGGTCGGCGAGCACAGCTCCGGGCTCGTCAGGACGACGTTCGCCGCCGTGCCGGCCCGCCACGCGGTCGTCGTGGCCAAGGGGCTGGTGATCGCCGGGGTGATGGCGCTCTACGGCGCGGTGCTGGCGGTCGCCTCCTTCGGGACCAGCCAGGCGATCCTCGCGGGGCGGGGGATCGGACTGCCCTGGGACCATCCCGGCGCCGCCCGACTGATGGCCGCCTCGGCCCTGTTGGCGCCGATATCCGCGATGACCGGTCTCGCCCTGGGCGCGCTGATACGCCACGCGGCGGCGACCCTGGTCACGGTGAGCGCCGTGCTTCTGTTGCTGCCGCAGATGGTCGGCGAGCGGTCCGCCTGGAGCGCCACCGTGCGGCACGCGATGCTCCTGCCCGCCTGGGAGCATCTGGTCGAGATAGCCGACTGGCCTTCGTCTCCCGAGTATCCGGCGACGACGGGCGGTTCCTGGGCCGCGTATGTCGGGTGGGCTCTGGTCCCGGTGCTCCTGGCCGTGCTGGCCACGCGGCGGATGGATCTCTAGACCGGGTGCGCACCGCGAGGTCGGGGACGGGGCAGCGGTGGGCGAGCGTCCTGGGCGGTCAGCTCCGGTCGGCCGCTGTTGGTTCGGCGCTACGCTGCGGGCATGGATGGGGCGCGGGGATCGCGGGTCGGGGTGCTGCTGCGGGAGTGGCGGCGGCGGAGAAGGCTGAGCCAGCTGGAGTTGTCGCTTCTCGCCGAGACCTCGGCGCGCCACCTGTCCTGCGTGGAGACCGGGAAGGCGCGGCCCAGTCGGGAGATGGTGCTGCGGCTGGCGGATGCCCTGGACGTTCCCCTCCGCGAGCGCAACTCCCTGCTCCTGGCGGCCGACTATGCGCCCGCCTACCGGGAGAGCGGGTGGGAGGACCAGGAGCTGAGCCAGATCCGCGCCGCTCTGGACCAGATGCTGGCCGCGCACGAGCCGTATCCGGCCGTCGTCCTCGACCGCTACTGGAACGTTCGGCTCGCCAACCGGGCGATGCGCTCGCTCCTGTCCGACATCCCGCCCCGGCTGCACGAGCCCACGCCGAACGTCTTCCGCCTGGTGCTGCACCCCGAGGGCCTGGCCGCCCGACTGGTGAACCTGGCGGAGGTCAGGGGCCACTTCCTGGAGTACCTCGGCCGGCAGGTCGACGGCACGGGTGATCCCCGGCTGCGCGTGCTTCTGGAGGAGGTGCGTTCCTATCCGCGTCCGGAGGGGTGGCGGGAGGACGGGGCGTTCCTGCCGTCGGCCGGGCCGATCCAGGTTCCGTTGCGGGTGCGGTCGCCGGTGGGGGAGTTGTCGCTCTTCGGCACGATGGCGACGTTCGGTGCGCCGGCCGATGTGACGCTGTCGGAGTTGGCGATCGAGCTGTTCTATCCGCTCGACGAGCGGACCGCCGGCGTGCTGCGGCAGGCGGCCGCCGAGGCCGCCGAGTCGGTCGGGTGACCGGGCCGTCGGCCCGCTGGTTCAGCGGCCGTTGATGGCCGGCGTGGGCAGCGCGGCCGGGGCCTCGAGGCGGGCTATCAGCCGGTCGAGCAAGGCGACCAGCAGCGGATCGTCCTCGTCGGCGGGAAGAGCGGACCAGACCGCGCGCACCCGTTCCGCCAGCCGCAGATAGACCTCCCGGCCGCGCGGGGTGAGCCCCGCCACCACCCGCCGCCGATCCAGCGGATCGACCCTGCGGTGCACCAGGCCGTCGTCCACGAGCTGGTCCACCAGCCGGGTCAGCGTCGGAGGGGGAAGCTGGGTCCGGTCGGCGATGGCCGTCATGCCCTGGCCCGGGCTCTCGGAGAGCAGCGACAGCACCCGCCAGGACTCCACCGAACAACCCGACTCCTCCAGGGCGGTTCGCAGCCTGCGCGCCGCGAGCCGCTCGGCGCGGGAGAGCAGGGCGGCCACATCGTCCGGGTGGGAGGCGGCAGTTGGGGGCATCTCTCTCCTCCGGACGACGGGTCTCCATGGTACAAACGCCGGCGGGGACGGCCGTTCGACGCGTGGGGCCCCCGGGCGCCGCACGCCCCACCCCACCCCGCCGGCGCCCACACCCCCGCCCCCGCCGGCCCCGCCGGCGCCCCCACCCCGCGCGCTCCACTCCAACTCGTCGGCGCCCGCCCGCCGGTTCGCCGCCGGCCAACGCGCCATGCGCCAACGCGCCGCGCCACACCCCCGCGCCAACGCGCCGCGCGTCCCCTCGCCCGCATCTCGCTGTGCGGCCGGGCCGCCCGGCCCGGCCGCGCAGGGGCCATCATGGGCGGATGGCCCCCGGGGACTGGCTCGCGCCCGACGCCGACTCACTCGGCGTCGCCCTGGTGGTGCCTCGACGCGGCCCGGCCGGAATCTTCGGCCCCGCCTGCGAGTTGTGCGCCCAGCTCGCCGCCGACGAGGTCAACGCCGACGGCGGCGTGCTCGGCCGCGCCCTCCGCCTGGTGCCGGTCGACGGCGGAGCCCCGCCGCAGCACGTGGCCGCCGAGGTCGAGGCGCTGGTCAGCGCCGGCATCGTGGAGGGCGTGACGGGCTGGCACATCTCCTCGGTCCGTCAGGCGGTCGCCCCCAGGGTCGCCCACCGGGTGCCCTATGTGTATACGGCCCTCTACGAGGGAGGCGAGGACTCCGCCGGCGTCTTCCTCACCAGCGAGACCCCCGACGGCCAACTCCGCCCCGCCATGCGCCTGCTGGCCGCCGAGCGGCGGGTGCGCCGCTGGTATGTCGTCGGCAACGACTATGTCTGGCCCCGCCGCACGGCCCGCGCCGCCCACCGCTACGCCCGCGAGAACGCGGGCCGGATCGTCGGCGAGGACTATCTCCCGCTGGGCACCGAGGACTTCGCCGCCACGCTGCGCCGGATCGAGCGCGGCGAGGCGGACGCGGTGCTGATGCTGCTGGTCGGCAGCGACGCCGTGCGGTTCAACCGGGCGTTCGCCGCGTGGGGCCTGGACCGGCGCGCCCTGCGGCTGAGCACCCTGATGGACGAGAACATGCTCGCCGCCAGCGGCCCCGACGCCACCCGGGGGCTCAGCGCGACCGGCGGCTTCTTCGCCGCCCTGGCCACCGCCGACACCCTGGACTTCCAGGGGCGTTACACCGCGCGGTTCGGCGTCGACGCGCCGGCGCCCAGCGCCCTGGGCGAGTCCTGCTACGAGGGCGTGCTGCTGCTGGCGGCGCTGGTCGGCCGGGCCGGTTCGGTGGCGGTGCCGGCCATCGAGTCCACGGCGCCCGAGGTGAGTTACCAGGGCGCCAGGGGCGAACTGCGGTTGCGCGGCCGGCATGTGCGGCAGCGCATCTATCTGGCCGAGGCGGACGGCATGGACTTCGCCGTCACCGCTGACCTGGACGCCTGGACCTGAGCCGCCGTGATACTTCCGAACGGAAGTATTAACCACCGTGAAATTCCCGGGTAATAGGGCGATTTGAAGCTGTGGCGTGCCCTCGTCGGGCGGCGTGGCCCGGCGTTCCCCTCGCACTATCCCGGTGCCGCACTCCCCGGTGCCGCACCCCTCGATGCCGCAACCCCAGCCGCACCCCGCAGCCGCCGGGGACCAGTATCCCCGGCCGCCCGGGGACAAGGAGGACGAGAGATGCTCCCCATAGCCCGGCCCCCCATAGCCCGGGTACGCCGACTCGCCGCGATCGCGGTCGCCTCGGCCACCGCCCTCGCCCTGACCGCCTGTGGCGCCAAGACCGGCGAGGAGAGTGCCAACGCCGCCGCCACCGTCGACACCTCCGGCGACACCATCAAGGTCGGCCTGCTGAACTCGCTCTCCGGCACCATGGCCATCAGCGAGGTGACGGTCCGCGACGCGCTGATGCTCGCCATCGAGGAGATCAACGCCGACGGCGGCGTGTTGGGCAAGCAGATCGAGCCGATCAGCGAGGACGGCGCCTCGGACTGGCCCACCTTCGCCGAGAAGTCCGAGAAGCTCATCCAACAGGACCAGGTGGCCGCCGTGTTCGGCTGCTGGACCTCCGCCAGCCGCAAGGCGGTGCTGCCCGTCTTCGAGCAGAACGGCTCGCTGCTGTTCTACCCCGTGCAGTACGAGGGCCTGGAGCAGTCGCCCAACATCTTCTACACCGGCGCCACCACCAACCAACAGATCGTCCCCGCCCTCGACTACCTGGTCGAGGAGGGCGTCGAGTCGCTCTACCTGGTCGGCAGCGACTATGTCTTCCCGCGCACCGCCAACCGGATCATCCGCGCCTACGCCGAGGAACACGGCATCGAGATCGTCGGCGAGGACTACGCCCCGCTGGGCTCGACCGAGTTCGCCACCATCGCCAACAAGGTCGAACAGGCCGGCGCCGACGCCGTGTTCAACACGCTCAACGGAGACAGCAACGTCTCGTTCTTCTCCGAGTACGCGGCCACCGGCCTCACCGCCGAGACGATGCCCGTGCTGTCGGTCTCGATCGCCGAGGAGGAGGTCAGGAGCATCGGCGCCGAGAACCTGGAGGGCCAGCTGACCTCCTGGAACTACTACCAGACCACCGAGGGCGCGGCCAACGAGGAGTTCGTCGCCGCCTTCCAGGAGCGCTACGGCGCCGACCGCCCCACCTCCGACCCGATGGAGGCCGCCTACACCTCGGTCCACCTGTGGGCCGCGATGGTCGAGGAGGCCGGTTCCTTCGAGGTGGCGGACGTCCGCGCGGCGGCCGACGGGATCACGTTCGAGGCCCCCGAGGGCACGGTCACCGTGGACGGCGAGACCCAGCACATCCACAAGACCGCGCGCATCGGCCGGATCGGCGCGGACGGCCTGATCACCGAGGTCTGGAGCAGCGAGGAGCCCATCAGGCCCGACCCCTACCTGCGGGAGTACGACTGGGCCGAGGGTCTGTCCTGACCCATGACCGTCATCCTCAGCCAGTCGTTCACGGGCATCAGCATCGGCGCCGTGCTGCTGCTGATCGCCCTGGGTCTGTCCCTGACCTTCGGTCAGATGGGCGTGATCAACATGGCGCACGGCGAGTTCATCATGGCCGGCGCCTACACCGTCTATGTCGTCCAGAAGTCGATCGACTCCGCCGGCACCTCGCTGTTGGTCTCCCTCCCGCTCGCCTTCCTCGTCGCGGGCAGCATGGGCGTGCTCCTGGAGTGGCTGCTGATCCGCCGCCTCTACGCCCGTCCGTTGGACACCCTGCTGGTCACCTGGGGCGTCTCGCTGATGCTCCAGCAGCTGGCCAGGGACATCTTCGGCGCGCCCAACGTGAACGCCCAGGCGCCGAGTTGGCTCAGCGGCCGGATCACCCTGGTCGAGGGGGAGCACTCGTTGACCCTGGCGCACAGCCGGCTGTTCATCCTGGGCCTGGCGATCGCCGCGGTGGTCGCCCTCACCCTGACCCTGCGCCGCACCTCGCTGGGCCGGCGGATCAGGGCGGTGGTGCAGCATCGCGACCTCGCCGAGGCGTCGGGCATCGCCACCGGCCGGGTCGACCGGATCACCTTCTTCATCGGCTCGGGCCTGGCGGGGCTCGCCGGCGTCGCGTTGACGCTGGTGGGCCCGATCGGGCCGACGATGGGCACCAACATCATCATCGACGCCTTCCTGGTGATCGTGGTCGGCGGCATCGGCCAGCTGCGGGGCGCGGTGATCGCGGCGTTCGCGCTGGGCGTGCTCCAGGCCGTGATGGAGTACTCGACCACGGTCAGCGTCGCCCGGGTCACCGTGCTGGTCGCCATCGTGGCCTTCCTCCAGTGGCGTCCCCAAGGCATCTACACCCTGCGCACCAGGAGCCTGGCGTGACCGACATCCAGACAGCGGCCGGCAAGGAGACCGGCAAAAGGACCGGCAAAAGGACGGGCAACGGCAACGGCAACGGGACCGGTGCGCGGGGCGCGCGCTGGCGGCTGGCCGGCGGCTACGCGGCGGGCGCCGTGCTGCTCTTCGCCGTGGCGCCCGCCCTGCTGTCCGACTTCCGCCTCGAACAACTCGCCCGCTACCTCTGCTTCGCCATGGTCGCCGTCGGTATCTCGCTGGCCTGGGGGCGCGGCGGGATGCTGACCCTGGGCCAGGGCCTCTTCTTCGGCCTCGGCGGCTACGCCATGGCGATGCACCTCAAGCTCGCCGACGCCGGCGCCGGGCAGCTGCCGGACTTCATGCTGCTCTATGGCTCGACCGAGCAACTCCCCTGGTGGTGGGAGCCGTTCCGCTCGCCGGTCGTCGCGATCGCCGCCGTCTTCCTGGTGCCGATGGCGGTGGCCGCCGTGATCGGCTTCCTGGTCTTCCGCCGGCGGGTGCGCGGCGCCTACTTCGCGATCCTCAGCCAGGCGCTGGCCGCCGCGTTCGCCATCCTGCTGATCGGCCAGCAGGCCACCACCGGCGGCACCAACGGGCTGACCAACTTCCAGGGCTTCTTCGGCTTCGCCCTCAACGACCCGGTCAACCGCAGGACCGTCTACTTCCTCATCGCCGGCACCCTGCTGGCGCTGATGCTGCTGACCCGCCAGCTCTTCCTCAGCCGCTACGGCGAACTGCTGGTCGCCGTGCGGGACTCGGAGGAACGGGTCCGCTTCCTGGGCTACGACCCGGCGCTGGTCAAGCTGGTCGCCTATGTGGTCTCGGCTGGCATGGCCGGGCTGGCCGGGGCGCTGTTCGTGCCGGCGGTCGGGATCATCTCGCCGGCGCTGATCGGCATCGTGCCGTCCATCCAGTTCCTGATCGGCGCGGCCATCGGCGGCCGGGCCAGCCTGGTCGGCGCGGCGCTGGGCGCCATCGCCGTCGCCTGGGCCCAGACCACGCTCTCCGAGGAGTTCCCCGCCGCCTGGACCTACTTCCAGGCCGGGCTGTTCATCGTGGTCGTCGCCTTCCTGCCCGGCGGCCTGATCTCCCTGCGGCAGCTGCTCACCCGCCGCCGCCCGACCCTCCTGGGAGCGCGCACATGACCGAGGAGCCCCTGCACGGCCTGACGATCTCCGAACTGCGCGTCTCCTTCGACGGTTTCACCGCCGTGGACGGCGTCGACCTGCGGGTCGAGCCCGGCGACCTCAGGTTCCTCATCGGCCCCAACGGCGCGGGCAAGACGACCCTGGTCGACGCCGTCACCGGCCTGGCCAGGGCCACCGGCTCGGTGCGGTTCGGCGGCCGGGAGCTGCTGGGCCGGCCGGTGCACCGGATCGCGCGGCTGGGCATCGGCCGCACCTTCCAGACCGCGACGGTCTTCGAGAACCTCACCGTCGTCCAGAACCTCGACATCGCCGCCGGCGCCGGCCGCCGCCCGCTCACCCTGCTGCGGCAGCGCCGTTCGGTGCCGTCGGAGGTGGACGAGGCGCTGACCACCGTCGGCCTCGCGCCGCACGCGCACCGGCTGGCGGGCACCCTCTCCCACGGTCAGAAGCAGTGGCTGGAGATCGGGATGCTGCTGGTGCAGAACGTCGAACTCCTGCTGTTGGACGAGCCGGTGGCCGGCATGAGCCACGAGGAACGGGACGCCACCGGCGCGTTGTTGCGCACGGTGGCGGCCGAGCGCACGGTGGTGGTGATCGAGCACGACATGGAGTTCATGCGCGCCTTCGCCAGCAGCGTCACCGTGCTGCACGCCGGGCGGGTGCTCAGCGAGGGCAGCCCCGCCGAGGTGCGCGCCGACCCCCGGGTGCAGGAGGTCTATCTCGGCCACGCGCCCGAACGACCCACCGCCGCCGCGCGGGTGGGGGAGGAGTCCTGATGCTGGAGATCACCGAACTCGTCGCCGGCTACGGCCGCAGCGACGTGCTGCACGGGGTGAGCCTGACCGTGCCCGAGGACGGCGTGGTCTGCGTGCTGGGACACAACGGCGCCGGCAAGTCCACGCTGCTGCGCGCCGCCCTCGGGCTGATCCGCCCGAGCGCCGGCCGGGTGCGGCTGGACGGCCGGGACGTGACCCGGCTGCCCGCGCACCGGAAGGTGCGGGCCGGGCTCGCCTACGTTCCGCAGGGGCAGCAGAGCTTCCCGCAGCTGACCGCGCTGGAGAACCTCCGGCTGGTCGCCGACGGGCGGGGCGGGGACGGCGCCCGGGCGCTCGACGAGGCGCTCGACCTCTTCCCCGCGCTGCGCGAACTGGCCGGCCGCCGCGCCGGGTTGCTCTCCGGCGGCCAGCGGCAGCAGCTGGCCATCGCCCGCGCGCTGATCACCCGGCCCCGGCTGCTGCTCCTCGACGAGCCGACCGAGGGCATCCAGCCCTCGGTGGTGGCCGAGATCCAGCGCACCATCCTGGAGTTGGCCGGCCGGGGCGGCCTGTCGGTGCTGCTGGTCGAGCAGCACATCGACTTCGCGCTGCGCGCCGCCCAGCGCTACCACGTGCTGGAGGCCGGCCGGATCACCTCGACGGGCGAGGGCGGCGAGGCCGCCAGGGACCGGGTGCGGGAGGCCCTCACCGTCTGAACGCGGCGAGCCCCGGCGGAGAGCCCACGCGCCGCCCCGCCGCCCGAGCCCGGCCGGCGGGGCGCGCCCGGTCGGCCGGGCGGGCGCCTCACTCCTCGTCCGGGCAGACGATCTCGTCCCTGGGCACGTAGTGGGTCTCGAAGGTCTCCCGGTCCACCTCGGCGCCGTCCCGCACGAAGATCCGCTCCACCGCGACGTCGAAGCCCTCCAACGGCGGCTGCGGAACGCAGTCCTCGCCCTCGCCCTCCCGGCGCTCCGGCTCCTCGATGTTCTCCCGCTGCCCCGTCTCGGAGCGGACCTCGTCGAACCGCCTGGTGCCCAGGAAGGTCACCGTCACCGAGTCGTTGTCGGCCGAGGCCAGGACGTAGATCGCGTTCCCCGAGTCGTTGCGGAACCGCAGGTCGAGGCTGCCCCAGGCCACCGTGGCCTCGCGGCCCTCGGGGTAGCGCTCGATATAGAACGAGTGCGCCCCGTACTCGACGATCTCCACGCCCGCGAAGAACATCGCGTTGAAGACCGTGGTCGCCACCGCCGAGACGCCGCCGCCCTGCGCGGTCTGGTACTGGTCGTCGAGGATGATCACGCCCTCGACGAAGCCGTTCTCCTCGGTGCGTTCGCCGACCGTCCCGTTGAAGCTCCACTCCTCGTCGGGCAGCACCAGCGAGCCGTTGATCAGCTGGGCCGCGCGGCCGATGTTGGTGATGCGGTAGGGCGCGGGCTCGAACTCCACGGTGAAGCTGGAGATCTCCTCGACCAGCCCGAGGTCCCGGTAGTTCTCCTCGCTGAGGTCCGGCTCCACGGTCTCCGTGGGCAGCAGACCCATGCGCGCCCGCTCGCCGCTCCGGTCGAGCAGCGGCAGCACCGCGTCCCCCACCTCGTCGACGGCGACCCGGCTGCCCTCGGCGCCGCCCGAGGCGACCACGGAGCCGCCGTCGAGGCTCAGCGTCGCGTCGGTCGGCTCCACCGAGGCGTCCTCGAACAGCGGCACCACCCGGTCGTCCTCGACCAGCCCCTCGGCGTCCAACCGGGGCTCCAGCCGCCCCTCCTCGTCGGGCTCCATCGCGAGATGGTCGCCCAACACCTCGGGGCCCAGCGACACCCGCGCCGTGCCGTCCTCGCTCACCAGCGTGACCGGGCCCGACATCGCCGGCTCGGCGAACTCCTCGACCGCGCGCGCCACCTCGTCCTCGTCGGTAAGCGGCTCGGCCAGCGAGACGGGCAGCCGCACGGGCTGCGCCTCCTCGTTGAGATAGGCGGCGCGCAGCAGGTCGACGGAGCGCTCCACGTCCAGCGCGGTGCCGGCCGCAGGCTCGGTGATCCGCACCTGGCCGTCCTCGAAGCCCACCTCGCCCTCGGTCACGGCGGCGTCGGCGGACTCGGCGAGGTCGGTGAGCGCCGCCTCGCTGCGCTCCTCGTGCTGCACCACCACGGGGTCGAGCGCGCCGCCGCCGATGCCGAGGAGCCGGCTCAACAGCCCCGGCCGGTCGGCCCGTTCGACGGTCGCGGAGACGTCCAGCAGCAGCCCGGCCTCCTCCGGGTCCACCTCGTACACGTTCTCGTCGGCCTCGCCGATCAGCACCGGGACCGGTGCCAGTCGCTCCTCGCTCAGCTCGGCGTTGAGCCGTTCCCTGGCGGCCTCGTCGCTCAGGCCGCCGATGTCGACGCCCAACACGGTGGTGCCGGCGGCTATCCGCCCGCCCCACAGCATCCCGGCCAGCAGATAGAGGAGCACGGTGGCCAGCAGGCCGGCGCCGCCCCACAGGGCCCAGCGCTGCCAGGGGGGAGGGGCGGGAGCCGGTATCCGGGGAGGCTCGGCCGGGATCGGCGGGATGACGGCCACGGAACTCCCTTGAGGCGACGGGCGGCGAGCGTGCGACGCGGGAAGTGCGGCCGGGTGAGGGCCGGCGCCTGGGAAGGCTAGCAAAGAGCGCGCCGCCGGCGATGCCCGGGGCGCGGCGCGGGTCGGGAACGGAACGAACCGGTCAGGCGGGGCCGGGGCCGGCGCCGTTCCTCCAGCGGGGCTGCGGCACGCGGTCGCAGGCGGCGGACAGCTCGGCCCAGACCGTGCAACCCGACCAGTGGTCCGGGGAGATCACGCCCCAGCGGGCGGCGAGCGCGTCGAGCAGCAGCAGGCCCCTGCCGTTCTCCGCGTCCGCGTCGGCGACGCGCGGCACCCCGTGCGAGGGCCCGGACCCCTCGTCGGCGACCTCGATCCGCAGCACCTGGCCGCTGGACCACAGCAGACACCTGACCTGGCTACTCTGCGTGTGCAGGATGGCGTTGGTGACCAGCTCCGAGACGATGAGCTGGGCGTTGTCACAGGTGGTGCTCGGCAGGCCCCAGCCGTACAGTTGGTGCCGCACCCGTCGACGAGCCGCGGCGACCGAGGTGTCCCGGGCGGGCAACGCGAAGCTCTCGCCCGGCGGTTGGGCGGGCCGCATCGCCGGAGCTGGCAGGGGGGACGGCGGCACGCCGTGAGTAGGAGCCACGGGCGGGGTCGCCTTCCGGGGAACTGGAGCCGTCGTGAGCCGGGTCACGCGTTAACTATGCGTTCTCCTGAGGGCTCTGCGCAAGAGGAGTTCTGCAATTCGCAGAAAGCGAAGAGATCTCTGTGGATGTCGCTACCCGGTGTGGCAAACTTCTGTGCAGCGTAGGCGAGATGACATAGGCGCGGGACCAACGAGACGAAGCGGCAAGGGGAACCAAGGTGGCAGAGGCGCGGTCGGGGCCCACCGTGGGACAGATCGTCCTGGGGTTGCGGCTGAAGGAGTTGCGCGAGTCAGCCGGGTGTTCCTTCGCCGACGCCGCCGCCGCGCTGAGCGTCAACACCACGACCGTGCGGCGGATGGAGAAGGCCGAGGTCGGCCTCAAACCCCTGTACGTCAAGGCCCTGTTGGAGCGGTACGGCGTCGCCGCCGAGGAGGCTGAATCCTTTCTCCGGCTGGTGGAGGAGGCCAACCGCCCCGGCTGGTGGCACCGGTTCCGCGATGTGCTGCCGGACTGGTTCAGCCTCTATGTGAGCCTGGAGGGCGAGGCCAGCCTCATCCGGGCCTACGAACCACACTGCGTGCCGGGTCTGTTGCAGACCCCGGCCTATGCGCGCGCCCTGCTGCGCACCGGGTTTCCCGGCGCCTCCGACGAGGAGCTAGAGCGCCGGGTAGCGCTGCGGATGGAACGTCAGGAGCTGCTCACGCGGCCCCGCGCCCCGCTGCTGTGGGCCGTGGTCGAGGAGCATGTGCTGAGGCGTCGGGTCGG
Source organism: Streptomyces sp. 3MP-14 (assembly GCF_006334905.2). Lineage (NCBI taxonomy): Bacteria > Bacillati > Actinomycetota > Actinomycetes > Kitasatosporales > Streptomycetaceae > Streptomyces > Streptomyces sp. 3MP-14. The sequence goes on from NZ_VDLZ02000016.1 coordinate 64,910, forward strand.
CACGGCCGCGGAGATGCTCCAGCAGATCGACCGGCTGATCGAGGCGACGCAGTTGCCCAACGTCACCCTCCAGATCATGCCGTTCAGCGCCGGACCCCATCCCGGCATGTTCGGGCCGTTCCAGCTCTTCCGCTTCGAGATCCCGGAGCTGCCCGACATCATCTACGCCGAAAGTCTGACCGGCGCGACCTACCTCGACGAGCGGCCCGACACCGTGGCCTATCTGGAGGTTCTGGACCGCATGGGTACGCAAGCGGCGTCAGCGCAGGACACCGAGGCTCTCCTCGGTGAGATTCGCAAGGAGCTGACCGCATGATCAAGCACATCTACAACGGGATGCCGGCCAGGGAGCTGGGCAGCGAGGGTTGGCGCAAGCCGTGGAGCGGCACCAACGGCGGCAACTGCGTGGAGGCGCTCAAGCTGGCCGACGGCCGGGTGGCGATCCGCCAGTCGACCGATCCCGACGGCCCGGCGCTGATCTACACCATGCACGAGATCGAGACCTTCATCCGCGGCGCCAAGCGCGGTGAGGCCGACTTCCTCTTCGCCTGAGCGATCCGACCCGACCTGTCCCTCCGTGCTTGACCGCAAGCCCACTCGTCCCCCCAGCCCACCCCCACCCCCACCCCCACGCCCCTGACCTACCGACCCCCAAGCCATGGCATGGGGGTCCTTCTCGTGTGTGAGGTGGATCTCAACGCAGCGGGGAAGATCCTCGGTTCGTTTACGGTTCAACCAACCGTTATCCGTTGACCAACCCCCAACCGGAGGTCCTCTTCCATGAGTTCTCCCGTCAAGCTCGCCGTCGTCTACTACTCCTCCACCGGCACCGTCGCGCGGATCGCCTCGGAGCTGGGTGAGGCGGCGACCAAGGCCGGCGCCGAGGTGCGGGTGCTGAAGGTGACCGAGCTGGCCCCGGCCGAGGCCATCGCGTCCAACGAGGCCTGGGCGGCGCACGCGGCGGCCAGCGCCGACGTGCCGGTGGCCACCCCCGAGGACATCGAGTGGGCGGATGCCGTGATCTTCGGCACCCCGACCCGGTTCGGCAACGTGGCCGCGCAGCTCAAGCAGTTCCTCGACCAGCTCGGCGGCCTGTGGGCCTCGGGCCGGCTGGCCGACAAGGTCTACAGCGGCTTCGTCGGCACCAGCACCCAGCACGGCGGTCAGGAGTCCACGCTGCTGGCGCTCTACAACTCGGTGCACCACTTCGGCGGCGTCCTCGTGGCCCCCGGCTACACCGACCCCGCCAAGTTCGCCGACGGCAACCCCTACGGCACCTCCCACGTGGACGCCCAGGGCGCCAACCCCGTCGACGACGCGACCGTCAACGCCGCCCGGGTGCAGGCCGAGCGCGTGGTGCGCTTCGCCGCCGCGATCAAGTCGGCCTGACCGCCGCCGCGCCGCCCGACCGGGCGACGCGCGCGCACGCGCGAACCCCCGCCGCCCGCCCCGAACCCGGGGCGGAGCGACGGGGGTTCGCCTCGTTCCCCTCGGCGAGGGGACGCGCGGTCAGCGGGCCGAGCCGGTGTGGGTCCGCAGCGCGACCTCGCGGATGAAGACGGTCAGCAGCAGCGAGCCCAGGGCGATCGGCGCGGCCACCAGGAAGACATCGGCGATGCCGTGCCCGTAGGCGCTGGCGATCACCGTCCGCACCGGTCCCGGCAGCGCGGCCATGTCCGGGATCTGGCCGCCGCCCCCCGCCGGCACCACGCCCAGTTCGGCGAGGCCCGAAGTGGAGTACTCCGCGACCCGGTTGGCCAGCAGCGCGCCCAGCACGGCGACGCCGATCGCGCCGCCGAAGGTCCGGAAGAACGCCACCATCGAGCTGGCCGCCCCCAGGTCCTCGGGCCCGACCACGTTCTGCGCGGCCAGCACCAGGTTCTGCATGGTCATCCCGACGCCCAGGCCGAGCAGCAGCATGGCGGCGGCGACCTGCCAGTAGGCGGTGTCGTAGCGCACGGTGCCCAGCAGCGCGCAGCCGGCCGTCAGCAGCACCCCGCCGGCCAGCAGCCAGGACTTCCAGCGGCCGGTGCGGGTGATCAGCCGGCCGGAGACGGTCGAGGAGAGCGTCATGCCGACGATCATCGGGATGGTCATCACCCCGGACATGGTCGCGCTCTCGCCGCGCGCCAGCTGGAAGTACTGCGCGAAGAAGACCGTGCCGGCGAGCATGGCCACGCCGACCAGCAGCGAGGTGGCTGAGGTGAGCGCGATGGTGCGGTCGCGGAACAGCCGCAGCGGGATGATCGGTTCGGCGGCCCTGGTCTCCACGACGACGAAGAGCACGGCCAGCAGCAGCGAGCCGCCCACCATCGCGAGCGTCTGCCAGGACAGCCAGTCGTAGGAGTCGCCGGCCAGGGTCACCCAGATCAGCAGCAGCGAGACCGAGGCGCTGACCAGCGCGGCGCCCGTCCAGTCGATGCGCACGCCGGCGCGGCGCACCCGGGGCAGCTTGAGCGTGCGGTGGAGCACCACCAGCGCGGCGATCGCGAACGGCACGCCGATGTAGAAGCACCAGCGCCAGCCGAGCCAGGAGGTGTCGGTGATCACGCCGCCGATGAGCGGCCCGCTCACGGTTGCGGCGGCGAACGTGGCGCCCAGATAGCCGCTGTACCGGCCACGCTGCCGGGGCGGGATCATGGCGGCCAGGATGATCTGCGAGAGCCCGATCAGGCCGCCGACGCCGAGGCCCTGGACCACCCGCACGCTGATCAGCATGGCCGGGTTCTGGGAGAGGCCGGCGATCATCGAGCCGATCACATAGATGGTCAACGCGGCCTGGATCAGCAGCTTCTTGTCGAAGAGGTCGGCGAGCTTGCCCCACAGCGGCATCGAGGCGGTCATCGCCAGCAGGGTGGCGGTGACGACCCAGGTGAAGGCGGACTGCCCGCCGCCGAGGTCGGCGATGATGCGCGGCAGGGCGTTGGTGACGATGGTGGAGGAGAGGATCGCGGCGAACATCCCGAGCAGGAGCCCGGAGAGCGCCCGCATGATCTCCGGGTGCGTCATGTCCGGAGCCGCCGAGGGCGCCGTTCCCTCGGGCGGGGCGCCCTCGGGCGCGGTTTCGGCCGCCGGGATCGCCGGCGTCCTGACGATCTCGGTCAGGGTCGCCGGATCGGGTATGGATTCCCTACTGTGCGTGGTCAAACGATCTCCCCATGATGTGGTTCCGCTCGTGACCCTATGACAAGGTGCTTATTACACGTAAACGAATTGGGGAAAGCTTTAGGTGTTTTGGGGTATTCCGTACGTTCCCCGGCGCCCGTCCGCGCGCCAGGGTGGGCGAACCCCTTCCGAATGCGCCCGGTAACGCCGCGCGGTTCTCGTCTATTCCCGGCCCGGGCGCCGAACGGTGTGAACTCCCGCACACCCGCACGGCGTTGACCAGTCGCTTCCCGGCGCGCGGCGCCGGGTGTCGGCGCGGCGTCCGCCGCGTGAATTCCGGGGCGAATTCCCCGGTGGGCGACAAGACGCCGGCCACGCACCGACGTTACCGACGCGTCGCCGAGGCCAGGTCGCAAAGGGACGGCCGGCGCCATTGGGTAGCGTGGGGCGATCAACGCCCGCCCGAAGGGACGCCGCTCGGTCATGAGAATTCGCTGGCCCAAGACCACCCGGCGGGCCTGGGCCGGACTGGCCGCGCTCGCGCTGGTGGTCGGCGCCGGCACGGTCGGGCTCGCCGTTGCCGACGACCAGCCGCCCGTGCACCGCACCGACCGGGTCCTGACCATGCCGGAGTCCCCCAACTCCGACGCCACCGTCGAGATCGACACCTCCTACTTCGTGACCGAGGGCGCGGCGCCCCGCCCCGCCGTGCTGCTCGGGCACGGCTTCGGCGGCAGCAAGGAGGACACCCGCGAACAGGCCGAACGGCTGGCCGCCGAGGGCTATGCCGTGCTCACCTGGTCCGCGCGGGGCTTCGGCGCCTCCACCGGCCGGATCGGCCTCAACGACCCCGACCGCGAGGTCGCCGACGTCTCCCGCCTCCTCGACTGGCTCGCCGAACGCCCCGAGGTCACCAGGGACGGCCCCGGCGACCCCCGCGTCGGCCTGGCCGGCGCCTCCTACGGCGGCGCCATCGCCCTGCTGGCCGCCGGCCACGACCCGCGCGTCGACGCCATCGCGCCCGCCATCACCTACTGGGACCTGTCGGAGGCGCTCTTCCCGAACGGGGTCTTCAAACAGCTGTGGGCCGGCATCCTGTTCACCACCGGGGCGGCCGACCCCGGCGTGGGCGCCCCGCCCGCCGCGACCGCCGACGACCCCGGATGCGGCCGGTTCACCGAGGAGTTGTGCGCCCTCTACCAGCGGGTCGCGGTCGCCGGCGAGCCGGACCCGGAGGCGCTCGACGTGCTGCGCGAGCACAGCCCGGTGGCCGTGGCCGACCGGATCGACGTGCCCACGCTGATCCTCCAGGGCCAACACGACTCGCTCTTCCCGCTGGACCAGGCCGACGCGATGGCCGAGGCGCTGCGCGCCAACGGCGCCCCGGTCAGCGTCGAGTGGCTCTGGGCCGGCCACGACGGCGGCATCTCCGAGGCCGAACGCACCGACGCCCGGATCGTCGACTGGTTCGACCGCCACCTCGGGGACGACCCGTCGGTGGACACCGGGCCGCCGTTCCGCGTCACCCGGATCACCGGCTTCGACACCACCAACGGCGACACCCTGCTCGCCGGCGCGTCGGGCGCGGCCTACCCCGGCCTCTCCGGCGAGCCGGAGACCCTCGAACTGGCCGGCGAGCCCCAGACGTTCGTCAACCCGCCGGGTGGCGCGCCGGCCGCCGTCTCCACCGTTCCCGGGCTGGGCGGCCTCACCGGGCTCGGCGGCCTGGGCGTGTCCCCGGCCATCGACTTTCCCGGCCAGTACGCCCAGTTCGACTCCCTGCCGCTGACCGAGCCGCTCCGGGTCACCGGCGCGCCGACCGTCCGCCTGCGGGTCTCCTCCGACTCCGGGGCGGCCGTCCTCTTCGGCAAGCTCTACGACGTCGCGCCCGACGGCGAGAGCCAGTCGCTGCCCGCCCAGCTGGTGGCCCCGCTGCGCGTCGACGACCTCGAAGGCGAGCGGGTCATCACCTTCCAACTCCCCGCCGTGGACTACCCGTTCGAGGCGGGGCACCGGCTGCGGCTGGTCGTCTCCAGCACCGACATCGGCTACGCCTCGCCCGCCGGCATCGCCCGCTACACGGTCGCCCTCGACGACCCGACGCTGACGCTGCCCACCGCCCCCGACATCGCCACCGCGCCGGCCGCGCTCGACTGGTGGGTGCCGGCGCTGCCGCTGACGGCGCTCGCCGTGGCGGCCGCGCTGGTGCTCACCCGAAGGCGCGGGGCGCGCGCCCCGGCGCACGACCCGGCGCTGGCCGAGGTGCCGCTGACCATCACCGGGCTGACCAAGCGCTACGCCAGAAACAGCGAACGCTACGCCGTGCGGGACCTGTCCCTGCGCGTCGAACGCGGCCAGGTCCTCGGCCTGTTGGGGCCCAACGGCGCCGGCAAGACCACCACGCTGCGGATGCTGATGGGCCTGATCACCCCCGACGCCGGCGAGATCCGGGTCTTCGGCCACCGCGTCGGGCCCGGCGCGCCGGTGCTCTCCCGGGTCGGGGCCTTCGTCGAGGGGGCCGGGTTCCTGCCCCACCTGACCGGCCGCGCCAACCTGGAGCTGTACTGGCGCGCCACCGGGCGCCCCGCGGCCGACGCGCACCTGGACGAGGCGCTGGAGATCGCCGACCTGGGCACCGCGCTGGAGCGCCCGGTGCGCACCTATTCCCAGGGGATGCGCCAGCGACTGGCCATCGCCCAGGCGATGTTGGGCCTGCCCGAGCTGCTGATCCTCGACGAGCCGACCAACGGGCTCGACCCGCCCCAGATCCGCGCGATGCGCGAGGTGATGATCCGCTATGCCGCCGAGGGGCGCACCGTGATCGTCTCCAGCCATCTGCTGGCCGAGGTCGAACAGACCTGCACGCATCTGGTGGTGATGGACGGCGGCAGACTGGTGGCCTCGGGCCCGGTCGCCGAGATCGTCGGCTCCGGCGACACGGTGCTGGTCTCCACGGCCGAACCGGCCACCGACGCCTGGCTGAAGACCATCCGCCAGGTGCCGGGCGTCGGCGCGGCCACCCGCACCGAGGCGGGCGTGCTGGTGCGGCTCGACGCCGTCGGTCCGGAACGGCTGGTGGCCGCGCTCGTCGAGGCCGGCATTCCGGTGAGCGGCCTGGTGCCGCACCGACGCCTGGAGGACGCGTTCCTGACCCTGATCGGCGGTGCCTGACATGTCCCCGAACCTCAGCACGGAGCGGGCCGAACGGGCCGGAGGCGCCCAACGCGCCGCCGCCCCCGGCTACGTTCCCCGCCGCACCCTCCCGCTGCGCGTCGAGGCCGTCCGCCAGCTGCGCCGCCGCCGGACCCTGGTGGTGGGGCTGCTGCTGGCGGCGCTGCCGGCGCTGGTGGCGGTCGCGTTCGCGGTGGGCGGCGCCCCCGACGACGCCGAGTCCCCGCTGCTGGACGCCGCCACCGCCTCAGGACCCAACTTCGCCGCCGTCTGCCTCTACCTGTCCTCCGGCTTCCTGCTGGTGGTGCCGGTCGCGCTGTTCTGCGGCGACACGGTGGCCGCCGAGGCCGGCTGGTCCTCGCTGCGCTATCTGCTGGCGGCGCCGGTGCCCCGGTGGCGGCTGCTGACCGCCAAGTTGCTGGTGGCGCTGGGCTTCTCGGCCGTCGCCATGGTGCTGCTGCCGCTGGCCGCGCTCGCCGTGGGCACCGCCGCCTACGGCTGGGGCGAGCTGCGGCTGCCGACCGGCGGCACCCTGCCGGCGGGGGAGTCCGTGCTGCGGCTCAGCATCGCGCTGGCGGCGATCTTCGTCGGCCAACTGGTCACCGCAGCCCTGGCGTTCTGGCTGTCCACGGTGACCGACGCCCCGCTGGGCGCGGTGGGCGGCGCGATCGGGCTGACCATCGTCGGCTCGATCCTGGACGCCATCACCGCGCTGGGCGACTGGCGGCAACTCATCCCCGCGCACTGGCTCTACGCCTGGCTGGACGCGCTGCAACGGGACGTGGAGTGGAACGGCATGGTGCGCGGCGGCGCGGTCTCCCTCGCCTACGCGCTGGTCCTGGTGGCCCTGGCCTACCGCCACTTCGCCCGCAAGGACATCGTCTCCTAGGGCCGGTCCCGGCCCGTCGGCCCCGGGTTCTCCCCGTGCCCCGCACCAACGCCCAGCTCAGGGCTTGATCAATAACATTGATCACAACCCAGAACAAAGCCTAGGGTACCCGGATGCCTCTTCACATCGCGGACTACGATCCTTCCTGGCCTTCCCAAGCGGCGGAAGCCATCGCCGAGTTGGCGGAGGCCGTGCCCGGTCTCTGCCTGACCGCCGAGCACGTGGGCTCCACCTCGGTACCGGGACTCGCCGCCAAGCCCATCATCGACCTGATGGTCTCGGTCGCCACCCTGGACGACGTGACCCCCGAGCGGGTGGCCGCGCTGACGCGGCTCGGCTACCGGTTCGAGGACGTCGGGATGCCCAACCGGCTGTTCTACTTCCGCGAACACACCGCCGGAGCGAGCGCCGGCGAGCGCAGCCACCACCTGCACATCGTCACGGCCGACAGCTGGGACACCCGCAACGAGCGCCTGTTCCGCGACTACCTGCGCGCCAACGCCGAGGCCGCCGCCGAGTACGAGGCCGTGAAGCGCCGCCTCGCGGCCGAGACCGACGACGGTTTTCTGTACACCAAGGCCAAGACCGAGGTCATCCAGCGCGGCGTGGACGCCGAGCGCACCCGGCGCGGCCTGCCTCTCGTCACGGTCTGGGAGGAGGTGTAGGGGCGTCGCGCCGCCCGGTCGCCGGGTGAGCACGACTCCGAACTGGTCCCGGCCGTCGGACCCGACGGGCGCGGGCCCTCCCCGTTCCTCGGAACGGGGAGGGCCCGCGCTGGGGTCACGCGAGGGTGGGTGCGATCAGAACTGGAGCGCCCAGGAGTTGAGGGTGCCCTGGTCGAGGCTGGCGTTGTCGGTCACCGTCAGGGTCCAGGTGCCGTCCGCCGCCACGCCGGCGCCCGGGATGCGGTAGGTGGCCACCAGGTCGTCCTGGCTGCCGCCGGCGCGGTCGCGCAGCACCTGGCTGGCGCCGGCCGGGTTGGTCAGCTCGATGGTGAGGTCGCCGACCCAGGTGTGGCTGATGTCGAGGTCGACCTCGAAGACGCCGGCCAGCTCGCCGACGCCGCTCACCTCGATCTCCGAGGTGACCGAGGCGTTGTCGACGATGTCCACGGCGGTGCTGTTCTCGAACCGCTCGCCGGTCGGCGGGTTGCCGGGGCCGGAGCCGTCGCCGCTGATGTTGAGCAGGAGGTTGGCGGTGTCACCGGGGATGCCGCTGAGCACGTCGCCCAGGGCCGAGCCCACCAGCGCGTCCTCGACCTCGGCCGGGGTCGCGTCCGGGTTCTCGGCCAGGTAGAGCGCGGCGGCGCCCGCCACGTGCGGGGTGGCCATCGAGGTGCCGGAGATGGTGTTCTCGGCGGTGTCACTGGTGTTCCAGGCCGAGGTGATCGCGCTGCCGGGCGCGAAGACGTCGACCACCGAACCCACGTTGGAGAACGGCGAGATGGCGTCGGTGTTGGTGCTCGACCCCACCGTGATGGCCTCCTCGACCCGCGCCGGGGAGCTGAGGGAGGCGTCCGCGCCGTAGTCGTTGCCGGCGGCGACCGCGTAGGTGATGCCGGCGTCGATCGAGTTCCGCACCGCCGTGTCCAGGGTGCTGTTGGCGCCGCCGCCGAGGCTCACGTTGACCACGGAGGGGCCAGAGGCGTTGGCGGTGATCCAGTCCACGCCGCCGACGACGGCCTCGATGGTGCCCGAGCCGTTGTTGTCGAGGACCCGGACGGAGACGAGGTCGGCGTTCTTGGCGACGCCGTACTCGGTGCCGCCTGCGGTGCCGGCGACATGGGTGCCGTGCCCGTTGCCGTCGTTGCCGTTCCCGCCGTAGGCGTCGAAGCCGAACGTCGCCCGGCCGTCGAAGTCCTGGTGGGTGTGGCGGATGCCGGTGTCCAGGACGTAGATGGTGACGCCCTCGCCGCCGTGGTCCGGGTAGGTGTAGGAGTTGTCGAGCGGCAGCGAGGCCTGGTCGATCCGGTCCAGGCCCCAGGACGGCGGGTCGGTCTGGGTGGCGGTGGTGAACACCCGCTGGTTGTGGGTGACTTCGGCGACCGCCGGGTCGGCGGCCAGGGCCAGCGCCTCCGCCTCGGTGGCCTCGACGGCGAAGCCGTCCAGCGCGTGCCGGTAGACGCTGGTCACCTCCGCCCCGTGGGACTCGGCGAGGGTCTCGGCGGTCGCGGCGACGCCGCTGGTCACCTCGTCGCTGTTGAGCGTGACGAGGTAGCTGCCGGGCACGATGTTCTCGGCACCGGCGTTGGCGATGACCCCGAGGGGGGCGTCGCTGGCCTGGGCGCTGGCCGGTAGGGCGATTCCGGCGAGGACCACGCCGATGGCGGTGGCCAGTCCGGCACCGCGCCGAATGCGCGCCGACTTACGCGTCTTGTCCATCAGGCAACTGCTCCTTGTGAGGCGCATAGGGGGACTCTGCGATGAACGGTTTCAGCGTGCCCATGTCAAATGGTGATTTCCATGAGCACGTCACAACTGTCGATCTACGCGTGCAGATGCGCAAGGTCGCGGGGGGATGCTTCACACGAACGACATCTCCGTGTAGCGGCAGGCGAGTTGACAACCCGTCGACATCGCGGCGGCTCGATCCGCCGCCTGTGGAGGGCGGTTGACCCCAGGGGGCCTCAATCATTCGATGAATAGGCGACGTTCTCCCGCTCCAGCCTCTCTTGACAGCTTCTTGCCATATAAAGATCCTATGAATGGGAGTGTGTAGGGGCATCACGCGCCCGGTGGCCCCCGATCCGGGCCGCCGTGGTGAGGCCGCGTCACCCGCCGCGCGCTGTCGTGCGGGGCGACTCTCCTTCCGTCGAGAACGGGGCCGGGTCCGGGCGCGTGGTGCCGCCGTTCCGTTCCTGTTCGGCATCACCGGGGCGTGCGGCGGCGTGCCGCGCGCCCTCCCCACGCACAGCCGAGAGGGAGAACCAACGTCATGTCATCTCATCTGTCGCTGAGCCGAAGGCAGTTCGCCGGCCTCGCCGCCGTCGGCCTGGGCGCCGCCGCGCTGCCCACCGTCCTCGGGCGGGGCCGCGCCTCGGCGGCCGAGGACCGGGGCCTCCACGTGGAGGGCCGGGGCCTGGTCGACGGCAACGGGGAGCCCGTGCTCTTCCGCACCGTGGAACACGTCATCCGCTGGGGCGACTACGACGGCGAGGTCCCCTGGGGCAACGTGCCCTGGGAGGGCGGCGCCCACGACAGCACCGGCAGTCAGCTGCCGGACATCGCCAGGACCGGCGCCAACTCGGTCCGGCTGATGGGCGGCCAGCCGCACGAGCTGGAGCCCCTGCTGCACCAGGCGGTCATCGAGCACAAGATGTGGGTCTCCATCGCCCGCGTCAACTGGCGCGACCCCACCGTCATCGCGGCGATCAACAAGTACGCCCGCTATGTCAGCCTGCACATCAAGGGCGAGACCATCACCACCGACGAGAACGTCTGGCGCGAGGAGGCCGTCCGCGACATCACCGAGGCGCGCGCCCTCGGCTTCACCTCGCCCATCGAGATCTACACGACCTCCTACGGGCAGCGGCTGAGCACCATCCTCCACCAGGGCGACGCGGTGGCCGCCGCCGATCCGCTCCGGAACACGGTCTTCGGCTACCAGCTCTACTCCGAGCTGGCCCCCGACGTGAACGGCGCCCTGGACGCCACCGTGAACTTCGGCCACCCGATCCTCGTCGGCGCCTGCCTCTTCCAGGGGGGCATCGACCAGGGCTGGGGCAACACGCCCAACACCTACAAGGAGGTCTGGGACGGCACCGCCGCGCGCGACCTGAGCAGCACCTACTGGGCCTGGAGCGGCGACGGCGAGGGCAACAACATGACCCACGACGGCAGCCTCGACAACCGGACGCCGGTCGGCGACTACCTCGTCCACGAAAGCCCGTACGCGCTCTCCTCGTTCGCGCCCAAGACGGAGTACCTGCTCAACTCCTGGGTGTGACCAGGGACTCCTGACCGGGGGATTCGAACGGCCGGGCGATAGGGTCCGGGAGTGGGCAACATCCTGTGGTTGATCGATCCGGACGCCGGGCGCGTCTCCAAGGCCGACCGGAAGCGCCGGCCCCCGCCGGACGGAGGCCGGTTGACCACGGAGATTCGGCTCGCCACCGAGAAGGGGTACCGACAGCGCTTCGAGGCCCCCGCGTTCGCCTACCCCGAGCGCCAGCCGCCGCCCGGCGGCTCGGCCGCCGACTACCTCGCGGCGCGCCGTCGCGGCGTGCGCGCCTTCACGCTCTGGGCCGACCCGGACCGCCGGACCCGGCTGGCCGACGTCGTGACCAGGGTGGCGAACGGCCCCAAGCGGTACGCCCGGTTCGAGGTGCTCGGGCCCGACGGCGCCTCGCTGGCGCTGATCGACCGGGAGCCGGCGTCGTTCGCCAGGCCCCGCCGGACCTGTTGGACGGTGCGGCTCGCGGACGGCACGGTCGCCGTCGGCAGGAAGGGTCGGCCCTTCTGGTGGTGGGTGTGGTGGCTGGTCTCGCCGTTCCAGGCGCTGATGCTGCTGCTGGCGCTCCTCGGCGGCGACGTCGCCAGGCCCCCGCGCCGCACCCGGTGGCGGGTCGGTCGCGGGGTGGTGCTCGACTGGGCCTCGGGGCAGCGGGTCTTCGAGCTGGAGGAGGTGGCCGGCGCCTGGGACCACCGGGTGACGGCGGCCCTGGTCGCCCTGCTGTCCAGCCACGAGGGCTGGCTCGGCGACAACTGGGAGGACGGGAAGGGCTGAGCGGCCCCGTCCGCCTCGCGCCCCCAACGGCCGCCGGCGGGCCGCCCGTTGGCCGAGCGGTCCCGCGCGGCACGCGCCGCGCGGGACTTCGAACGAACGGGCCGGGGCGTCGGTTCAGTCGTCGCCCTCGAACGCGTCGCCGATCTCGTCGATGATCTCCGCCGCGACCATGCCGCCGACCACCCCGGCCGCGATCCCGGCGACCGCGCCGCCGATGCCGATGCCGCCGCCCCCGTGGTCGTCGTGGTCCTTGTGTCCGTGCCCGTGTTCGTGCTCGTGGTGGCCCCCGCCGCCGAAGAAGCCGCCGGAGCGCCGCTCGGCGAGCTGCCGCAGCCAGGAGTCCACCAGCGCGGGGAAGTCGGTACGCCCGACGTCCTCGTGGCTGACGGTGAAGAGGTTGAGCGCGTCGCCGCCGCCCCCGAAGAACCCGCCGCGCCGGTCGGCCTCCAACACCACCGTCAGCCCCGACGGGTTGGCCAGGAAGCTGATCTCGACCTCGCGCATCGCGTGCGCGTGGTTCGGCCCTGGGGTCAGCTCGACCTCCTGGTAGAAGGGGAGGGTCTGACCCGTGCCCCGGATCTGCCCCAGCTCCAGGTCGGCGGAGCGGAAGCCGAAGCCCAGCTGCCCGAACGCGTCGAGCACCGCCTCCTGCACCGGCAGCGGACGGATCATCAGCGGGTCCAGATCACCCTGGTCCACCGCGCCCGCCACGGCCAACTCCGTGCGCACCCCCAGCGGCACGCTCAACGGCTGGCCGAAGACCTCGGTGATCGGCGTCTCCCACGGCAGTTGGAAGGAGAACGGGATCGACAGCTCCTGCTCCTCCGCCAGCCGGAAGCCGCCGCCCACCACCACCCGGTGGAACTTCACCGTGCCGTGCCGCTCCTCGTCCCCCTGCTCCGCCTCGACCTGGGCGGCGAGGTCGAGGGTGACCTCCGTGATCTCCACGTCCATCGAGCCGCCCCGCACCAGCACATCGCCGGAGACCGTGTCGCCTGGCAGCACCGTCTCCCGGTGCAGCACCGTGTCCACGGACGGGCCACCCACGCCCAGCTTTCCGAGCAACCGCTTGAACACCATGCCGGCGTTCTCCTCCTGTGTCGTCGCGACGTCCCGGTCGGCCGGGCGGCCGCGTGCCCTGTGCCGCGTCGCCGAACTGTCGACCGTTCAGTTGGTTCGGACAGTTCAACTGCCGCCGGACGTCGGCCGTTCCCGCTTCCGTCGCGGTTTTCGCACCACGCTATCGCGTCCGCGTGACCCCGGTGGCGAAACCGTCGGTGGCCGCCACCAGCCGCCCGACCATGCCCGCGTCGGCGGTGCTGTGCCCCGCCTCGTCCACCACCGTGAGCGCGCAGTTGGGGCCCCAGCGGTGCGCCAACTCCCAGGGCGTGCCCAGCAGATTGCCCGGATCGAGACTGCCCTGCACCACCACGCCCGGGAGGTCGGCGAGTTCGGCCGCGCGGCGGAGCACCTCGCCCTCGGGGAGCCAGGAGCCGGCGCTCCAGTAGTGGGTGACGACGCGGGCGAAGGCCAGCCGGAAGGCGGGGTCGTCGTAACGGGAGGGGCCGCCGGCGGGGCCCACGTCGATCGCCTCCTCCCAGTCACACCAGGCGCGCGCCGCGCGGGCCCGCACCTCCGGGTCCGGGTGGTGGAGCAGCCGCGCGTAGGCGGTGGGCAGGTCGCCGTCCCGGTCCTCGGGCGGCACCGCGTCGCGGAACGCCCGCCAGGCGTCGGGGAAGTAGCTGCCCAGGCCCCGGGTCAGCAGGTCGGTCTCGGCCCGGCGGCCGGTGGCCAGGCCCATCAGCACCAGCTCGCTCACCCGCTCCGGGTGCCGCAGCGCGTAGACCAGCGAGAGCACCGAGCCCCAGGAGCCGCCGAAGAGCAGCCAGCGCTCCACGCCCAGCGCCTCGCGCAACGCCTCCATGTCGGCCAGCAGGTGCTCGGTGGTGTTGGCGGCGAGGTCGACCTCGGGCTCGGCGGCGTTGGGGGTGGAACGGCCGCTGTTGCGCTGGTCGAAGAGGATGATCCGGTAGGCGGCCGGGTCGAAGAACCGCCGGCTGCGGGGGCCGCAGCCCGAGCCGGGGCCGCCGTGCACCACGAGCGCCGGCTTGCCGTCCGGGTTGCCGCACGTCTCCCAGTAGACCCGGTGCCCCTCGCCCACGGACAGCCAGCCGTGGTCGTGGGGCTCGATCGGCGGATACAGCGCGGACATGGCGGCCACCCTTCGGAGCGCAAAATCTGACAGCGCTGTTATATCAGGGCTGTCGGATGCCCGTCGCTCGGTTATCGTGCTGGCCATGTCCACCCAGCGCCCCCTCACCGGCATCGGTACCCGGCTGCGGCATCTGCTCGACCTGTTGGAGGCGGACCTCGCCACGGCCTATCCCCGGCTGGGTCTCGTCGACTACCGGCCCAGGTACACCCCGGTGATCCGCGCCCTGGTCGCCCACGGGCCGAGCACCATCGGGGAGTTGGCGCGGGCGATGGGAGTGACCCACTCGGCGGCCAGCCAGACCGTCGCCCAGCTCGGCCGCCGGGGGCTGGTCGAGCTGAGCGTGGGACGGGACGCCCGGCAGCGCGTGGTCCGGCTGACCGAGGAGGGCGAACGGCTGCTGCCCGTGCTGGACACCGAGTGGGCCGTGGCCGAGGCCGCGGTGGCCGATCTCGACGCCGAGCTGTCCGTGCCGCTGGCGACGCTGCTCGGCGAGCTGGAGCGGGCCCTGGAACGGCGGCCCTTCCGGGAACGGGTGGCCGACGCGGCCGAGGCGCTGACCGGCGGGCCGGCGGCCCAGGGCGCTGCGGGCCAGCCGTTCGGCGCCGGTGGTGGTGCGGGCTCGCCGGCGGCGGGGCACGATGAGGGGCATGAGCACTGAGGTCCGGGACAACAGCCAGCTCGGCCGGTTCGAGGCGTGGCTGGACGACGAGTTCGCCGGCTTCGCCGACTACGAGCGCGAGGAAGCGCGCGTGATCTATCCCCACACCGAGGTGCGGGTCGGCTTCGAGGGGCGGGGCGTGGGCGGCGAGCTGGCCACGGCCGCGATGGTGGACGCCGAACGCCGGGGGCTCAAGGTCGTCGCCACCTGCCCGTTCATCGCGGGCTGGCTGACCAAGCACCCGGAGTACCAGCACCTGGAGGAGACCACCCCGTAGCGGCGGGTGGCCGGCGGGCGCCCGGTCAGCCCTGGCCGCGCAGCCGGTCCAGCTCGCGCCGTTCGCGCTTGGTGGGGCGGCCGGCGCCCCGTTCGCGCACCGGCACGGCCGGGATCTCCACCCGGGGCGGGGGCGGCGGGCTGTTGTCGATCAGGCACTCGGCGGCGGTGGGCGCGCCCACGCGCTTGCGGATCAGCCGGGTGACCTCCACGATCCGCTCCCGGCCCGCGTGCCAGACCCGCACCTCGTCGCCGATCCGCACCGGCTGCGCCGGCTTGACCCGCTCGTTGTTGACCTTGACATGGCCGGCCCGGCAGGCCGAGGCGGCCATCGACCTGGTCTTGATCAGCCGCACCGCCCAGATCCAGGTGTCCACGCGCACGCTTCCCTGCTCACCAGCCATGGCATCGAGCCTAAGCCCTAGGCGGCCGGTTGCCGGAAGTCCGTCGGCTGCCGGAAGACGAGCAGGAAACGCCAGAACAGCAGCCGGCGCACCCGGCAGCCCGGCAGCAGCAGGGCCGCCCCGGCGCGGATCTCCGCGAGCGGCAGGGTCGGCTGCCGCACCGGCGCAGCGACCGCGTCCCGGGGCCGGCCCCGCAGCCGTTCCCCGGCCGTGACGGTCAGCCGCGCCGCCGCGTTGACCGGCACGGCCGCCAGGCTCACCGCCCGGTCGGCGGGCGTGCGCTCGGCGTAGCAGCCCAGCACCACCAGCACCCCGCCGGGCGCGAGCGCCTCCCGGAGGCGAGCGACGGTCGCGAACGGGACGTGGTGCAGGCTGGCCAGGCACGTCACGAAGTCGTAGTGCGCGCGCGGCAGTTGGTGTTCCGTGACGTCGGCGTGCAGATAGCGCGGGCCCCCGGGCGGCGGCGCCGAGCGCTCGCGGGCGGCCGCCAGCGCCTCGGCGGACGAGTCCAGGGCGTCCACCCGCAGGCCCAGGCCCGCCAGCCGCCGGGCGAACGTTCCGGTGCCACATCCGACGTCCAGCGCCCGGCGTGCGCCGCGCGGCAACTGGCGCAGCACGGTGCGGTGGTAGTGGTCGTTGTGGTCGAACGGCACACCGGTACGGTACGAGATCCCCTGGCGGGGAGCCCGTCCCGGGCACGCGGCGGTCTTCCTGGCGGGGGCGGCAACGCCGGTGCGCCGGCGGCGGATGGGGCGTGGCCTCCGGGGCGCTCGGTTCTCGCCGGCGGGTCGGTCGGCGGCTGGCTGCGGGCTCGCGCCGGTCGGCGGCTGGTGAACGCGCGGTTGGGGCGGGGGACTTCTCAGCCTGGGTCGCACTGTGCCGCTGCGCGGGGTCTGGCCGATGTTGGGGGCTACTGGTCGTGGGCTTGCGCCGGTCGGCTGCCGGTGAACGGGCGGTTGGGGCGGCTTTGTGCTGCCGCGTGGGGGTTTGCTGGTGTCGGGGGTTTCTCGCCGTGGCTCGCGCCGGTCGGCGGCTGGTGAACGTGCCGTCGGCGCGGCGGACTTCTGGGCCGGGATCGCACCGCCTCCCGCACGGGGAGTCATCGTCGGCGTCGAACAACCGCCGATGGCAGGCCCATCCAGCCCGCCCGGGCAGCGATGGACCCACCGCCGCCCGGCGCAGCCGGCCCGACCGGGGTCGCGCCGGCTGACTTTCCCGGCCACCGGCAGCCCTCGCGGTGCTGCGCAGCTGGGACGGTCATCCGGTCCGCCCCGACTCCGGGAGCCCCCGCCGTCCGGTGCAACCGGGCCGGCCCATCCGGCCCGCAGAGCAACCCGCCGCCCGCAGGCCCACTCACCGCCCGCAGCACCAACTACCGCCCGCCGGACCACCCACCGCCCGCAGGGCAACTGGCCGTCCGGCGCAGCCGGGCCGGCCCTCCCGCCCGGCCGCCCGCAGGGCCCCGCTCAGCCCAGGGGCACCCGCGCCGCGCCGGGAAGAGACGCGCGCCAGTGGACCTCAGCCGGCAGCAGCACCGGCGCATCCGGCGGCTCCGCGTCGTGCTCGACCAGCCGGATCAGCAGCTCGGCGCAGGCCATCCCGAGGGCACGCGGGTGCAGATCGACGGCGGTGGTCGGCGGAGCGGTCATCGCCAACGTCGGGCTGTCGCCGCAACAGGCGAGCAGCACGTCGCCGCCGACGCGGCGGCCGGCCGCCTCCAACGCGGTCAGCGCGCCCTGCACTATCGGCTCGGAGGAGAGCACCAGCAGGTCGGTGGCCGGCTCGCGGGCCAGCAACTCCCCAATGGCCCGTCGGTGTTCGGCCACCGACAGGTCGCCGAAACGGCTCTCGCCCGTGGTGCCGGGCAACCCCTGGTCGGCGCACCAGCGTTCAAACTCGGCGCGCAGCAGCACGCCCCAGCCGCTGTTGGCGTCCGGGCCGACGAACGCGGGCCGCCGCACCCCGTGCGCCGCCGCCCGGTCCAGGATCTGGCGGAGCGCCCCGGCGTGGTCGGCCGCGATCACCGGGCAGTCGGGCATCCCGTCGGGCGGGTGCTCGCCGGCGACCACCGGCAGCCCGGACTCCAGGAGTTGGCGCGCCCGCAGGTCGTCGGCGATCGGGTCGGCGATGATCACGCCGTCCACCCGGGGCACCCGGTTCCGTGGCACCTGCGGGTTGCTGGAGAGCAACGTCAGGTCGTAGTCCGCGCGTTGGGTGCCGTCCAGGACCCCGGTGACAAACTCCCGAAAGTAGTCGGAGGCGAAACGGTCGCCCGCGTGCAGATGGTGCAGTCCGATGGACCGGACCGATCCGGTGCGTAGGCCCTGGGCGACCGCGTTGGGGCGGTAGTTCAGCTCCTGGGCCGCCTCGACGACGGCCCGCCGGGTCGCCTCCGTCATGCGTCCGGTGCCGGAGAGCGCCTGCGAGGCCGTGCTGGGCGAGACGTTCGCCGCTCTGGCCACGTCCTTGAGCGTGACGGTCTGGCGCCTCATGGCGACATCATACGAGCGCCCGTTCGCCCACCCGCGAGCAGCGACGGTCCCGGCGAGGGAACGGCGAACGAACACCCGGAGCAACGCGCACGGGCCGCGCGGCGGCCCGCCAAGCCTGCCCGCCAAGCCTGCCCGCCAAGCCCCGGCGGCCAGCCGCCCGTTGCGAGCGGCCGAAAACAGTCGCCCATGTTACGGACAGGATTCGGCCGTGGGTCGGCCCGTCGGCGGCCGGCCCCGAGGTGCGCCAGCTGTGTAAACACCCCGCCACGCACCCCCGTTGGCCATTGACGAATCGATTTGGCAGTCCCTAGTTTCAGGTCCTGCCCGAACGAGACGGCGCTCCGGCCGTGCGGCGGGACAACGAGGTTCGCCCAGCGGTGCTTTCCCCTCGGGGGGCGAGGGAGGCTCCGGCACCCGCCTTATCGGGCCAGTCATGGCAACTTTCCGGAGAGGACTCATGTCCGAACAGCGCAGCGACTCCCCGCAGGACACACCCCGGCCGTCCGACCACGGGCCCGAGGGGCACGCCCACGGCCCGGACGGGCACCACCACCATCACCACGACTTCGGCGAGGGATTCTGGGCGCAACCGCCCCGGCTGGGCAGGGGACTTGAGGGACACGGCGCGGTCGACGACTTCAACGTCGGCCGACCGCCCGGGCCGATCTTCGTCAACCGCAAGGGCGAGGGCGGCTTCGCCGGCATCCAGACCTTCGCCAAGCTCCCCGTCTGCCTCACGCCCGAGGACCTGGTGGCCGGCGAGATCGACGTCGCGATCTGCGGCGTCCCCTGGGACGCCACCGCCTCCGGCCGCAGCGGCACCAACCACGGCCCGCTGGCCATCAGGGCCTGCGACTACAAGGGCGGCTACGGCCGGCCGCACTACTCCCTGGACGTGCGGGTCGACGCGTTCGAGACGTTGCGGGTCTGCGACTACGGCGACGCCCCGATCCGGGTCGGCAACACCTGGACCACCTTCGAGGAGATCCGCAAGTTCGTCGGCACCATCGTCGACTCCGGCGCCGTCCCGATCATCCTCGGCGGCGACCACGCCACCACCTGGCCGTCGGCCACCGCCCTGGCGGACCACTACGGCTACGGCAAGGTCGGCATCGTCCACTTCGACGCGCACGCCGACACCGGCACCGACACCCCGGGCAGCCTGGCCAGCCACGGCACCCCGATGCGCAAGCTGATCGAGTCGGGGGCGGTGCCAGGAAAGAACTTCGTCCAGGTCGGTCTGCGGGGCTACTGGCCCGATCAGGAAACCATCGACTGGATGGAAGAGCGCCAGATGCGCACCCACTTCATGGCCGAGATCAACCGGGACGGCTTCGAGAAGGTCCTGGAGCGCGCCGTGGACGAGGCTCTGGACCAGGCCGACCACCTCTACATCTCGCTGGACATCGACGTCGCCGACCCGGCCTACGCGCCCGGCACCGGCACCCCCGAACCCGGCGGCCTGACCAGCATCCACGTGCTCACGGCCGTCCGCCGCCTCGCCGCCGAGGTGGGCATCGTCGGCATGGACGTCGTCGAGGTCAGCCCGCCCTACGACGACCGGGGCGAGATCACCGCGCTGCTCGCCAACCGCGCCGTCCGCGAGGCGCTGACCGGCATCGCCATGCGCCGCAAGGGCCTGACCGAACCCGACTACCTGCACCCCGGCGCGCTTGGCCCCGGCCACTCCCGGGCGCTGCGGGACAAGGGCTGAGCCGGCCACCGGCGTCCGCAGCCTCCACCGAGCCCTCCAACGAGCGCCCCAGCACGAGGAGTTCCCCATGAGACGGCAATCCGCCGCCCGGCGCGCCGCCGCCCTGGCCGCCCCGCTCGCCCTGGCCCTGACCGCGACCCTGACCGCCTGCGGCGGCGAGCAGGGCACCACCGGCTCCGCCGCCCCCACCGACGGGGTGCTGCGCGTCGGCCTGCTCAACGACATCGGCCAGCCGCCCGACCCCGACGTCTACTACTCCGGCAACGGCCTGGCCCTGACCACCAACATGTACGAGGGGCTGGTGCGGTACGAGCCCGGCCTGGACACCGCGACCATTGGGCCCGCGCTCGCCACCGACTGGCAGGTCTCCGAGGACAACACCACCTACACGTTCACCCTGCGCGAGGGCGTCACCTTCCACGACGGGACGCCGTTCACCGCCGAGGCCGTCGAGGCGTCCTTCGACCGGCGCACCGCCGTCGGCGCCGGCCCCGCCTACATGGTGGCCGGCGTCGACTCCGTCGAGACGCCCGACGAGACCACCGTGGTGATCCGTCTCGCCGAGCCCAACTCGGCGTTCCTCGACTACCTCGCCTCGCCCTACGGCCCCCGCATGATCAGCCCGACCGCGCTGGCCGAGAACGCCGGCGACGACCACGCCCAGACCTACCTCAGCACCCACTCGGCGGGCACCGGCCCCTACCAGCTGAGCGCGGCGCGGGTCGGCGAGCGCTACGAGATGACCGCCTACGACGGGTACTGGGGCGGCGAACCGACGTTCACTACCATCGAGTTGCCCGTCTACACCGACACCTCCGCCATGCAGCTCGCCCTCAACAACGGCGACCTGTCGACCATCATCGGGGCGGTACCCTCCGCCTCCCAGGCCGACTACATCGAGGACGACGCCCTCCAGGCGTACAGCCTGCCCTCGTTCCAGGTCGGGGTCCTGTACATGAACCCCAACCGGCCCTTCATGGCCACCCCCGAGGCGCGGCGGGCGATGTTCTCCGCCGTGGACTGGGGGAGCGTCATCGACCAGGTCGTCGCCCACAAGGCGGAGCTGGCCACCGGCAGTTACTCGCGCGGCGCGCTGCCCGACGGCGTGGAGGAGCGCGCGATCACCCACGACCCGGCGCCGCTGGCCGACTATGTGGCCGGGCTGAGCGGCGCGGAGAAGACCGTCGTCATCGGGCACAGCGCCTCCTCCGCCGACGACGCGCAGATCGCCAACATCATCGCCGCCCAGCTCCAGGGGCTCGGCCTGGACGCCACCATCACCAGCTACCAGACCTCCCAGGTCTTCGGCGAGTTCGCGGCCAACCCGGCCGAGGCCCCCGACCTCTACGTCTCCTCCGGCACCTGGCCCGACTCCAGCAACCCGTACATGTACGGGCACGTGTTCTGGGACCAGGACGGCGGACTCAACCATCTCCAGTGCTTCTCCGACGAGACCACCGAACTCCTCGCCGAGGCCCTGGTCTCCGGCGATCCGGCGACCTACGGCGCGGCGGCCGAGGCCAACGAGGCGGCGGCCTGCACCCCGGCCTGGGCCTATGTCAACGACTTCGTCGTCGCCCAGCCCTGGTTGGGCGGGGTGGAGGAGGCGCACAGCATCGCCGAGCCCTACACGCTCGACTTCCACGCGCTGACCGTCGATTCGGGTGACGCGTCGGACTCGGGTGACGCGTCCGATTCGGGTGACGCGTCCGACTCGGCCGAGGACGAGTAGCCGTCCGGGGGACGCCGCCGCCCCGCGTTCACCGTCCCGGCGTCCCCCGTCTCCCCTCCCGAAGCAGCGACTCCGCCGAAGGAACCCCATGTCACACCGCCGGTCGGGCCAGCGCCCCACCCGCGCCACCGACCTGCCAGCGAGCTTCTGGTGGCTCTGGTTCGCCGTCCTCGTCACCTGGACCGGGCGTTTCGTCGTCCCGTTCATGACGCTCTTCCTCACCCGCGACGCCGGGCTCAGCACATCCGAGGCCGGGCTGATCGTCTCCGGCTACGGCGGCGGCGTGGTGCTCTCCGCCCTCGCCGGCGGGGTCCTCTCCGACGTGATCGGCCGCCGCCGCACCCTGCTGGGCAGCCTGCTACTCTCCGCCGCCACCATGACGGTGATTCCGTCGTTTCCCCAACCGGCCGCCATCGCCGTGCTGTTGTTCGTCTTCGGCCTGGTCAACGGCGCGGCCCAGCCCTCGGTCGCCGCGCTGATCACCGATCTGGTGCCGGCGGCCCACCGCAGGGCCGCGTTCGCCTACAACTTCTGGGCGGTCAACCTCGGTTACGCGGTGGGTCCGCTGCTTGCCGGGTTCATCGCCGACCACGCCTTCGAGTACCTCTTCTACGCCCAGGCCGGCGTGCTGGTGGTGGCCGCGACCATCGTGCTGGCCCGGGTCACCGACGCGCACGCCCCCCGCACGTTCCGCGCCTCGCGCGCCGCGAGGACGGCCGACGCGCCCGCCGAACCGGCCGTCGGGCTGCGCCAGGTGCTGCGCGACCGGGTGTTCGTCACCTTCACGCTGGCGATGCTCGTCTACTCGGTCGTCTATGTGCAGTCCACCTCGTCGCTGCCGGTGACCATGGTCGAGGACGGCTTCTCCTCCGGCGAGTACGGCTTTCTCCTCACCCTCAACGGGGTCCTGCTGTGCGCCCTCCAGATCCCCTCCGCGCGGCTGGTCGCGCGCTGGCGCCGGGAGGCGGTGCTGGCCGGAGCCCTGCTCTTCACCGCCCTCGGCGTGGGCCTCCAGGCGCTCGCCGACTCCTGGCTCTTCTACGCGATGGCCGTCTCGGTCTGGACGCTGGGGGAGATGGGCGCCCACCCGGCGGCCCAGTCCATCGCAGCCGACATGTCGACCCGGCAGGCGCGCGGGCGCTATCTCGGCACCTACGCCCTGGCGTTCAGCACCGCCACCATGATCGGCCCGCTGGCCGGCGGCACCGTGCTGCAACACCTGGGCAGCGGGCCGCTGTGGGTCGGCTGCGCCGTGGTCTGCGTGCTGCTGGCCGGGTTCCTCACGCTCACCTCACCGGCCCGCGAACGGCGGCTGGCCGCGCCGGCCGCCGACGACCCGTCCGACGTCCCGCACCCGAACCCGCCGCCCGCGCCGCCCGTTTCCGACTCCGGCGCCGTCGACCGGACTGCCCCCGCCACCACGACCACCACCGACGCCACGACCGCCGCCTCCACCGATGCCACGACCGCCGCCACCGACGCCACCCGCAAGGCACCCCTGAGCGATCCCGCAGCGCGGCGGGACCGCGTGGACCGGCCAGGCCGCTAGGGCGCCGGCCCCCCGCCGCCGGCCCTCCGCCGTTGAGCTTCCGCCGTTGGGCTTCGGCCATCCGAACACCCGGGAGGACCACCGATGTTGGACACCCAACCCGCCACCCCCGAATCCGCCGCGCCGACCACCGAGGCGCCCGACACCCCCGTGGCGACCCTGCGCGACCTGCGGGTCAGCCTCGCCCGCAACGGCAACCGCTCCGAGGTGCTGCGGGGCGTCGACCTGGACATCAGGCCCGGCGAGGTGCTCGGCCTGGTCGGCGAGTCCGGCTCCGGCAAGAGCGTCCTGGCGCTCGCCCTGCTCGGCCTGCTCCCGGCCGGCTCCGCACCCCGGGTCGCCGGCCAACTCCGCGTCGCCGGCGTGGACATGGTCAACGGCACCGAGGAGGAGCGCCGCCTGGCGCGGCGCGAGAGCCTCGGCGTCGTCTTCCAGGACCCGATGACCTCCCTCAACCCGACCATGCGCGTCGGGCAGCAGGTGGTGGAGGCGGCCGGCAGCGCCGACGAGGCGATCCGGCTGCTGCGCGCGGTGGGCGTGCCCGAACCCGAGCGCCGGATGCGGGCGTTCCCCCACGAACTCTCCGGCGGGCTGCGCCAACGCGTCATGATCGCCATGGCCATCGCCGGCGGCCCCCGGCTGATCGTCGCCGACGAGCCGACCACCGCGCTCGACGTCACCGTGCAGTCGCAGGTGCTGGGCGTGCTGCGGCGGCTCAGCGACGACCTTGGCTGCGGGGTGCTGATGATCACCCACGACCTGGGCGTCGCCGGCCAGATCGCCGACCGGATCGCGGTGATGTACCGGGGCAGGCTCGCCGAGGTCGGCCCCACCCGACGGGTGCTGAACGAGCCGCGACACCCCTACACCCTGGGCCTGTTGGCCTCCCGTCTCGACTTCGACACCGACCGGGACAGCCCGTTGCGCACCCTGGTGCCCGAGCCGGCCGGCGGCGCGGCGGTGGCCGGCTGCGCCTACCACCCGCGCTGCCCGCTGGCCGTCGACCGCTGCCGCGCCGAACTCCCGGGCCTGCCGGACCTCCCGGTCCGGCCCGAACACGCCGCCGCCTGCTTCCGCGCCGAGGAGTCCCGCGACCGGCTGCTGGAGATCGCCCACCGCGAGGCGGCCGCCGAGGCGGCCACGTTGCCCGAACGCGCCGAACGCGCCGAACGCGCCGAGCCTGCCGAGCCCGCCGAGCCGACCGAGCCCGCCGATGGGGACGCGGCGGCCGCCGAACGGGAGCAGGCGCCCGCGCGGCCCGGCGTCGTCCTGGCCACCACCGAGCTGGAGTGCCGCTTCACGGTGCGCGACCGCCGGGGCCGGAAGGCGTCGCTGGCCGCGCTGCGCGGGGTCACCCTCGACATCGAGGCCGGCGAGTCCCTCGCCCTCGTCGGCGAGAGCGGCTCGGGCAAGTCCACCCTGCTCCGCGTCCTCGCCGGGCTCCAGAAGGCCACCGGCGGCGCGATCACCGGGCCAACCGGCGGCGGGGTGCAGATGGTCTTCCAGGACGCGGGCGCCTCCCTCACTCCCTGGCTCACCGTGCGCGAACTGCTCACCGAACGCCTGCGCCGCCCACGTCTGGACCGCGCCGAACGCCACCGCCGCGTCGTCGCCGCCCTCGACTCCGTCGGCCTCCCCGAGACGACCCTCGACGCCCGGCCGGCCGAACTCTCCGGCGGCCAGCGGCAACGCGTCGCCCTGGCCAGGGCCACCATCGTCCCGCCCCGGGTGCTGCTGTGCGACGAACCCACCAGCGCGCTGGACGTCTCGCTCGCCGCCCATGTGCTCAACCTGATCCAACGCCTCCGCGCCGAACTGGGCATGACCGTCGTCTTCGTCACCCACGACCTGTCGGTCGCCCGGATCATCGGCGACCGGATCGCCGTGATGTACCTGGGGCGGCTGGTCGAGATCGGCACCGCCGACGAACTGGTCACCGACCCGAAACACCCCTACACCCGCGCGCTGCTCTCGGCCGTGCCGGGACTCGACGTCGAACTGCCCACCATCGAGGGCGAACCGGCCAGCCCGCTCGCGCCGCCGAGCGGCTGCGCCTACCACCCGCGCTGCCCCGTCGCCACCGAGGAGTGCGCCGACACCCTCACCGGCATCCAACTCGTGCCCATCGGGCCCCGACCGCCGGGGCCCGCGCGCACCGCGCCGCCCTCAGCCCGCCGGGCCGTCGCGTGCGTCCACCGAGGGGAGATCTGATGGCCGCCCTGGTCGCCGGCGTCGAGACGCCGACCCGAAGCCGCGTCCCACGTCGCCACCTGGTCGGCGGGCGGCTGTTGAACCACTGCCTGCTGGGCCTCGTCGGCCTGGTCACCCTGGTCGCGGTGCTCGCGCCGCTGCTGGCCCCGCACGACCCGGTGGGCACCAGCGGACAGCTCTACGCCGGCATCGGCAGCCCGGGCCACCCGCTGGGCACCGACGGCATCGGGCGCGACCTGCTCTCCCGAACCCTGCTGGGACTGCGCACCAGTTGGCTGATGGCGCTGGCCGTGGTCGCACTCGGGCTGCTGGTCGGCGGGATCGTCGGGCTGCTGGCCGGCGCCTTCGGCGGCTGGCTCGACGCGGTGCTGATGCGGGTCACCGACCTGTTCCTCGCGCTGCCCGGCACCCTGGTCGCCGTGGCCGTCGCCGCCGCGCTCGGCTCGGGGCTCGGCAACACCTTCCTCGCCATCTCCGTCGTCTGGTGGCCCTACTACGCCCGGATCGTGCGCGGCGAGGTCCGCGCCCTGGCGGTACGACCCCATGTGGAGGCCGCCCGGATGGCCGGCGTCTCCACGCCCCGCATCATCCTCCGCCACCTGCTGCCCGGCGTGGTGCCCTCGGCCGTCGTCACCGCCAGCCTCGACGTCGGCAGCGTGGTCCTGGTGCTGGCCAGCCTCTCCTTCCTCGGCCTGGGCCAGTCAGCGCCCGCGCCCGAACTGGGCGCCGACACCTCCCGCGCCCTGCCCGAACTCCTCACCCACTGGTGGATTCCGGTCATCCCCGGCGTCACCGTGATGCTGCTCAGCCTGGTCGCCAACCTCGGCGGCGACGCGGTGCGCGACCTCATCGCCCGGCGCGGCCGCTGACGCCCGGGCTCTCCGCTCACGAAAGGCCAACGGACATGACGTTCCGTTTCTTCGGCACCCGGCTGGCGTCCCTGGTGGCGCTGCTGCTGGTGCTCTCCGTGGTGCTGTTCGTCCTCCAGGAGATCTCGGCGACCGACGCCGCCGCCGCGACCCTCGGGCCCACCGCCTCGCCGGAGGCGATCGCCGCCGAACGCGCCAGGCTCGGCCTCGACGGGCCGCCCGTCGACCGCTATCTCGACTACCTCGGCGGCCTGTTCACCGGCGACCTCGGGACGTCGTTCCGCACCAGGCGGCCGGTCACCGAGGACATCGGCAGCTATCTGCCGGCCACCCTCGAACTCGTCCTCTTCGCCTTCCTGCTGGCCCTGCTGCTCGCGCTGCTCTTCGCGCTCTCCAGCACCCTGCGCTGGCGGGGCGCCGGCGCGCTGCGCGGGCTGCTCTTCGTCTCCTCGACCGCGCCCACCTTCCTGCTGGGCATCTTCTTCCTGATCGTCTTCTACCAGCAGTTGGACTGGCTGCCGGCCAACGGCCGGGCCAGCGGCGGGGCCGCGACCGACGGGCCCACCGGGCTGCTGGTCCTCGACGGGCTGCTGGCCGGCGACCCCGCCGCCAGCGTGGACGCGCTGCGGCATCTGCTGCTGCCCGCGCTGGCCCTCGCGGTCGGCCCGGCGCTGGCCATCGGCCGCGTCTTCCGCTCCAGCCTGCGCACCACCCTGGACGCCGAGTACGTCCGCACCGCCCGGGCCAAGGGCCTGGGGGAACGCGCCATCGTGGTGCGGCATGTGGCGCGCAACTCGGTCAACGCCGCGCTCTCCATGACCGGCCTCCAGATCGGCTTCATGTTCGCGGGGGTGCTGGTGGTCGAGAGCGTCTTCAGCTGGCCGGGGCTCGGCAGCTATCTGGGCGCCAGCATCCCGGTCTCCGACTTCCCGGCCGTCGCCGGGGTGACCTTCGTCCTGGGCGCGGTCTACATCGTGGCCAACACCGCCGCCGACGTCCTCCAGGGCGTCGCCGACCCCAGGGTGGCCGTCTGACGGCACGGGGGCGCCGGGCGGGGCGGCGGCCGGGGGAGTCCGATTGACGGAACGCTGCTGCAAAGGAGTGAGTCCCAGAGAACTCGGCGCTCCGCCCGCGTTGAACAGCGTGCGCCGACCACCCCGGCGCGCCCCCAACTCGGATGGAGCGTCCACTCGATGAACACCCCAGCGAACATTCCGGCCCGCTTGAAAAGCATCGCGCGGCTGGCGGGATACGCGGCGGCACTGGCGCTGCTGCTCACCGGCTGCGCCGGCGCCGGTGCGGCCGACGACGAGGACGGCGGCGCCGCGCCCCAGCCATCGCCGCTCGCCACCGCCCACGCCGTTCCCAGAAGCGAACCCAGCCCCGCCGCCGGGCCCCACGGCCCGGCCGACCGGGACAGCGCCACCCCCGAGGCCACCGACCAGACCTCGACCCCGACGCCGACCCACGTCCCCGAGCCACGCCCCACCCACGCCCCGACGCCGACCGCCGTCCCCACCCCGACCTCGACCGTCGAACTGCCCAGCTCCTTCTGCGCGTTCCCCGACCCGACGATGAACGCCGTCTGCCGCTCGGCCCTGGGGAACTAGGTGCGTTCCTCGGGGAGGCAGGTCCTCCGCGTGTCCGTCACCGATCGAGATCCGCGTAGCGGGTGATCTGGTGCGCCAGGCCGCCTATCGCGAGCGCCTCCAGCCCCGACACCAGAAGCAGCTGCCAGTGGGGTGGCCCGACCATCCAGTAGACGACCAGGGCGGCCAGCGGCGCCGCGCAGAAGGCCAGCAGGTCCACCGCGAGCTGGATCGCCTTGCGCGAACGGCGCCGCTCGTCGGTGCGGTGCGCCTTCTCCCAGGCGAAGACCTCGGGCTCGCCGGGGGCCAGTTCCTTGAGCCGGGGCGCCAACTCCTGCCGGACATAACGGCCGATCGCCGAGATCTTCTCGTCGTTCACCAGATAGGTCCAGCCGAGGATCACGGACAGTGGCGGCATCAGGAGAAGCAGCTGGATACGGCCCTGGCCCGTCAACGTGGAGGCCACCACGGCGGCCATGGTGCCGAGCGTGGCGTAGAGCAGGTTGTCCCGGAAGCCGATCCTGGCCCGCTGCTCCTGCTTGATGTGCTCGTACTCCGTGAGGAGCAGCTGCCCGCCGTCGATCAACGAGGCTCCTTCTCCAGTCTGGCGAGTTGGGACTCCAACCCCGCAAGGCCCATCCGTCCCGCCCCCGTGCGTAGGGATGACAGGTCCGGGACGGCCAGGGCCAGTTGGCGGGCGAGCTGCGCGACGATCGCCTCGGCCGTCGCACGGTCGACGCGCCACCTGGCCCCGAACCGCTGGTCCAAGCGCACCAGGAGGGCACGCTTACGATGATTCTCATCACCGCACCAGAGGCGGAAGAACCTGGCCCCCACGATCTGGTAGGAGCCGATGCGCGACAGCGAAAGCTTGTGCTCGTCTCGGAAGGCCTCGGGAGGCAAGGAGATCCGCCAGGTGCCACCCTCCCGCTCGGGCGCCGTCGGCGGCAGCCCGTGCCGGTGCAGCCAGTTCTCGATGCCCTTGAGCGTCCGCTCCTCGTCCTCGATCTGCTCGTTCTCCAGCGTCATGGCCACGGAGGGCGCTTTGGTCAGCAGGTCGCTCAGCTCCCCGTCGTGCGCCGCTCCGGCGCCCGCCTGGCCATAGGCCAGCAGTCGCCCTCGCGCGCTCACCACATAGAGAGGCAGGTAGACGAGTCGACTGTCGAGGGTCCGCATCCTGTCCATGGCGACCGGCAGGTTGTAACGGGCGCGATCCCGCCGGCGGTTGAGATCGTCGAGGGCGGCGGGATCGAAGGAACGGGAGACGAAGAGAGGCGTGAAGCGCGGCCCCTTCCCGTCGCCGACCAACCGCCCCAACTCCTCCTCGGACAGCAGCGACACGGTCTCTTGGTCGTAGTGCGGCTTCTGGAGCGGGACGGAGGACAGCGCCTCGAAGTAGAGCTTTCTGCGGTCCTGACGGGTCAACACGTAGCGGGTGTCGTCGTCCACGGAGCGCTGACCAAGACCGGTCAGCGTGAGCCGGCCTCCCTCCTCCCTGACGTGGCCGATCGCGGTCAGCGCGCGGACGGCCTGAGCCACCAGTGCGCGGTCCAGGGCGAAGAACGCGGTGAGTTCGTCGATGCCGTGGAGACCGCCGTGCCGCAGGCCCCGCGCGAGAAACCGCTCCAACAGGGAGAACTTCTCGCCCTCGGTGATGTCCGCCTCGACTTCCACCTCCCACACCGGAAGCAGCAGACCATGAAGTCGCAGGGGAACGACTCCCTCGCCGAACGCCGCGTGCTCCAGCACCCGCTCCTCGGGAAAGGGAAACAGCCGCGACGACCGCTCCAACGTCAACTCTCCTCCTGCTCGGCCGAGAACACGCGCAGGCGGCCCATGACCTCCTGATGGGTGGTGAGATCGCCACGCTGGCCGAGGTAGTCGTACAGCTGCTGGCTGAGGGCTCGGAACCCCGGGTCCGCAGCGCGGAGCAGTGTGCTGAGATCGCCCGTGATCACCAACTGCCGTTGGGCGCGGGTAAAGGCCACATTGACCCGGCGAAGCTCGCTGAGGAATCCGATTCGCCCGTGGGGGTTGCTCCGCGTGAATCCGTAGAGCACGACCTCACGTTCGCCGCCCTGGTAGGCGTCGACGCTGCCCACGGAGGCCTCCGCGAGCTGCGAGTCCCCGAGCAGGGGCTTGAGTTCCGAAAGCACGGCCGCACGCTGCGCCAGGTAGGGAACGATGACCATCCACTCGGCGCCCCGCCTGTGGTAGAAGGCGGCGAGACGTGCTAGCAGACGGGCCTCGCACCGGTTGAACACCCCTTTGCGGCGGAACCGTTCCGCGGCTCGTTGGCCCCGCGTCTCGTACCGCTCCCGTTCCGGGAGCTCCGACGTGTCCACGAAGGCCAGCGGGCTGGCGAACAGCGGGTCCGCGTGGTGATGGTCCTTCTCCGTGCGCAGCGTGCCGTCGTAGAAGGCAGCGGAGATGAAGTCGCCGATCTCGGCCGGCATCCTGCGCTGCTTGGTCAGTTGCACGACATGGGTCGAGGGCAGCCCGGAGCGCAACCGTTCCAGCGCGCTCCCCGACATCAGCCTGAGCAGGTCCGGATCGCCGATGCCCCTGCCCCACTCCGCCACCTCGGAGTCGAGGAAGGGCGGCAACTGTCGGTCGTCCCCAACGAGAATGCCCCGACGGACCCGACTCAACGGCACCAGGGCGTCCGCCACCCCGAGCTGCCCGGCCTCGTCGATGATGCCGAGATCGAACTCCACGCCTGACAGTTCCGGTCGGGACGCGGCGCCTATGCAGGTGGCACCCACGACATGGGCGAAGCGGATCAGCTCCGGAGCCAGCTGTTCGGGGGCCCGCGCCACGGCGTCATGCCACTCCTCGGCGAGCGCGCGTCGCCGGGAGATGAGCGGCAGCCACTCCGCCAACTGTTCCCGCAGCCGCTCCAACTCGGCCGTCGCCCCGTCCGGTTCGCGCAGGCGGACGACCGCAGGCGGGTCGGGGACCACCGAGGACAGTACCGCGACGGCCCGGTCGGCTGCCGCATAGGCGGTGTGCATCCCGCCCTCCCGCGTCCGCTGAGCCCGCTCGCTCGCCTCCCTCGCCCGAACGACGGCCGGATGGGACGCGAGGCTGTCCGCGATGGCGCCGTTGACGTGTTCGATCTCGCGTTCCAGATCCGCCAGTCGCGCCATGACGGGTTGCGTCTCGTCCCGCACCTCGTTGAGCCGGCCCTCGGCGCGTCGTGCCCGGAGGCGGTGGAACCAGCCCAGCAGCGGAGCCTCGGAGTGCTCCTGTGCGGAGCGCAGCCGGGCCGCGATCCGCTCGGCGCGTGCGGTCAGCTCGGCGAGTGCCGACCGCTGTCCCGTTGCGCGCTGTTGGAGCGTCGCGAGCCGCTCGCGGAGCGGTGCCGTTTCCCGCAACGCGGTGACGTCGAATCGTTCGGTGGCGGCGCGCTCCTCACGCGTCAGCGCGTGCACCACCTCCACGGCTCTGTCGAGTTCGGCCATCCAGGGGCCGAGCGCCTCCTCGGCCGCTCCGTATGCCTGTCGGCGCACCGTCATCCCGCCCTGGATCTCCCCCGCCAGGGACTCCGTCTGCTGCTCGAGGAGCAGGGGCTTCACATCGTCGTGCACCTTGTGTTCCACCCCGACCCGGATCACCACCAGGTCGCGGGACAGCCGCGCCAGCACGTTGTCGACGGCGCGGTTGGCGTGCGATGTGATCAGGACCCGTTCGGGCTCGGGCCGGCCGGGCGCCACTGTCGCCGCGGCGTGCGCGATCTCGGTGATGGTTCGGGTCTTGCCCGTCCCGGGCGGGCCGAGGACTACGAGGAACTCCGTTGTGGCCAGGGCCTTTTGGAATGCCATGCACTGTTCGGGGTCCAGCTCCTCGCGCGGGCGGGCCGAACTGGCGGGAACGGGGCCGACGCGGTGCTCCGCCAGTGCCGGCAGCAACGCGGGATTCTCGGCCTGCCCGGTGCGAAAGGCGGCGACGGCCTGCCGCTGCTTCGCGTAGACCACAGTGCTCGGCGTGATTTCCAGGGCCCCTCGCGAGGGCAGTTCGGGCCAGGAGACCGGCTCGTCAAAGCGGACGGTGACGGAACGCCCAGCCGCCCGGTTCACCTGGCCTCTGGACTCGTCCGCGCCCTGAACGCGGACGAACGCTCCGGCCGGTGGTAGCGCGTCGTCCACCAGGTGGAACTCGTAGACGGACTGTGGAGTGTTGCGCTTGCCCCCCGTCGGGGAGACATCGTGGAAGAGGAACGGGCGAGCGTCACGTTGCTCCCGGGTCTCGATCTCCTCCGTCGCGTCGATCAGCCGGTCCACCTGGCTCAGAAACGCGGACTGTTCGGCGGTGACGGTCGCCACGGTGGCCCCACCCGAGCCCTCGCCCGTCGCGGTACGCGCCGTCGACAGCCGCCCCCAGGCCTCGGCGAGTTCGCGCCACTGCGCGGAGGAACCGTCCGGGATCTCGCGTAGTTCAAGGACCATGGCCCAGTGGGGCGGGTGCACCAGCAGGCTCGAATGGGCCAGCCGTGCGTGGTCGGCCAGGCGCAGGGGATCGACGGAGCGCACGAAGTAGCCCGTGCCCCGATCGGTCGGCACCAGCCGGATGCGGTAGGCGTGGGTGTGGACTACCAGCGACGCGCGGAAGCGGGTGTCACCCGGGTCAATGAACGCGGGTGCGCCTTCGGCCAGCTGGTTGAGGTCTCGGAGGATGTCGTCCAGGGACCCGGGAAGGCCACGCCAGGTTCTCGACCTGGCCAGCAACTGGTCGTCCAGCCGCTTGCCCGGTACCAGGACGAGCGGGAGGCGGAGGTCGACGGTGACGAGAGGCATTCGGGGTTCCTTCAGGGAAGGTGAGGCGCGCGTGCCAACTCGCGTGCGGCGCCATGCAGCCCCGCGCGCAGCATTCGGAGGGGCGGGCGGGCAGCCGGGTCCCGTGCCAGCGTGGCGGCCAGGAGTTGGGCAAGCCCGGGTGGAACGGGGCCGCTCGACCGGTAGGGCGGCAGTCCCTCGACGGGCGGACGTCCAGCCAACAACTGATGGAGGATGGCCCCGAGTTGATAGACATCGGTTGCGGGCCCCGGCCCTGACAACGCTCCGTGTCGCTGCTCCGGGGCCTGGTAGGGACCGGGATGTTCGCCGGGGCGCGGGCGCGTGGCGGCCAGACCCAGGTCGCGCAACGACATCCCCGGGTCGCCCAGGACGATGGCGGTCGGCCGCAGGGCACGGTGGGCGATACCGGCCTCGTGCAGCCGGTCGAGGGTCTCGGTGACCGGTATCAGCCCTCGGAGCGCGCGCAGCAGCCGCACCGAGTTGGGGCGCTCGGCACCGACAGGCGAGGTGGGACAGTACTCGCGCAGCGTGTCCCGTGGTCCGCCGTGTCGGGTGTCGACCGGCCACCGCAGCGCCAGTGTCACGGTGTCCTCTCGCCCGAGCAACTGCACGACCTTCGGGCCACCGAAGCGGTGACACAGCTCCGCCTCCCGCCTCAGGGACCGGTGGGCCTCGGTCTCGCTGCCCGCCCCGGTGCCGGGGAGCGCGCGGACCTGACGCAGCCACACAAACGCGCCCGTCCGGTCGCGGTCGGGCAGCGACCGCGCCCTGGCCTGACGACGGATGACTCCCGCGTCGTGATCCTCCGTGAGTAGATCCTCGGGCCCCTCATAGACGAGGTAGGACCGTTCACCGACCGTGACGACCGGGTGGTGTGCCCAACTCTCCTCCGCAGGGGCGGGCTTGTGGCCGTCCACTCGTTGCGGGCCCGGCTCGAGGCGCGGCCGGACGACGGCCACGCTCAGGGGGTGTCGTTCCGAGGCATGGACCGACCGGGTGCCGCTGGGGACCCGCAGATCGCGGAGGACGCGCAGCGCGAAGGCCGCCGCGTTGCGTGACGCCAGCTGTTGGGAACCCTCGGCGTCCGCCCTGGACTTGTTCCCGTCGGCCCCGTCGCTGATGCCGCGCACGACCAGCGTCTCCACGTCGTTCCGCATCCGCACGGCCTGCGTGACTCCGTGGCTCTCCATCTCCACGGCGACCGCGTCGTTGTAGTGCCGCCTGATGCGCCGAGCCGTGGTCGAGTCGCGGGAGTCGACCACGACGTCACCGGCGGCGATGGGAGCGAGATGGACCTCCGGGGGCGCTGTCGTCTCCCGCTCCTCGGGACGGAGAAACGCCCAGGGCTCGTTCCGCCGAGCGGATCGGAGCAACTGGTCGACCCGGTGGGACGGTTCCCAAGCCGTCGGGCGTGCGCTGAACCCGTCGCGGCCCTCCCGCCCCCCGTGGTAGCCGTAGATCCTTGTCGCGGCCACAACGTCGCCGATCCGCACGTCGTCCTTGAGGGAGCCGGCGACCCCGACGAAGCAGAGCGCCTGTGGGGCGTAGTGTTCGATCACGTGTTGGGCGATCAGCGCCGCGCGGGTGTTGGTCGGGCCGGTCTCCACCAGCGCCACGCGCCAGTCGACGCCGACCACGCCACCCACCTCCAGGAGGGTGCCCTGCGGGAGTTCGACCTCCCGAACGCCCTTCATGTGTCGTCGCACCGCGTCGTACTCGACCGGCAGTGCGGACAGGATGACAACTGTCGGCAGCCCGACATCCGTTGCCCCCAACGCGCACACCCCCACTCATGAGCGAACCACGCGAACGCCCGCGACGCGGGACGCGGACGCCGTGGGAACTCACCCTAGCGTGACGGAGCGGAACGGTCGCGGAGAGTCTCTGCCCTTCGGGGGATGTACATGCCGGGCATGGCGCGCACGTCGACGACCGCCGCTCCCCGCGAGGCGACATGGCCCCCCGACCGCCGCCCCCTCGCCACCCTGCCATCGCGCCGGCGCGATGGCAGGGTGGCCGACTCAACCCCGATAGGTCTCCAACAGCCGCAGCCAGATCTCGCTCATCGTGGGGTACGCCGGAACCGCGTGCCACAGGCGGGAGATCGGCACCTCGGCGGCCACCGCGATGGTCGCCGCGTGCAGCAGCTCCCCGGCGCCCGAACCGACGAAGGTCGCCCCGACCAGCACCTCCCGGTCCAGGTCCACCACGGCCCTGGCCCGCCCCCGGTACCCCTCCGCGTAGAGCGCGGCGCCGGCGACGGAGCCGAGGTCGTAGTCGACCTCGCGCACCCGCAGCCCCGCCGCGCGGGCGGCGTCCAGGGTCAGTCCGACCGAGGCGGCCTCCGGGTCGGTGAACACCACCTGCGGCACCGCCCGTTGGTCCGCCGTGGCGACATGTCGACCCCAGGTTCGGTCGTCCACCGCCTCGCCGCGCGCCCTGGCGACGATCGCCTCGGCGGCGACCCGCGCCTGGTACTTCCCCTGGTGGGTGAGCATCGCCCGATGGGTGACGTCGCCGGCGCCATAGAGCCAGTCGCCAGGAACGTCCCGCACCCGGAGCGTGTCGTCCGTCGCCAGCCAGTCGCCCGGCGTCAGGCCGACCGTCTCCAGGCCCAGGTTCTCCGTCCCCGCCCTGCGGCCGGTGGCGAAGAGCACCTCGTCCGCGATCACCGCGTTCCCGCCGGAGACCTCCAGCACGACCGGTCCTGAGTCGTCAGGCCGCCGCAACTCCGAGACCGATGCCTCCGTCCGCACCTCCACGCCCGCCCTGGCCAACCCGTCGGCCACCAACTCCCCGACGAACGGCTCCCAGTGGGGCAGCAGCCCCGAACCGCGCGCCAGCAGGGTGACGCTCGCGCCCAACGCCTGCCAGGCCGCCGCCATCTCCACGCCGACCACGCCGCCGCCCACCACGGCCAGCCGGTCCGGCACCCGGGCCGCCGACGTCGCCTCCCTGCTGCTCCAGGGCCGGGCCTCGGCCATCCCGGGCAGGTCGGGCAGCGTAGCCCGGGAGCCGGTGCACAACGCCACCGCGTGCCGGGCCACCAGCCGCCGCTCGCCGCCCTCGGACGTGGTCACCACGACCGTCCTCGGGCCGGCCAACCGGCCCTGGCCACGGACCAGTTCCACCCGAACCGAACGCAGCCACTCCACCTGCGAGTCGTCCCGCCACCCGCTCGCGAAGGCGTCCCGGCTGGCCAGCACCTCCTCGGCGGCGAGCCCGCCGCGCACCGCCGCCCTGGCTCCCGGCACCGCCCTGGCGGCGGCCAGGGCGGCCGGCGGACGCAGCAGCGCCTTGCTCGGCATACACGCCCAGTAGGAGCACTCGCCTCCCACCAGCTCGCGCTCCACCAGCACCGTCCGCAGCCCGGCGGCCTGGGTACGCTCCGCGAGGTTCTCCCCCGGAGGGCCGCCGCCGATCACCACCACGTCAAACGTGTCGGCGTCCGTGGCACCGGCGCCGAACTCCTCGGCGCCGCCTGGGCGATCCGTCATACCGGTCAGCTCCTTGTCATCGGTGGGGCAGAGCATCCCCTCGAAGGGGCCCTCCAAGGGACGGGCCGTCCTCGGAACGGACCGCTCCGGGGAAGGGGACGTCTACCCACTCACCGTAGGACGGCACCGCCCGGCATCCCGGCCACCGTGCCGTGCCGTCCCCAGGCTCACCGTCCCGGACCGCTCCCGACCGCCTCGGGGCGCACGGCCTCGGCCGGCGGCAGCGCCTCGGCCGGCGGCAGGGTGGCGCCGGCCGTCGGCGCGGGCGAGGAGGCGGGCTCGCCTCCGGCGGCCCCGCCGGGTATGACCACCTGGGTGATCGAGTACCCGGGCAACTCCAGCCCCGCCGCGCCGTCCGCGAACTCCACGTCCGGCAGCTGGGCTATCGCCGACGGGTCGGCCTCGCCGTACTGGTACGCCTCGGCGGTAACGTCGCCCGCCCCGGCCACCGTCAGCGGAACGGACAGCGGCGATGTCGACTTGTTGACCAGCAACACCGTCAGCGCGCCGTCCTCCGCCCGCTCGGCGGCGAAGACCGACACCTGGTCGGAGTCCTCGCTCGTCGCGCTGACCCCGGTCTCACCGAACCGCGCGCCCGCACCGTCGTAGTTGAGGAACATCCGGAAGGCGTAGGCCCCCGGGTCGTCCGGCGCCGGCGGCGCCCACAGCGTCGCCAGGTCCAGCCCCTCCCGGCCGAAGATGCCCAGCACGTCGGCCTGCGCCACGGCCCCGTTCACCGTGTCCAGCGCGCCGTAGTTGTACTCGGTGATGGCCAGCCGGGTGCCCGGGTAGTTCTCCTCGACCAGCTCCCGCATCCGG
Source organism: Streptomyces sp. 3MP-14 (assembly GCF_006334905.2). NCBI lineage: Bacteria > Bacillati > Actinomycetota > Actinomycetes > Kitasatosporales > Streptomycetaceae > Streptomyces > Streptomyces sp. 3MP-14. The sequence goes on from NZ_VDLZ02000016.1 coordinate 101,621, forward strand.
GGGAGCAGCGCCACCGGCTGGCCTATCCAGCTCTCGTCCACATACTCCGGGTCCCACAGCTGACGCGTCGAGCGCAGCCGCAGCGCCTGCGTCTCGGGGTCGTCGTCCCCGTTCCAGACGCCCTCGCCCTGCGGATACCAGTGATTGTCGAAGTAGTCGAGCACGCGGGTGCCGTTGGCCTCCTCATAGGCGGCCATCTGCCGGAGGTACCAGTCGGCGAAGGGGACGCCGTCGTGCTCGGCGCGGTCCGGCGGATTCGCCCAGCAGTCCCCGCCCTCCTCGTTGCAGACCTGCTGGTCGAGGCCGGAGAGGAGCAGCGAGTTCCATCCCCAGCCGACCGGGCCCAGGGTGAGCGCCGTCGGGTCGGCCTCCTTGATCGCGGCCCCGATCTCGTACCCGGTGTCGCGCAGCTCCTCGTAGCTCGCGCCCGTCGGGTGCACGTCACGATGCGTCTCGTGCCACAGGTCGGGCTCGTTGTCCAGGCTGTAGAAGGGCACACCGCCCTCGGCCGCCGTGCCGTAGCGCTCGGTCAGATACTCCACCCAGCCGCCGACGAACTCGGGCCCGGCCGGAACGCTGGTGTCCGTCGGGTCGTTCCCCGTGATCCGCTCGCCCTCGGGGGTGATCCCGTTGCCGCAGTCCGGCGCCCACTGGTCCGTCGACTCCTGCGGCCCGTACTTCTCCACGCTGAACCCGCAGGCCAGCTCACGGGACTTGGGCACCCAGCCGACCAGCGGCACCGTCATGATGGTCTGGGCGCCGAGCGCCAGATCCTCCTCGATGAAGCGGTTGGCGCTGGAGGCGTCGGGCAACTCCTCGGGCTCCGCGCCCTCGTTGGGGATGTTCTCGAAGAACCAGTCGCTGGCCCGGTTGCTGGTGTCGTTGAGGTAGTTGAACCGGGTGGTCGCGTTGCCGCCCCAGCGGTTCACGGGCAGGCCCAGCTCCTCCTTGAGCGACGCGTCGGCGAAGTTCATCCCGTAGATGTCCGGGCTGATCGACCAGCGCTCGCCGCCCGGGTCCACCGTCACCGCCGGCCCGTCCGCCGCCTGGGCGGTGGCCGTGTCGGCGTCGGTCACCAGCACCGAACCAAGCCCCACCGCGCCCACCGCGACCAGGGAGACCAACAGGCGGAGGCGGCGGCGTGCGGGGTGTCCGCGCGGGGGACGCTGACTGCTCATGGGGAACCGTCCTCGGGTGGTGGGGGAGAGGCGGCCCGGACGGGCCACGGCGCTCATGGGAGCGCTCCCAGAGAAGCGCTCGAACGGAATCCCGTCAAGGGCGCGCGGAGCGCCGCCGTCCCGCCCAACGCGCCGTTCCCCGACCGGACTTCGCGCGGCGCCGGCGCGCGGGTGGGCGGCGCGGGCGGCTGCTTCACCGGGAGTGGCTTCACCGGGAGTGGCTTCATCGGGAGCGGCTTCGCCGGAAACGGCCGTGCCGCGAACGGCCGCACCGCGAACGCTGTGGGAACGCGCCCCCGCCGGCGCGCGGCCCGCGACGGCGCGGGCGAGCCGGCGCCCACCCGCGAGCGCGCGACGGAGTCGGCTCCGCCCCGCGTGAAGGAGCCGGCTCAGCGGGCCCCTGCCCCGAGTTGGTGTGCTTCCGCGCATGATCTCCCCGCCCCGATCCGGTGACTTTCCGTAGTGAACCTGCGGAGTCATGTCTACCAGGAGTCACTGACAATCGACCCTCGGTGCCGTTCGGGCCTGCCGGGAGAGGGGGGCGCGTGGTCGCGCTCAGCGTGTGCCGGCCACCAGAGTGCGCCGGTAGAGCAGCGCCAGTCGCTCGCCCAACTCCTCCCGCGACCACCCCTGTTCCTCCAGCAGGCCGCCGATCACCTCGCTGGAGACCAGCGACCACAGCAGGGCGGCCCCGCTCTCCTCGGTCCAGGGCTCGGCCAGTCGGCCCTCCTCGGCCAACCACCGGGTCAGCCGGCGGCAGTTGGCCAGCTGTGCGGCGCTGGCGCGCTCGGAGTGGCGCCGGGCGTCCGGGTCGTGAGTGCGCACCTGCTGCACGGCTCGATCAACCGCGAGCACATTGGGGTGATAACGCGCCAGATGGCGGGCCCATTCGGTCAGGGCCGCCGGGGAGTCGGGTGCCGCCCAGACGTGTTCGAGCGACCGTTCCAGGCCCTCGACCCCGGCTACGTAGTCGAAGAGCGCGGTGACCAGTTCGCCGCGCGAGGCGAAGTGGAGGTAGAGCCCACGGCGCGAGACGCCGACGCGCTCGGCCACCGCCGCCATGGTGAGCGCGTCCAGGCCGCGTTCTTCCAGCAGGGCTCGGGTGGCCGCGAGGATCGCCTGTCGCGTGCGGCGGCTCCTGGCGTTCAGGGGCTGCTCGATGGATCGGCTCACGGGCCCAGCCTTGCACAGAAGTGCGCGCCGTGTGTACTTTCAAGAAGTGCACACCGTGGATACTTTTGAGGAGTGGGAACGATGGCCGTGGATCAACTGACCGTGGTGGGGCGGCCGGAGCCCTTCGTGCTGCGCCCGTCCCGGGCCGCCGTCGTGGTGGTGGACATGCAGAACGACTTCGTCAGTCCGGGGGGAGCGGTCGAGGCGTCGGGGCATGACGTGTCGGCCGTCGCCGCGACCGTCGAGCCGATCGCCCGGGTGCTGACGTTCGCGCGACGCCTGGGACTTCGGGTGGTCTACCTCCAGCATGGCTACCGACCGGACCTGTCCGACCTCGGAACGGAGTTGTCGAAGAATCGACTGATTCACCTCGCCGCCCGGGTGGGGCAGCCGGTGAGCGCCCCCGACGGAACGGAGGGCAGGGTGCTGGTGCACGACACCTGGAACACCCGGATCGTGGACCGGCTGGCGCCCCTGGCGGGGGATCTGGTGGTGCGTAAGAGCCGGTTCAGCGGCTTTCACGACACGATGCTCGATGACCAACTGCGTCAACTCGGCGTGGAGGACCTGATCATGACGGGCTGTACGACGAGCATCTGTGTGGAGTCGACGATCAGAGACGCCATGTTCCGCGACTACCGGCCGCTGTTGCTCACCGACTGCGTGGCCGAGCCCCAGGGCCGCGCCTACCATGATGCGACGGTCGGACTGGTCGAGAGCAGCTTCGGCTGGACTGCCGAGTCAGTCGCCCTGCTCGACGCGGTGGTTGCGGGCTCCTGACCACAACCGACCGGAGGCGGCCGGGCGTTGTCGAAGAAGCAACGGTCCGGCGCCCGAAGGCCGGCGGGCGGTGGCGGTCGCCGTTCAGCGCCGGGCGGGCGGGGGTGCGGTGCTCTCGCGCCGCACCATCCAGGTGGGCACCAGCGTGGTGCCCCGTTCCATGGTGTCGGTGCGCAACTGGCGCAGCACCCCCTCCACGCAGCGCCGCCCGACCTCCGCGAAGTCCTGGTGGATCGTGGTCAGCGGCGGGGTGAAGGAGTTGGAGTCCGGGATGTCGTCGAAGCCGATCACGCTCACCTCGTCGGGCACCGCGCGCCCGTGCTCGTGCAACGCCCGCAACACCCCCAGCGCCATCTGGTCGTTGGCGGCGAACACGGCGGTGCACTCCGGCTCCCGCGCCAGCCGCAGCCCCGCCCGGTAGCCGGACATTGCCGTCCAGTCCCCGGGAAGCGGGGGCGGCACCGGCCGGCCGGCCTCCTCCAGGGCGGCCCGCCAGGCGTCGGTTCGGCGCTGGGCCGAGAACGAGTCCTGCGGTCCGGTCACATGCCACACCGTCTCGTGCCCGAGGTCCAGCAGATGCCGCACCGCGTCCCGCGCGCCGCCGGCCTGGTCGGTGTCGACCACGCTGTAGCGGTCGCCGGCGTCGGAGTCCATCACCACCACGCTGACGTTGGGCGGCAGCGTGAACGTCGCCGCGTCCAGCAGGTGGACCTCCATGATCACGATGATCGCGTCCACGGCCAGCTCGCCGAGCCGGGTGAAGGCCCCCCGCACCTGGTCCTGGGTGGGGGCGGCCACCGGCAGCAGCGTGATCGCGTAGCCCTGCTCCGCCGCCGAGTTGGCGATGGCCTCCAGGGTGCGCACATTGCCGGTGGTGGACAGCGTAAAGAGGATGACGCCTATGGTTCGGAACTCTCCGCTCTTGAGCGCCCGGGCCGCGCTGTTGGGCCGGTAGCCCAGCTGCTTCATCGCGGCCAGCACCTGTTGGCGGGTGCCCTCCACGACGCCGGGATGCCCGTTGGAGACGCGGGAGACGGTCTGCGAGGAGACCCCGGCCAGCCGCGCGACATCCGCCATCGACACCCGTCGCTGCCGGCGCGCGGGCCGGGAGGTCGGGCTGGCGGTCGGCGTCGGGGGACGGTCCGCGTCCGCGCCGTCCACGATCTTGTCCACCGGTCCGCTCTCCCGCGTTGTGCCTTGTGAGCTTGCTCGTCACCGGTCGGTTCTGCCGCCCGGCGCTTGACGCTCCCCAGGGAGCAGTGTAAGCATCACATCAATCAATGTTTACGTAAACACCCTGGCGGGTGCCTCCGGCGGCAAGGTCGTGTTTGCGTGAACATTCGGGTCAGAGCAGCGAGGTATCCCATGACGACGTTGTCACCGCCCACCATGGCGGGGCGCCCGGCCGCACCACCTCCCAGGAAGAGGCCGACGCGCCGCCGATCCTGGGTCGGTTGGGGCTTCATCGCCCCGTTCATGGTCGTCTTCGCGTTGGTCTTCCTCGCTCCCATCGCCTACTCGATCTATCTGAGTCTCTTCCGGGAGCAGATGGTCGGCGGCACCTCCTTCGTGGGTCTGGAGAACTACCAACGTGCCTTCGAGGACCCGAAGTTCTGGGAGGCGCTGGGCAGGGTCAGCCTCTTCCTCGTGATCCAGGTGCCGATCATGCTCGGCATCGCGCTGCTGGTCGCGCTGGCCATCGACAGCGGCCGGCTCTACGGCAAGAACTTCTTCCGCATCGCGATCTTCATGCCCTACGCGGTGCCGGCCGTCGTGGCCACCCTGATGTGGGGCTTCATCTACGGCAGCCGCTTCGGCCTGGTGGGCAACATCAACGACGCGTTCAACGTCTCGCTGCCCAACCCGCTCTCTCCCGACCTGGTGCTCGCCTCCATCGGCAACATCGTGACCTGGGAGTTCGTGGGCTACAACATGTTGATCTTCTATGCCGCGCTGCGGGTGATCCCGCACTCGCTCTACGAGGCGGCCGAGATCGACGGGGCCAGCCAGCTGCGGGTGATCACCGCGATCAAGCTGCCGGCCATCCGGGGCGCGCTGGTGATCGCCACGATCTTCTCGATCATCGGAAGCTTTCAGCTGTTCAACGAGCCCAGCATCCTCCAGAACCTGGCGCCGAACGCGATCACGACCTACTTCACGCCCAACCTCTTCACCTACTCGCTGTCCTTCTCCGGCCAGCAGCACAACTACGCCGCCACCGTGGCCATCCTCATGGGCCTGCTGACCATGGTCGTCGCCTATGTCGTGCAGCTCCGCGGTATGCGAAAGGAAGCGTGACCGATGGCAGCCACGACGCCCTCCACCCGGCGCCCCGCGCCCGCCCTCAGGCAGCGCCGCCGCCGGCCGCACTCGGTCAACCACCCCCGGCGCAGCACCCTGCTGACCGTCCTCACCGGGCTGGTCCTCGTCTACTCGCTGGTGCCGCTGGTCTGGCTGGCGATCAACGCCACCAAGACCCAGCCCGGCCTCTTCGACTCCTTCGGCCTGTGGTTCGACGGCGACTTCGCGCTGTGGAGCAACATCACCGACACCCTCACCTACGACGACGGCGTCTTCGTGCGCTGGCTGGGCAACACCCTGCTCTATGTGGTGGCGGGCGCCGGCGGGGCGACCTTTCTCGCGGTGCTCGGCGGCTATGCGCTCGCCAAGTTCCAGTTCCCGGGGAAGCGCGCCGTGTTCGCCGTGGTGATCGGCGCGGTGGCCGTGCCGGGCACGGCGCTGGCGGTGCCCACGTTCCTCATGTTCAGCGAGATGGGCCTCACCAACACGCCCTGGGCGGTGATCATCCCCTCGCTGATCTCGCCCTTCGGGCTCTATCTGATGTGGGTCTTCGCGGCGGACTCGATCCCCGGCGAGCTGCTGGAGGCGGCACGGATCGACGGGGCCAGCGAGCTGCGCACCTTCTTCCGGGTGAGCCTCCCGCTGATGGCGCCGGGCATCGTCACGGTGCTCCTGTTCACCATGGTCGCCACCTGGAACAACTACTTCCTGCCGCTGATCATGATCAAGGACCCGGACTGGTACCCGCTGACCCTGGGCCTCAACGCGTGGAACGCCCAGGCCTCCACGGCCGGTGGCGAGGCCATCTTCAACCTGGTGATCACCGGTTCGCTGCTCACCATCCTTCCCCTGATCGTCGCCTTCCTGCTGCTCCAGCGCTACTGGCAGTCGGGGCTGGCCGCCGGGAGCGTCAAGGAGTGACCGGCCACGGCCCCTCCACCCGTTCCTTCCTCTCTTTCCTTCTCCTACCAACAGTTCTGACAGCGAAGTGAGTTGACTGTGATGACCAAGACAGCGCGCCGCGCTCTGCGCGGAGTCGGGCTGGCCACCGTGGTGGCCCTGGGCCTGACGGCATGTGGCTCCGACGACGGCGGCTCCGGCGATGCCGGCGCCTCGGCCGACGAGGTGGCCCAGGCCCTGGAGGAGGGTGGCGAGATCACCGTCTGGGCGTGGGAGCCGACCCTCGGCCAGGTGGTCGAGGACTTCCAGGCCGAGTACCCGAACGTGAAGGTCAACCTGGTCAACGCGGGCACTGCCAACGACCAGTACACCGCCCTCCAGAACGCGATGCAGGCCGGCTCCGGCGTCCCGGACGTGGCGCAGATCGAGTACTACGCGATGGGGCAGTTCTCCCTGAACGAGTCGATCACGGACCTGTCCGGCTTCGGCGCCGAGGAGCTGGCCGACACCTACTCGCCGGGCCCGTGGAGCGCGGTGCAGGCCAACGACGGCATCTACGGCCTGCCGATGGACTCCGGTCCGATGGCGCTCTACTACAACAAGGACCTCTTCGACGAGTACGGCATCGAGGTGCCCACCACCTGGGACGAGTACCTCCAGGCGGCCCGCGATCTCCACGAGGCCAACCCCAACGCCTACATGACCAACGACACCGGCGACGGTGGCTTCGCGACCAGCATGATCTGGCAGGCCGGCGGCCGCCCCTACCAGGTGGACGGCACCGAGGTCGGGATCGACTTCTCGGACGAGGGCAGCACCCGCTACATCGACCTGTGGCAGCAGATGCTCGACGAGGACCTGCTGGCGCCGATCACCTCCTGGAGCGACGAGTGGTTCCAGGGCATGGGCGACGGCACCATCGCCAGCCTGGCCACCGGCGCCTGGATGCCGGCCAACCTGGAGTCGAGCCTGCCCGACGGCGCCGGTTCCTGGCGGGTGGCGCCGCTGCCCCAGTGGGACGAGAACGCGCCGGCCAGTGCCGAGAACGGTGGCAGCGCCCTGACCGTCCCCGACGCCAGCGGCAAGAAGGCACTCGCCTACGGCTTCCTCCAGTACGCCAACGCCGGTGACGGCGTGGCGACCCGGCTGGAGAACGGCGCCTTCCCCGCCACCACCGCCGACCTGAACTCCGACGAGTTCCTCAGCACCGAGTTCGACTACTTCGGTGGCCAGCGCGCCAACGAGGTGTTCGCCGAGTCCGCCGCCAACGTCGCCGACGACTGGTCGTACCTGCCGTTCCAGGTGTACGCCAACTCGATCTTCAACGACACGGCCGGCAAGGCCTATGTGTCCAACACCTCGCTCGCCGACGGCATGGCCCAGTGGCAGGACGCGTCCCGCCGCTACGGCGAGGAGCAGGGCTTCACCATCACCGACTGACCCCGGTCGCACCCCCCGACGGCGCGGGGACACCACCGTCCCCGCGCCGTTCGACCCACCCGAGGAGCACGATGACCCGCGACCCGTCGCCGCGCTGGCTGCGCTGGCCGACCGATGAGTCAAGGCCCAGGTTCGCCTACGGCGCCGACTACAACCCCGAGCAGTGGCCGCGCGAGGTGTGGCAGGAGGACATCCGGCTGATGCGCGAGGCGGGCGTGAACATCGTCTCACTCGCGATCTTCTCCTGGGCTCGCATCCAACCGGCCCCGGACGCCTGGGACTTCGCCTGGCTGGACGAGGCCATGGACCTGCTGCACAGCGGCGGGATAGCCGTTGACCTGGCCACCGCCACCGCCTCCCCGCCGCCCTGGCTGAGCACCCTCCATCCGGAGATCCTGCCGGTGAACGAGCGGGGCGAGACCGTCTGGCCGGGCGCCAGGCAGCACTGGCGGCCCACCTCGCCGGTCTTCCGGGAGCACGCGCTCCGGCTGACCACGGCGATGGCCGAGCGCTACCGCGACCATCCGGCGTTGGCTGCCTGGCATGTGAGCAACGAGCTGGGCTGCCACAACGTCTACGACTACTCCGACGACGCGGCCGGGGCCTTCCGGGACTGGCTGCGCGCCCGCTACGGTACCGTCGAGGCCCTGAACGCCGCCTGGGGAACGGACTTCTGGTCCCAGCGTTATGGCGCCTTCGAGCAGGTGCTGCCGCCGAGGCTGGCCGCCTCGCACCCGAACCCGACCCAGCAGCTGGACTTCAAGCGCTTCTCCTCGGACGCGCTGAAGGACTACCTGCGCGCCGAGCGCGACGTGCTGCGGCGCGTCACCCCCGAGGTGCCCGTGACCACTAACTTCATGGTGATGGGTGAGACGAAGGGGATGCACTACGCCGACTGGGCCGGCGAGATCGACTTCGTCTCCAACGACCACTATGTGCGCCCGGGGGCGCAGTCCCGCGACGAGCTGTCCTTCTCCGCCAACCTGACGGGGAACATCGCGGGCGGACGGCCCTGGTTCCTGATGGAGCACTCCACCAGCGCCGTCAACTGGCAGTCGGTGAATGTCGCCAAGCGGGAAGGGGAGCTGGCCCGCGACTCGCTGCTGCACGTGGCCCACGGCGCGGACGCCGTCTGCTTCTTCCAGTGGCGGCAGTCGGCGGCGGGCGCCGAGAAGTACCACTCGGCGATGGTGCCGCACGCCGGCGCCGACTCCGAGGTCTTCCGCTCGGTGGTCGAACTGGGCGCGCGCCTGGGCTCGTTGGCCGAGGTCGTGGGCAGCGAACGGAAGCCGGCGCGGGCCGCGATCCTGTTCGACTGGGAGTCGTGGTGGGCGAGCGAGCAGGACTCCCACCCGACCGAGCTGCTGAACTACCGGCAGGAGGCGTTGGACTGGTACTCCGCCTTCCTGGCGCTCGGGGTGCGGGCCGACGTGATCCACACGGGGGCCTCCCTCGACTCCTACGACCTGGTCGTGGCGCCGATCCTGCACGTGGTGCCGCAGCCGCTGGCGAAGGAGCTGGCGCGGTTCGTCGAGCGGGGCGGGCACCTGGTCACCACCTACTTCTCCGGCGTCGTGGACGAGAACGACCACGCCTGGCTGGGGGGTTACCCCGGCGCGCTGCGCGACCTGTTGGGCATCCGGATCGAGGAGTTCGCCCCGCTGCTGCCGGCGCAGCGGGTCACCCTCGACGACGGGTCCGTGGGCACGCTGTGGACGGACCGGATCGCCGTGACCGATGGGGACGTCGAGGTGTGGGCGCGCTACGAGGACGGGCAGCTGGCCGGCGGCCCCGCCATCACGCGCCGGGCGCTGGGCGAGGGCTCCGCCGCCTATGTCTCGACCCGACTGGGGACCGAGGGCCTGCCGGCGCTGCTGGAGCGGCTGCTCGGGGCGGCCGGCATCGGCAGCGAGCTGCCGGAACCCGCCCGTGGGCGCGTGGAGTTGACCGTGCGGTCGGGTGCGGGGAACGACTACTGGTTCCTGGTCAACCGCACCGACGAGCCGGTCGACATCGCCGGGCTGGCGGGCGAGCCGCTGGCCCCCGGGGCGGGCCAGCGGCCGGGGCTGCTTCCGCCGCGCGGCGTCGCGGTGCTGCGCCGCGAGCAGCGGGCGGACTGATCCGAGGAACCGACCGACGAGGGCGGCCATCGCGCGGTGCGCGGTGGCCGCCCACCTTTTCGGGCGGGCCGGCGGGAACGGCGGGCCACCCCTCATGAGTCCGCCGCCCCGTCCCGCCCGGCGCGCACCGAGCGCTGCCGCTCGTAGTAGCGCGCGGCCCGGGCGCGGTTGGCGCAGCTGGGCTTGCACCACTCCTGACGGCCGTGACCCTGCACGAAGTACCGCACGCAGCGCGGCGCGGTGCAGGCGCGCAGCCGCTCCCGGAAGGGGCCGGTGAGAAAGGCCGTCGTGGACCTGGCCAGGGCGGCGACCAGCCTGATCCGCTGGTCCTCGGTGCTCGACTCCGGGCTGGCGCTGGGCGGCTGCCCGTCCGGCCACTCCAGCCGGAGCGTTATCGGCTCCCGCGCGACCGCCGCGTTGAGCCGGGCCATGGCCTCCTCCATCGGCAGCAGCCGATGGGCGTCGGCCGGGCTGGGCGGGCCGGGGCGCACGGCCCTGGCGAAGAGCGCGCGCACCGCCCTGCGCAGCTCGACCACCTCGGCCAGCAACGCGTCGTCGCAGTGCGTCGCCTCGACATCGAGGGGCGGGGAGAAGATGTCGGCCCGCTCCGCCAGCCACTCGGCGAGCGCCTCGGGGGTGGCCAACTCGTCGGTCACCCCGCCGTGCCCGTCGTGCCGGATCGTGGTGGCGAACTCCACCGCCAGAAACCGCCGCATCCTCGCCGCCTCTCCTTCGCTTCCCTCGTTCGAGTGGCCCGCCGGCGCTTCCGCCCTGGTCAGCTGACGTTCCGTAATTCTTGGCTGCCTGGTGGTTGCGCTCGGTGACGACTCTAGTCTAGATTGTTCTCACGGTAAAGAGGAGATTTACCGTGAGGACTCGAGAGAGGGTGTGGGCCATGGCCCTGCTTCTGGCGCAGCTCAGCGACTTGCATCTGGACGGCACCGACCGGGCCACCGAGCGGGCCACCCGCGTCATGGACCATCTGCGGGCGCTGCCCCGCCTGCCGGACGCCCTGCTGGTCACCGGCGACATCGCGGACCACGGGGCCGAGTCGGAGTACCGCGAGGCGGCCAAGCTGCTGGACGCTCCCTTCCCCGTGCTGTGCTGCCCGGGGAACCACGACGACCGCGCGACCTACCGCAGCGTCCTGCTCGGCGAGCCGCCCGAGCCGGGCCCGATCAACGAGCTGCACCGGATCGGCGGCGCGGCCGTGCTGATGTGCGACGCCACCATCCCGGGGCGGGACGACGGCCGGCTCGATCCCGAGACGCTGGACTGGATCGCGGCCACGCTCGGAGCGCTCGGGCCCGACGTCCCGGCGCTGCTGGCCTTCCACCAGCCGCCGGTGGAGCTGGGCCATCCGATCCCGGACTCCTCGCGGCTGGAGACCGGGCAGCGGCTGGTGGAGGTGCTGGCCGACCATCCGCAGATCGTGGCCCTGTTGACCGGCCACGCCCACACGGCCGCCGCGTCCTTCTTCGCCGGCATCCCGGTGCTGGTGGCCCCCGCCGTCACCTGGACGCTGCGGATGCCGTGGGAGGGGCCCTCGGTCGCCGACCTCGCCGCGCCCCCCGGAGTGGCCTTCCACCTCCTGGACCGGGAGCACCGGTTGACGACGCACTTCCGGGTGGTGTCATGACGCCCCAGGCGGCGGCCGGCGGGTTCGCGCTCGCCGTGCTGCCGCTGGTCGCCACGCCGGGAGCCAGCCTGGCGCTGCTGGTCCGACACGTCGCCGACGCCGGTCGACGACGCGCCCTTCCGGTGATCCTCGGCACGGCCGGCGGGCTCTATGTGCACGCCGCCATGGCCATGGCGGGGCTCTCCGCCCTGGTCGCCGGCTCGGGCCTGGCCTTCACGGCCCTCCGGCTGCTGGGCGCCGCCTATCTGATCGGCCTCGCGCTCTGGACCTGGCGCTCCGCCCGCCCGCGCGACGAGCGGCGGCGAAGCGCGGCCGGGCCGCCGGGGTGGTGGCTCGGCGGGCGCCTGGCGTCGTCGGCCTGGGCCCAGTCCCTGCTGGGCAACGTGCTCAACCCCAAGGCGGCCGCGGTCTATCTGACCCTCGCACCACAGTTCCTCGACCCGGCCAGGCCCCTCGGACGACAGCTGTTGCTGCTGGCCAGCGTCCACGCCCTGCTGATCGCGAGCTGGCTCGGGCTGTGGACGGCCCTGCTCACCCGGGCGGGACGGCTCCTCAGAGGGCCGCGGCCGCGCCGCCTCCTCGCCAGAGCGAGCGCCGTGGCGCTGCTCCTGATCGGCATACGGTCGGCCGCGACTCTCTGAGCCTCCGGTCGCGGCCGCTCCGAGGACAACTGCATAGTGGAAGAGCTCGGAAGGAGCGCGCATGGAGCACGCCATCTGGGCCGAGGGGCTGGTCAAGCGCTTCGGCGGGACCACCGCGCTGGACGGCGTGGACGTCCGGGCCGCGAAGGGCAGCGTGTTGGGCCTGCTCGGACCCAACGGGGCGGGCAAGACCACGGTGGTGCGGGTGCTGGCCACCCTGTTGCGGCCGGACGCCGGGCGGGCCAGCGTGCACGGCTACGACGTCTGCTCCGACGCGCACCGGGTGCGTCGCCTGGTCGGGCTCACCGGGCAGTACGCCTCGGTGGACGAGCAGCTCACCGGCGTGGAGAACCTGCTGCTGATCGGGCGGTTGCTGGGCATGGCCAGGGGCGAGGCGCGGCGGCGCGGCGAGGAGCTGCTGGAGCAGTTCGGGCTCGCCGACGCGGGCCACCAGGCCGTGGGCGCCTACTCGGGAGGGATGCGGCGCCGGCTGGACCTGGCGGCCAGCCTGGTGGGCAGGCCCCCGGTCCTTTTCCTCGACGAGCCCACCACGGGTCTCGACCCGCGCGCCCGCACCGAGATGTGGGAGCTGACCAGGCAGCTGGTCGCCGGCGGCACCACGGTTCTGCTGACCACGCAGTACCTCGACGAGGCCGACGAGTTGGCGGACGACATCGTGGTCATCGACCACGGGCGGGTGATCGCCACCGGCACCCCGCAGGAGCTGAAGGCCAGGGCCGGCGGGAGCACCCTCGCGGTCAGGCCGGAGGACCCGGAGCGGCTGGCCACGGTGCGGCGCATCGTGGGCGAGCTGGCGCGGGTGGAGCCCGAGGTGCAGGGGGCCCTGGTCACCGCGCCGATCACGGACCCGGACGTGCTGCCGGCGGTGGTGCGCCGGTTGGACGAGGCCGATGTGCGGGTCACCGAGCTGGCGTTGCGGGGAGCCAGCCTCAACGAGGTGTTCCTCAGCCTCACCGGCCGCCCGGCCGAGGAGGCCGAGGCGGCGTCGGAGGAGGGGGACGGCGAGGCGGGGCGGCAGGACGACCCGAGCGAGGAGGTGCCCCGATGAGTGCTCAGGCGGCGACCGGCGGACGTTCCGCCGAGGCCGAGCCGGCGCCCCGCGTCGGGCTGTTGGAGGGGGTCAGACAGAGCCTCACCCTGGCCTGGCGGACCCTGGTGCAGGTGCGTCACAACCCCTTCGAGCTGAGCGACTTCAGCATCCAGCCCATCATGTTCGTGCTGCTGTTCACCTATGTGTTCGGTGGTGCCATCGCCGGGTCGGTGCACGACTATCTGAGGTTCATGCTCCCGGGGATGATCGTGATGAACATGCTGTTCGTCACCCTCTATGTCGGGCAGGGGCTGAACACCGACCTGACCAGAGGCTTCTTCGACCGGCTCCGGTCGTTGCCCATCGCGCGCTGGGCGCCGCTGGCCGGCCGGATCGCGGCCGACCAGGTGAAGCAGGCGTGGTCGATCCTGCTGGTCTTCGTGGTCGGGCTGATCCTCGGATTCCGGCTGGGACCGCCCGGGGTGCCGGGAATGCTGGGCGCGGTCGTCCTGCTGCTGGTCTTCGCGCTGGCGTTCTCCTGGGTCGCCGTGCTGGTCGGGCTTCTCGCGAAGGACGCCGAGCGGGTGCAGATCTTCGGCTTCACCGCGCTGTTCCCCATCACCTTCGTCAGCAACGTGTTCGTGCCCGCCGACACCATGCCCGGCTGGCTCCAGGCCTTTGTCGACATCAACCCCGTCAGCATCCTCGCGGAAGCCTGTCGCGGGCTGATGCTCGGGGGAGCGGTCGCCACCCCCGTGCTCAAGTCACTTGCCTGGGCCCTGGCCATCGCCCTGGTCTTCGCGCCGCTGTCCGTCTGGGTCTTCAAGCGGAAGCTCTGAGCCGTTCCGTCGCGCGTCGGTCAGGTCGGCGGTGTCCAGGTCGGCGCCCCCGGCCGGGTCGGTGCCCTCGTCCAGGGCATCGGCCTCGTCCAGGGCTTCGGGGTCGGTGGTCGCCGCGGCGGGCGGGGGCGGGGAGCCGGGGCTGAGATAGAAGAGTTCGGGGTCGCCCTCGTCCAGCCCCTGCACCAGCCCGACGGGCCGCCAGCCGGTGGTGCGCAGCAGCCGGCGCATCGGCCGGTTGGAGAGGTTGGCGGAGGTGAAGAGCTTCGGCGAGGTGCGGGCCGCGTCGGCGGCCGCCAGGAGGCGGGTCCCGACGCCCCTCCGACGAGCGCCGGGCGCCACCATCAACAGGGTCACAAAGCCCTGTTCGAAGAAGGTGTACTCCAGCACGCAGTACCCCAGCACTCCGGACGAGTCCTCGGCGACAAGGGCGAGCCGCTCGTCGCACCAGCGCCGCAGATGGGCGCGCCGGGAGTCGTCCCCGGCCGCCGCGATCGGGTCGATGCGGGTCAGCTCCGGCCAGTCCGCCGCGGTGGCGCGCCGTATCCCGGTGGTCTGATCGGTGGGTTGGTCGACCATGGACCGCATCATGGCAGCGGCGGCCCGGTCGCGCCGGTCATCCGGCGGATTCGCTCCGCCCCGGCCACCGCCGCGCGCCGGGCGCCGCGGAGAAAGCGCAGGTGGGATGCGTGGTCGCGGGCGCCGTGGCGGCGAGGATTCGGTTGCCTCCGGCGCGGGCCCGTGTGACGATACTCGGCGGCTCGCGAGAGCTGGAGCTTTGGCTTGATTCGGACGATTCGAACGAGGACGCACCGTGACCTATGTCGCCGCCGACACCCGCTATCAGGACATGGCCTACCGGCGCTCGGGCCGCAGCGGCCTGAAGCTGCCGGCCGTTTCGCTCGGCCTGTGGCACAACTTCGGTGCCGAGAAGGCGCTCGACACCCAGACCGCCATCGTTCGTCGGGCGTTCGACCTCGGCGTGACCCACTTCGACCTGGCCAACAACTACGGCCCCCCGCCCGGTGCCGCCGAGGAGAACTTCGGTCGCATCCTCGCGAAGGACCTGCGCCCCTACCGCGACGAGATCATCGTCTCCACCAAGGCCGGCTATCTGATGTGGGACGGCCCCTACGGCGAGTGGGGCTCCCGCAAGTACATGCTCTCCAGCCTGGACCAGAGCCTGAGCCGCCTCGGGCTGGAGTACGTGGACATCTTCTACTCCCACCGACCCGACCCCGACACCCCCCTGGAGGAGACCATGGGGGCGCTGGACGCCGCCGTGCGCCAGGGGAAGGCGCTCTACGTCGGCATCTCCAACTACTCGCCCGAGCAGTCCCGCGAAGCGGCCCGCATCCTGGGCGAGTTGGGCACCCCGCTGCTGATCCACCAGCCGTCCTACTCGATGTTCAACCGCTGGGTCGAGGACGGTCTGCTCGACGCGCTGGACGAGACGGGAGTCGGCTCCATCGCGTTCTCCCCGCTGGCCCAGGGGCTGCTCACCGACCGCTATCTGAACGGCATCCCGGAGGGCTCGCGGGCCGCCAGCGCCAGCCCGTTCCTCACCCCCGAGGGCCTGACCGGCGATACCCTGGACCGGGTGCGAAGCCTCAACGCGATCGCCGAGCGGCGCGGCCAGACCCTCGCCCAGATGGCCATCGCCTGGGTGCTGCGCGGCGGCCGGGTCACCTCCGCCCTGGTGGGTGCCAGCAGCGTCAAGCAGCTGGAGGACAACGTCAGCGCGGTCAACAACCTGGACTTCGGCGACGCCGAACTGGCCGAGATCGAGGCCCAGTTGTCGTAGGGGTTCGGCCGTGGACGCCGGTCGTGGGCGTCCGCCCCGAACCCTCCTGCCGAGTCCGAGTCCGAGTCCGAGTCCGAGTCCGCCGTCCCAGCCCGGGTCCGCCCCCGTTCGCCCCGCCGGGTGGGGGCGGGCCCGGGCGGTCGTTGGCGGGAATCGTCAGAAGCGTGTCATTGCCGCCGGTTCTACTCCGGCAGCAGAATCGGGACGTGCCCACTCGCCGTGTCGTCTTCGTCGTCTTCCCGCGCTTCCAGATCCTCGATCTCACCGGCCCGCACGAGGTGTTCACCGCCGCCGGCCAGCGGACCGGGGAGGTGGAGATCGAGGTGGTGGCCGCCGAGCGGGGGCCGGTGGTCGCCAGCTCGGGGCTCTCCGTCTCCCCGACCCTGACGACCGACCAGCTCCAGGGGCCGGTCGACACGGTGATCGCCGTCGGGGGCCGAGGCGTGTACCGGGCCTGCGAGGACGAACGCCTGGTGAACTGGTTCCGGGGCACCGCCCGTCGCGCCCGCCGCGTCGCCTCCGTGTGCAGCGGCGCGTTCCTGCTGGCCAGCGCCGGGCTGCTCGACGGGCGCCGGGCCGTCACCCACTGGGCCTCCTGCGACCGGCTCGCCGCCGACCATCCCGAGGTCGTCGTCGACCCCCGGCCGATCTTCGTCCGCGACGGCCCGGTCTGGACCTCCGCCGGCGTCACCGCCGGCATGGACCTCGCGCTGGCCCTGGTCGAGGAGGACCACGGCGCCCAGCTCTCCCGGGAGATCGCCCGCCAGCTGGTCATGTTCGTGCAACGCCCCGGCGGCCAGGCGCAGTTCAGCACGCAGTTGGCCGCCCAGCGTCCGGCCCGCGCGCCCGTGCGCGAGGTTCAGGAGTGGATCGTCGACCATCTGGACGAGGACCTGACCGTGGCCGCGCTCGCCGACCGCGCCGGGATGAGCGAACGCAACTTCGCCCGCGTCTTCCGCGAGGCGGTGGGCCGGACGCCGGCCGGCTATGTCGAGACGGCGCGCGTCGAGGCGGCCCGCCGGTTGTTGGAGACCACGGACGTCACCATGGAGGCCATCGCCCGGTCGTGTGGCTTCGGCACCGCCGAGACCTTCCACCGCAGCTTCAAGCGGGTGCTGGCGGTGACCCCGGGCGCCTATCGGGAACGGTTCGCCCGCCCGGGGGCGCTGCCGGGCCCGCGATGAACCCGCGATGAACCCGGCGCTGCCGCGCCCCCTGACCCACCGGGCCCCGTCGCCCGCCGCGCCCGGCGGCCGGTCCCGCACCGAGGCCAGCCGCCGCAACCGGGCCGCCGCAACTGGGCCGCCGAGGTCGGCGACCGAGGCCGGCCGGCCAGGGCCGCCACCGAGCCCGGCTCCGGAGACCAGCCGCCGGAACCCGTCAACCAACGAACGCACCACCCCGAGACCGTGAGGCCATCATGCGCATCCTGATCCCCCTGTTCCCCGGCGTCACCACCCTCGACGCCGTGGGCCCCTACGAGGTGCTGCGTCAACTCCCCGGCGTCGAGGTGCGCTTCCCCGCGCTCACCCCGGGCGTGGTCCTCGACGGCGCGAACATCCTGGGGCTGCGGGCCGACTCGGCGTTCGCCGAGTTCGACAGCACCGACGTGCTGGTCGTCCCCGGTGGGCCCGGGGCCAGGCCCCGCCAGGAGGACGACGTCTTCCTGACGTGGATCGCGCGGATGCACGCGAGCAGCCGGTGGACCACCTCGGTCTGCACCGGTTCCCTGATCCTCGGCGCCGCCGGCCTGTTGCGCGGCCTGGACGCCACCACCCACTGGTCGGCCGTCGCCGACCTGGAGGCACACGGCGCCCGCTACACCGAGGAGCGGGTGGTTGTGCGGGACCGGATCATCACCGCCGCCGGCGTCTCCTCGGGCATCGACATGGCGCTCGCCCTGGCCGAGCGGCTCGTCGGCCCGGTGCCGGCCCGGGCCGCCCAACTGTCCATCGAGTACGACCCGCAGCCGCCCTTCGACTCGGGCGCGCCCAGCAAGGCCACGCCCGAGGTGATGGCGTATGTGACCGAGCGCCGCCGCCGGCGCGGTTGACGGCGGCCATCCGAAGCCCCGCCGTCGGCCGCGCCGGCGGCGGGATCGGGTTGGTTCGGCGCCACGCTGGGCAGGGTGAGGTTTGTCATGCACACCTCTTAATCGTCCCCCCACAGGAGGCTGACGTGACCCTCAACAAGGCCACCCGGGTGCTGGTCACCCTGCTGGCGAGCCTGGCGCTGCTCTGGACCTCGGGCCAGGCGGTCGCCGACGACCCGTCCACCGCCGCGACGACGCTCACCTATGACGTCAGCGGCGCGGAGGAGTTCGTCGACGCCGTGCACGCGGGCGCCGCCATCTGGAACGAGAGCGTCGTCAACGTCCAACTGGAGCCCGCCGGCGCCGGCGAGTCCGCCAACATCGAGATCGTCGCTGACGACGGCTGGCCGCGCGCGCTCATGACGAGCCTGGGCAACGGCATCGTCTGGTTCGGCCGCCAGGCCGTGGACGAGGGCTATGACACCACCCGGATCGCCTCCCACGAACTGGGCCACATCCTCGGCCTGCCCGACATCAAGCCCGGCCCGTGCAGCAGCCTGATGTCCGGTTCGACCGCCGGCGTCGGGTGCACCAACCCCTACCCCAACGCGGAGGAGGCGGGGGCCGTGGAGGACGCCTTCGGCGGTGCCCTCGACGCCCCCGCGGCACCCGTCCTCTACCGGGACTGACGTGGACTGACGCGCACTGCCCCGGACTGAACGCGGACTGACCAGGATCGACCCGGACTGACCGGGCTCTGTTCCGCGCGCCGGCGCCTCACCCAACGGTGGGGCGCTGGTGCGCGTGCGCCGGGGGCGCGGGGCGGCGCGCGGCCCACTCCTCGCGGGTCAGCGCGTATTCGACCTCACCGTGCTCCGAGCCGGGGATGGGCTCCGGCCAGTCCCCGGCGAAGGCGCGCACCAGCCGCAGCCCCACCTTCTCCATGACGCGGCGCGAACGGGCGTTGACCGCCATGGTGTTGGCCGTCACCCGCGCCACCCTCAACTCCGTGAAACCCCTGTCGACCAGGGCCGACGCCCCCTCCGTCGCCAGGCCGCGTCCCCACGCCGACGCCGCCAGCCGATAGCCCAGCTCCACCTCCGCCCCGCCGGTCCCGGCCCCGCCGGCGCCGTTCTCCTCGGTGCCGTTCTCCTCTGTGCCGTTCTGCTCGGTCAGCGGCCGGAACTCGAACCACCCCAGGAAGACGCCGGAACTCCGTTCCTCCGCCGCCCAGTAGCCGCGCCCGGCCGCCCAGCCCGGGTGGTCGTGCAGCAGGCGCGGCAGGGTGCGCAGCCGAAGTGTCTCGGCGCTGGTCGGCCGGCCGCCGGTGATGTAGCGCATGACCTCGGGATCGCTGTCCAGCGCCAACAGTGAGCCAGCGTCCCGCTCGGTGAACGGGCGGAGTCTGAGGCGTTCGGTCTTCAGGAAGACATCCATCGCGGAATCCTCACCGCAGCCGGCCCGCGTCGCCACTCCTTAAGCGTCCGGCCGGCTTCCGGGCGCCCCGCCCGAGCGGCCCAGCGCCTGGAACTCTGCCGCCGTCCCGTCGTTGATCAGGGGGAACGCCGCCCGGAACGGTCGGCGACAGGTCGGCGATGGGTCGGCGATGCCGAGCGATGTCGGGATGGTGAGGAGCCGCCGTGAGTTGCCCCGTGGGTGTGCTGGTGCCCGGTCTGCTGGACCGGTCGACGATGGTCGCGTTCGCCCAGCGGGCGGAACGGCTCGGTTTTGACTCGCTGTGGATCGTCGAGGACTGCTTTCTGAATGGGGGCATCGCCCAGGCCGCCACCGTGCTCGCCGCCACCGAGCGCATCACGGTCGGTCTCGGGCTGCTGCCCGCCGGCGCGCGCAACCCCGCGTTCGCCGCCATGGAGGTGGCCACCCTGGCGAACTTCCACCCAGGCCGCCTGATCGTGACGGTCGGACACGGGATGCCCGACTGGATGCGGCAGGTCGGCTCGTGGCCCGCCAGTCCGCTGACCCTGCTGGAGGAGTATCTGGCGGCGCTCCGGGCGCTGCTGGCGGGGGAGCGGGTCACCGTCTCCGGCCGGTATGTGCGGCTGGACGCGGTCGAGTTGGCTGCCCCGCCGGAGCGCCCGCCGCTGGTGCTCGGCGGGGTGCGAGGGCCCAGGTCGCTGGCCGCCTCCGGGCGCGTGGCGGACGGCACCCTGCTGGCCGAGCCGGTGAGCGCCGAGTATCTGGCGGCGGCCAGGGAGCAGATCGCCGCCGAGGGCGACCACCTGTTGGTGGCCTACACCGTCGCCGCGCTGGACGAGGACCCGAACGTCGCCCGCGACCACGCCAGGGACGGGCTGAAGATGGTCGGCGAGCCGGCGTGGGCGCCGCACATCGCGCCGCTGCCGTTCGCCGACGGGCTGGCGGCGCTGCGTCAACAGAGCGGATCGCCCGAGGAGTTCGCCCGGGCGCTGCCGGACGACTGGGTGGACCAGCTGGCCGTCTCCGGCACCCCGGAGCACGGCAGGGCCAGGGTGCGGGCCCTGCACGAGGCCGGCGCCGACCGGTTGGTCGTGATCCCGGCCGGCCCTGACCCGTTGGCGGCCGTCGAGTCCCTGGGCCGCCTGAACTGACCCCGGGACCGCGCGGGACCCACGGCGCGCCGGGACCGTTCCAACGCCCGTTCCCAGGCCCGCCCCGTGCCCAGAACCGTTCCCGTTCCCGCAACGTCTCCGTGTGTGGCGCCGTCCGAGGTGTCGCCGAGTGGCCCCGGGCTGTCGCACACTGGTGCCACACGCCAGGCGAGTGCCGCCCGAGGACGGGAACGAGAGACGGGAGTGATGCGGCGTGGCCTCTGGAGTTGAACGGTCACTGGGCAGGTTGGTGCGCAAGCACCACACGGACAACCGCAGGCGCGCGCGGGTCGGTTGGGGCGCGGTGGGGCTGGCGGTCGCGGGGCTCGCGGTGGCGGGCTGGGCCGCGTTCCTGGAAGGGCCGCCGCCGGCCGGCGTGCTGGGCGTCGCGCTCGCGCTGGGTGCTTTGGCGCTCGCGGCGCGGATCTGGCGCCGCTGCCGGCGCGACCGGGGCGAGGTGTACGTGGTCCGCGAGCACGGGCTCACCCGGCGGGCCGCCGGCCGGCTGACCGTGGTGCCGTGGACGGACATCGCCGCCGCGACCTCCGCCAGGAACCGCTACCCGCTCGCCCGCTTCCTGGGGCGCGACGTGGTCTGCCGCTGCGAGCTGAAGGGCGGCGGCACCCTGCGGATCAGCGGCTTTGTCGAGGAGGCGGAGCTGCTGGTCAGCGCCATCAACGGGCGGCAGCGGCGGCCGGCAGCGCAGCGCGAGCCCCAGAGGAGCGCCTGACCCGGGGTGCCCACCCCGCGCCGCCCCGGCCGATAAACCGCCCCGGGCCGATGGACCGGCCCGGGGCGGCGGCCTGTCCGGTGCGGGCTTGACCTTCGAGTCGGGTGGAAGGTTTACCGTTTCCGCCATGGACACCCTGCGGATCTCCCAACTCGCCGCGCGCACGGGCGTTCCCGCGACCACGCTCCGCTACTACGAGTCCGCGGGCCTGCTCCCCGCCGCGCGGACGCCGGCCGGGTACCGGGTCTACGGCCGCGACGCCGTGGACCGGCTGGCCTTCATCGGCGCGGCGAAGCACCTGGGCCTCTCCCTGGAGGAGATCGCCGAGCTGCTGGCCGTCTGGGCGGCGGCCGACTGCCGCACGGTCCGCGCCGATCTGCGGCCCCGCGTCCTGGCGCGGCTGGCGGCGGCCGAGGAACGGGCGGCCGAACTCGCCTCGTTCACCGCCACCCTCCGTGCCGCGCTCGCGCGGCTCGACGCGCTGCCCGACCGCTCGGGCCGGTGCGACCCGAGCTGTGTCTTTCTCGAACCGCCCGGCGCCCCCGAGGCCGCCGCCCCCGAGCCCGAGCCGCCGCTGGCCGAGCAGCCGCCCGTCGCCTGCTCGTTGGACGGCGGCGGGTTCGCCGAACGGACGGCCGCCTGGCGCCGTCTCACCGAGGGCGCCCGGTGCGCCCCGCTGTCCGGCGGGGTGCGGCTGACCGTGCCGGCGGACCGAGCGGCGGCGTTCGCCGAACTGGTGGTGTCCGAGCAGCGGTGCTGCCCCTTCCTCGCGTTCCGCCTCGTGTTCGACGGCCCCGAGCTGCACTGCGAGGTGACCGGGCCGGCCGAGGCGGCGGAACTGCTCGACGGGCTCTTCGGCCCGCCGGACGCGCACGAGGGCCCGCCGCCCCGCCCGGCCGCCGCCCGTTGAACGCGGCCCCCCGCGCCGCTCGAACCGCACCACCCGCACTCCCCAAGGACGCCTCATGCTGGTCACCCGTTCCGTCGCGCTCTTCGTCGTCGCCGCGCTCTTCGAGATCGGCGGCGCCTGGCTGGTCTGGCAGGGGGTGCGCGAACACCGGGGTTGGATCTGGGTCGGCGCCGGGGCGATCGCCCTCGGGCTCTACGGAGTGGTCGCGACCTTTCAGCCTGACGACAACTTCGGTCGCATCCTGGCGGCCTACGGCGGCATCTTCGTGGCCGGTTCGATCGCGTGGGGCATGGTCGCGGATGGATACCGACCCGACCGCTTTGACCTGATCGGTGCCGCCGTGTGCCTGGTCGGCATGGCCGTGATCATGTACGCGCCGCGCGGCGGGCAGTGAACCGCGCGCCAACGCCCCGCGCCGCCGACGCCCCGCGCCGCCGACGCCGCCCGCGCCCGCCGCGCCGCCCACGCCCCCCGCGTGGCACGGCGGTTGGTGTGACCCCACGGAGCTTTCGTTCGCTTTCGGTGGGAATCCGACCATGGAACACCGCCGCCCGGACGGGTTTGATGTGCTGGGGCGTCCCGGGTGGCCGTGGGGACGACGACCCGGCGGAGCGCCGACCGTTCGGCAGCGACCCGAAGGAGTGCCGATGGAGCCGTGGCAACCCGCCCCACCACACCGGAAGGTCACCCTCAGGGCCCTGGTGAACCGCCTGATCCCGGCCGAGGACCACCCGGCCGGCTGGGAGGCGGGTCTCGACGCCTTCCTCCCGCGCATCCTCGCCGGCGACGCGCGCCGCCTCGCGCCCCTGGTCGAGACCGGCCTCGACCTGCTGGACCACGAGGCGTGCGCGCGGAACGCGGGCGGTCCCACCTGCGGCGTGCACTTCGCGGACTTCGCCCCGGCCGAACAGGACGTGGTGATCGAGGAGTTGCTGGACGGCGACGCCAGGGCCGAGTGGGGCGAGACCGACCCCGAGGAGTTCCTGCGGACCGTGATCCGGCTCGCCGCCCAGGGCTTCTGGGGCGACCCGGGCAACGGCGGCAACCGCGACGGCCTCTCCTGGCGGCTGATCGGCTACCGCGAGCGGCCCGGTTCCGCCCCGTGGCCCGAGCCCGACGACGCCCCGCCGCCCACCACCGACTGGGACGCCGTCGCCGGCCACTACGACGCCGTGGTGGTGGGCGCGGGCGCGGGCGGCGGCGTCGCGGCCTGCGTGCTGGCCGAGGCCGGCCACCGGGTGCTGCTGGTGGAGCGCGGCGCGTGGCTCACCCCGGCCGAACTGCGCGCCGACCACCTGCGCAGCCAGCGCCGCGTCGCCGTCAACGGCGACTATGACGCCACGGCGGGACCGCCGGCCGAGGGCAACCCGAGGGTGGCGGCCGGCCGGGCCGGCGACGAGACCGTCTGGCCGGACGACGCCCGCTGGAACAACAACGCGATGACCGTCGGCGGCGGGACCCGCGTCTATGGCGCGCAGGCCTGGCGGTTCTGCCCCGAGGACTTCCGGATGGCCAGCCTCTACGGTGTCCCCGAGGGCAGCAGCCTCGCCGACTGGCCGCTGACCTACGAGGAGTTGGCGTCCTCCTACGACCGCGCCGAGTGGGAGATCGGGGTGAGCGGTGACTCGCGCGGGAACGCGTTCGCCGACGAGCGCGCCCGGGGCTACCCCATGCCGCCGGTGCGCCCCAACGCGGTCGCGGGACCGCTGGCCAGGGGCGCCAACGAGCTGGGCCTGGCGACCTCGCCGGTCCCGCTGCTGATCAACTCGACCGCCTACAACGGGCGGGGCGGCTGCCTCAACTGCGCCGCCTGCGTCGGCTTCGGCTGTCCCGGCGACTTCAAGAACGACACCAGGAACACCGTGATCCCCCGCGCCCTGGCCACCGGCCGCTGCGATGTGCTCACCGGGGCGCGGGCCGAGCGGCTGGTCACCGACTCGGCCGGCCGCGCGGTAGCCGTCGCGCTGGTCGCCCGGCGGAGGAGGCCCGAGGGGATGCGGCTGGTGCGGCGCGAGGTGCGGGCGCGCGCCTTTCTGCTGGGCGCCGGCGCGATCGAGACCGCGCGCCTGCTGCTCAACAGCCCGTCGGCGCGGGAGCCCAACGGCCTGGGCAACAACCACGACCAGGTGGGGCGCCATCTCCAGGGCCACGGCTACGCCGGGGCGCACGCCCTCTTCGACGAGATGGTGCAGGACTGCGTGGGCCCGGGGCCGAGCATCGCCTGCAACGACTTCCGGCACCACAACCCGGGCGTCGTGGGCGGCGGAATGCTGGCGAACGACTTCGTGCCGACCCCGTTGCAGGCGTACCAGACGTTGCTCTCGTTGGGGCAGATCCCCAGCTGGGGGAGCGCGGCCGTCCGGGGGCTGCGGGAGCTGTACCCCCGGCTGGCGATGGTGACCGGGCCGGTGCACGAGGTGCCCAGTCCGATTTCCCGGGTGACGTTGGCGAGCGACGTGCGGGACTCGTTCGGCATACCCGTGGCGCGGCTGACCGGCCGGCCGCACGAGGCAGACCTGGCCGCGAAGCGGCTGCTGGCCGAGCGGGCGGAGAGCTGGTTGCGGGCCAGCGGGGCGCGGGCGGTCTTCCCGTTCGGCACCGTCCAGGCCAGCCATCCCAGCGGCGGCCAACACCAGGCGGGGACCTGCCGGATGGGAGAGGACCCCGCCAACTCGGTCACCGACTCCTGGGGGCGGGTGTGGGGGCACGCCAATGTGCGGGTGGTGGACGCCTCGCTCCATGTGACCAACGGCGGCGTCAACCCGGTGCTGACCATCCTCGCGCTGGCCTACCGGGTCGCCGGGCGGGCCGCCGAGGAACTGGCCTGATCCCGCCCTGACCCCCTGATCCTTTGGTGAAGCCCGTGGGAAGGCGGGCGTTCCGTTCCGTGGGGGGCCGGTGAAGGCGCAGCTCAGGGCCGGTCATAGGATGACGTGATCATTGCCTCTCCGGGGGCGGGGCGCGCGGCGCTCCGCCCCCGGAGGGCTGACCACGGGGATCACCACACTTCACCACGGGGGAGTTCGACGTGTCGCGAGCCGGTGTGCGCGCAAGTCTGCGAGGCCGAGAGCACGGCAGGGGGCGGGGAAGGGGCGCCGGCGCGATAGCGGCGGCGGCCTCGTTGCTGGCGCTGAGCGGGTGTTCGATGGCCACCGTCTCGCCCGCCGACGCGCGGAGCGGGCCGGCGGTGGAGAGCGCGGTGAGCCTGGAGGGGCCCGACTGCGGCGAACTGAAGTGCATAGCCCTGACGTTCGACTCCGCGCCCAGCGAGCACACCCCCGAACTGCTGGAGATCCTGCGCGAGGAGGAGGTGTCGGTGACCTTCTTCCTGCTGGGGCGGAACCACGTCGACACCTACCCCGAGCTGGTCCGGCAGATGGTCGACGAGGGGCACGAGGTGGCCAACCACACCTGGACCCACCCGCGCCTCACCGACCTCGACCGCGACGAGGTGCGCGAGGAGCTGTCCAGGACGCAGGAGGCGATAGCCGAGCTGACCGGCGTCACGCCCACCCTGATGCGCCCGCCGCAGGGCCGCACCAACGACATGGTGGGCGAGGTCAGCGAGGAGTTGGGGCTGGCCCAGGTGCTCTGGAGCGTCACCGCCAAGGACTACGAGACCACCGACTCCGAGCTGATCGAGGAACGGGTCCTGGACGGCGCCGACCGGGACGGGATCATCCTGCTCCACGACCTCTACGACGGAACGGTGCCGGCGGTGCCCGGCATCATCGAGCGGCTCAAGGCCGAGCACTACACCTTTGTCACCGTGACCCAGCTGATGGCGCCCGGCGCGGCCGAGCCGGGGCGGGTCTACCGCTGAGGCGGTCGTGCGGTCCCGGGGACAGCGGGCGTCAGGCGGGCGGGCATTGACGGAGTGAGTGCTCACTCCGTAGGGTTGCGGCATGAGCGAGGAACGTCGCCCCCGCCGCCGGGCGCCCGGGATGAGCGCGGAGCAGCGGCGCGCGATGATCGTGGCGGCCGCCGTACCCCTGCTGGTCGAGCACGGCGCGGCCGTCACCACCAGCCGCATCGCCCGGGCCGCCGGCATCGGCGAGGCCACCATCTTCCGGGTCTTCCGCGACAAGGACGAGGTGCTGGCCGCCTGCGTGAACGAGGTGGTCAACCCCGACCATGTGCTGCGCGAACTCGCCGCCATCCCGCCGGAACGCCCGCTGGCCGAGCGGCTGGTCGAGGCCGCCGAGGCGATGCGCGCCCATCTGGCCCGGCTGGGCACGGTGTTGGGCGCGCTGGCGGCCTCCGGCCACCAGCCGAAACGGCCGGGCCCCGGCCAGGATGGCCCCGGCCAGGACGGCCCCGGCCAGGACGGTGCGCCGGGTCCCGGGGCGCGCGAGTCGGCCATGGCCGTGGTGCGCGACGCCATCGCCGAGCTGATCCGCCCCGACGGGGAACGGCTGCGCCTCCCGCCCGAGCGGCTGGCCGCGATCTTCCTCGGCTCGCTCTCCCACCAGTTCGTCCTCGACACCGCCAACGCCACCGTGAGCCCTGCGGAGCTGGTCTCCGTCCTGCTCCACGGCGCCGTCCGAACGGAAGGCAGCACCTCGTGACCATCACCCTCAACCACGTGCTGATCCCCGCCCGCGACCAGCACGCCGCCGCCGACTTCCTGGCCTCGGTGCTGGACCTGCATCGGCTGCCGCCCGACGGCCAGGGCGGGCACCTCGCGCCTGTGCGGGTCAACGACAGCCTGACCCTGGAGTTCGTCGCCGACGAGCGACCGGCCGGGCAGCATCTGGCGTTCGACGTGGACCCGGAGACCTTCGACGGGATACTGGCCCGGCTGACGGCGGCCGGCGTGCCCTTCGGCGACGACCCATCGGACCCGGCCAACGGCTCCACCGGGCATCCGCTGTGCGCACGCGGGCTGTACTTCGTCGACCCGGACGGGCACCTGTGGGAGGTCATGTCGCCGGCGTGACCCGGCCCGCACGCACCCGCCGCGCCGGGCGCCCCGGCCCCCGGCCTGGTGCGCGCCCTGCCTAGATTGGGCGGGCGGTTTCACCAGCACTGCTCAAGGAGGATGGCGTGACGGCATCTGATGGCACCCCGGTCTCCCACTCGGGAACGTTCGACCTGGGCGGGGACCTGCCCGTGCGTCGGCTCGGCTACGGGACGATGCAGCTGACCGGGCCCGGGGTGTGGGGCGATCCCGCCGACCCCGACGAGGCGGTGCGGGTCCTGCGCCGGGCGGTCGAGCTGGGCGTCACGCTGATCGACACGGCCGACGCCTACGGCCCGTTCACCGCCGATCTGCTGCTGCGCCGCGCCCTCCACCCCTATCCGGCCGATCTGGTGATCGCCACCAAGGCCGGCTTCGCCCGCACCGGGCCCAACGGGTGGGTGCCGCTGGGGCGTCCCGAATTCCTGCGGCAGCAGGTCGAGTTGAGCCTGCGGCACCTGGGCGTGGAGCGGATCGACCTGCTTCAGCTGCACCGGATCGACCCCACGGTGCCGCTCGCCGACCAGCTCGGCACCCTGGCCGCCCTCCAGTCGGAGGGCAAGATCCGGCACATCGGGCTCAGCGAGGTGAGCATCGCCGAGATCGAGGAGGCGTCCACGCACGCCACCGTGGTGTCCGTGCAGAACCGCTACAACCTCGCCGACCGAGCCGCCGAGGACGTGCTGGCGTACGCGGAGCGCAACGGCCTCGCGTTCATTCCGTGGTTCCCGTTGGCGACCGGGGCGCTGGCGAAGGGCGACGGGCCGCTGGCCCGGGCGGCGGCCGAGCGCGGCGCCTCGCCCTCCGCGCTGGCCCTCGCCTGGCTGCTGCGCCGCTCGCCCGCGATCCTGCCCATCCCCGGCACCTCCTCCGTGGCCCACCTGGAGGACAACGTGACCGGCGCCGAAGTCGAGCTGACGGACGAGCAGTTCGAGGCGTTGACCGCCGCCGTGTGATCGCCGCCGTGTGATCGCCGCCGTGTGATCGCCGCCGGGTGATCGGCGGGGGGTGACGACTCCCGGGTGGGCGGCGGGGCCGGCCCGGTCAGTCGTCGAGCGCGCTCAGGGCGCCGGCGGCCAGCAGGGACGCCTCCACCACGGCGTCCGCCGGCTGGCCGTCGAGCGCCCAGCTCTGCCGGGCCACGGTGATCACCACATTGGAACGGCGGTGACTCAGCTCGACACCGCTCGGGGTGTCCTCCCGCCGCCAGGTCGTCCCCTCGACGTCCTGGCCGCCACCGGCGTACGGCGTCCAGCCGAAATACTCCCCGGCGGCGTCCGCCGGCGCGGCCTCGGCGGAGCCCCGCCAGGGATGGAGCCGGTAGACGAGCGTGAACCTGGCCTCGTCGTGGGCCACTTGGCACGCCACGGACCGGTACCCCTCGGCCTCGTCCACCGTCGGCTGCTCGGCCGGCTCCGGCCCGCTCCGGGCGACGCCCAGCCCGGCCAGGCTGGCCTCGGCGACCGCGCACGGGTCGGGCACGCTCGCCAGCGTGGCGCTCCCCGGCCACCACGGCGCCTCCCAGGGCTGGTCGCTCCGCAGCGACCAGCCGGCGACCACCGCGACCGCGACCAGCGCCACCGCCCAGCGCAGCAGCAGCCGGCGCCGGGTCCACGCGCCGGCCGGTGGCGCGCTCAGCGCCGGGGACCCGGACTCCGCCTCGGGTATCGCGGAGCGCAGCCGCGCCACCGCCGCATCGAACGCCTCCGGCCCCTGGGCCAGATGGCCCCGGGGCGCCGGTAGCCGCAGCCGCTCCCCGTCGCGGAGCAGCGCCTCGGAGCCGCCCGCGTCCACCGTGATCAGCCGTATGTGGTGCCAGGGCACGGACCTGGCCTCGCCGAAGGCCGCGCCGACCCGCAGCAACGCCCCGGTCGCCGTCAGCCGCGCCCGCGCGTGCCACACCAGCCGCCAGAGCGCGAGCAGCGACAGCGCAGCCCCGCACAGCCGCAGCCAGGTCAGCCCCTCCCGGTGCGCGAACACCGTGCCCGCGACCAGCAGCGCCAGCAGCACCGCGTATCCGGGAACGGCTCCCCGCACGGCGCCGATCGCCCCCCGCGTCACATCCCCGTCCCCCTGCCCCGCCACTGCCCATCGCCCCCCGTGGTCATCCGGTTTCCGACAGTGTGGCACGGGGGTCTGACAACGAGGTCCCGGCGAGGTCACGGCCCCGCACCGGGCCGGCGACGGCCGTGCCGTCGGGCGCCTCAGCGCTCGGGAACCGCCGCCACGAAGGCGGGGGAGGCCACCGGATGGCGGACGCGTTCGGTCAACGCCCCGGTGGCCGGGTCCAGTTCGAGGCCGACCACCACGTCGCCCGTCTGTCCCGCCGCGTACATCCGGCGGCCGTCCAGCGAGAAGTGCCGTGGCCAGGCGGCGCCCAGCGGGTGTTCGGCCACGACGCGCGGCGCGGCGTCCCCGGCGAGGGCGAACGCGGTGACGGTGTCGGGGCCACGGTTGGAGACGAAGCCGAACCGGCCGTCGGCCGTCAGCGCCAGCTGGGCGCAGTGGTTCCGCTCCGGCCAGCCGGAGGCCGGCACGCCCTCGCCCGGCTCGAAGACGCCGGGCGCCGACTCGCGCAACGGGATCAGTTCGCTGGTCAACTCGGTGACCACATAGGCCTGTTGCCCGCCGGCCCTGACCAGCTGCCGGGGCCCGCAGCCGGCCGGGAGCCGGGAGGCGACCCGGTCCACCAGCCGCCCCTCGGGGGTCAGCCGGTAGGACCAGAGGGTGTCCGTTCCCAGGTCCACCACGGTGGCCAGGGTGCCGGCGGCGTCCAGCGTCACCATGTGGGCGTGCGGCGCCTCCTGGCGGTCCGGGTCGGGGCCGGACCCCTCCAGTTCGGCCAGGTCAGCGCGTCGGGTGGGCACGCCCCGTTCGTCCAGGGCGAGGACGGCGACGCTGCCGCTGCCGTAGTGCGCGACCAGCGCGTGCCGGCCGTCCGGGGTGACCGTCAGCTGGCACGGCGCGGACCCGCCGCTGTCCAGGGTGCCCAGCACGCGGGGCGTGCCGTCGGCGTCCAGGGCGAACGCGGTGACGCCGCCGAGATCCAGCTCGTTGACGGCATAGCCGACCGGCAGCCTCGGGTGCCAGGCCAGCCAGGAGCAGCCGGACACCCCCAACTCGGCGACGGTGGACAGCGTTCCCCCGGCGTCTTCCCGGAGCACGGTGAGCCCGGGGCCCGAGCCGCCGCTGTCCTCGGTGTAGGACCCCACACAGACCAGCCGGTCACCCATCTCGCTCCGTCCGTCGCGCCGTTGGTGCCCCCACACGGTACCGGCGGGCCGGCCCGGGCCCCGTTCGGCGCGGTCAGAGCCGGCGCGAGACGGCGAGTTCGATCAGGTACCGCTTGGTGACCCGGCCCCCGTACCGCCCGTCGATCAGCCCGGCGACGCAGGCGAGCAGCCCCTCCCTGGCGGCGTCGGGCAGGTCGCGGTGGCCGGAGAAGGTGCGCAGCAGGTCCAGATAGGCGTCCGTGGAGTAGGTGAGGTCCAGCTGGTGGCGGCGGAGGACGGTGGGTCCGAACAGGCCGCTGCGCGCGACCTCCTCCACGTGGTCGGAGCCGTCGACGTCGTCGGCCTCGGGCGGCCGCAGGCCGGGTGGGGTGCGCGGGTCGAACCGCTCGTAGCAGCGCTGCACCTCGACGAAGAACTCCTCGGTGCCGCCGCGCACATGCTGCCCGCGCACCACGGCGAGCGCACCGCCCGCGCGCAGCGCCTCGGCGGTCCTGACCATCCGCAGCGCGGGGTCGATCCAGTGGAACGCGGTCGCCGAGACGACCGCGTCGAACGGTTCCGCCGGCAGCGGCCAGTCCTCGAAGGCGGCGGTGACCACCTCGGCGGTTCCGACGCCCGCCAGGTTGCGGCGGGCGACGGCGGCCATCCGCTCGCCCGCCTCGACGGCGGTGACCCGGCAGCCGCGTCGGGCCAGCGGCACCGTTGCCTGGCCGGTCCCGCATCCGATTTCCAGCACGCGGCTGCCGGGGCCGGCCCCGGCGAGATCGGCGAGGTCGTCGAACAGCTCGGGCGGGTAGCCGGGCCTGGCCCGGTCGTACAGCTCGGCGACCTCGTCGAAGATCCGGCTCAGTCGCGCGCGACGGGCCTCCTCGGGGCGGTCGTCGCGGGCCGGGGGCGAGGCCTTCTGGGGCACGTTCTCGGGCACGTTCTCGGGCATGGGTGGCACCGTAGGCGCCCGCTCCCGACCGGGCTTCCGCTTTTCCGGCGCCATCTCCGTTGTTTTCTGCATAGAAGAAGTTTGCCAAGCTCTATTTCTCATGAGTGGAACTCGTGAGAGATTGACCGCATGGCAGCACTACAGCGTGGACTCAGGGAAGGACCGGTGCTCGTCGTCGGGGGCGGGCCGGTCGGGATGGTGGCGGCGGCCTCGCTGGCCCGGCTGGGCGTTCCGGTCGTCCTGATCGAGGCCGAGGACGAGCCCAAGACCGACTGGCGGGCCTCCACCTTTCACGCGGCGACGCTCGAACTCCTCGACGAGCTGGGCGTCGCCGAGCAGATGCACGCCGAGGGTCTGCGCGTGCCGATCTACCACTTCAGGGACCGTGTGGAGGGCCTGGTCGCCGAGTTCGACTTCTCGCTCCTCGCCGACGAGACCCCCTATCCCTACCGGCTCCAGCTCAACCAGCAGCACCTGGTGCGGATGCTGCACCGGCGGCTGCGCACCACCCCGGGCGTGGAGCTGCGCTTCGGCTGCCGGGTGACCGGCGTGCGCCAGCGGCCCGGCGGCGGGGTGACCGTCGCACTGCACACCCCCGACGGGCCGCGCGAGCTGACCGGCTCTCACGCGATCGGCGCGGACGGCGCCGGCAGCACGGTGCGGAACGCGCTGGGCGTGGAGTTCACCGGCTTCACCTACCCCGAGCGCTTCCTGATCGCCAGCACCTCCGTCGACCTCTCCGAGGCGCTGCCCGGGATCGCCGAGGTCAACTACGTGGCCGACCCGCGCGAGTGGCTGTTCCTGCTGCGCACCCCCGAGTCCTGGCGCGCGGTCTGGCCGGTGCCGGCCGGGCAGAGCGAGGAGGAGGCGCTGGCTGAGGAGACGTTGCAGCGCCAGTTCCAGGGCGTGGCGCCCTGGCCCGGCGGCTACCCGATCATCGACCGCCAGCTCTACCGCGTTCACCAGCGGGTCGCCGAGACCTTCCGGGTCGGGGACGTGACGCTCATCGGCGACGCCGCGCACATCAACAGCCCGATGGGTGGCGTCGGACTCAACAGCGGCATCCACGACGCCGTGGACCTGGCCCGCCGCCTCGCGCGGATCGCCGAAGGCGCCGACGCGGACGCCGAGTTGGACACCTTCGCCGACCGCAGGCGGCGGATCGCCGTCGAGTATGTGCAGGCCGACACCCAGCGCAACACCGACCGGCTCCGGGAGACCGACGAGGCGCGCCGCCGCGCCTCGCACGCCGAGATGCGCGCCATCGCCGCCGACCCCGGGCGCGCCCGCGCCTATATGCGTCGGGCCTCGCTGCTGGAGAGCGTGCGGCGCTTCGGGATCGGCCTGCCCCCGGGGCGCACGCCGGAGCACGCCACCAGCGCGAGCAGCCACTGAACGCACGCCGAGGCGCACGCCGCCGCTGAACGCACGCCGAGGCGCGCGCCACCGCGACGCAACACCCCCGCCCGTCTGTCGATCGATCAGGAGGCCCCCATGTCCACCGCCGAGGAGACCCGGACGTCCGACGGGACCCCGGAGCCCGGGGACGTCGAGCCCGAACTGAGCGCGCTCTACCGGGACATCGACGCCGCCGAGCTGCGCCCCCTGTGGACCATCACCGAGCAGCTGCTCACCCCGACCCCACGGCCGAAGGCGGTGCCCTGGCTCTGGCGCGGCTCGGTGCTGCGCCCGCTGGCCGAACGCGCCATCCGCCTCGTCCCCGTCGAGCGCGGCGGCGAACGACGGGTGCTCTCCCTCACCAACCCCGGCCTGGGCGGCCGGCCCTACGCCGCCGGCACCCTGTGGGGCGCGCTCCAGTGCCTGGGCCCCCGGGAAACCGCGCCCGCGCACCGGCACACGCCCGGCGCCATCCGCTTCGTCACCGAGGGCGAGGGCGTGTGGACCACCGTGGACGGCGACGCCTGCGACATGCACCCCGGCGACCTGGTGCTGACCCCGGGAGGGGCCTGGCACGACCACGCCAACGGCGGCGACGGGCACATGTACTGGTTCGACGGCCTCGACCTGCCGATGATCGAGGCGTTGGACGCGGTCTTCTTCGAGCAGCACCCCGAGCTGCGCCAGCCGGTCGAGGGCGAACACAACCGCTCCGAGCGGGAGTTCGCGGCCGGCGGCGGCGCGTTCGCCGACACCATGGTGGCCGGCGCGGTGCGCGGCCCGCTGGACCCCGAGCCGTCCCGGCTGCTGGTCTACCGCTGGACGGAGACCGCCCGCCGGCTGGCCGAGCTGGCCGCCGGCACCGAAGCGCCGCTGGTCAGCCTGGAGTTCACCAACCCGCGCTCCGGCGCCAGCGTGCTGCCCACCCTCTCCTGCGGGATGCACCGGCTGCGACCCGGCGGCGCCTCGCTGCCCGTGCGGCGCAGCGGCAACCGCGTCTATGTGGTCTTCCGGGGCGAGGGCCACAGCGTGATCGACGGACGCCGCTTCGACTGGACGGCGGGCGACATGTTCGTGGTCCCGTCCTGGGCCGCCGAGGAACACCACTCGGCCGAGGGCGCCGACCTGTTCTCGCTGGGCGACGACCCGGTGCTGCGCGCCCTGGGCGTCTACCGCGAGGAGTCCCTGCCGACGGCCCAGACCGTCACCGACGTCTTCGGCGGCTGACCCCCAACGGGCGACCGCCGCCGCAGCGGCAGAACGCACGCCCCGCCGCACACCGCACGCCCCACCGCACGCCGCACGCCCCACCCGCACGGCACCGTGAACCGGCCGCGCCGAACCGGCCGCCGGAGAGATCGAAAGGCAGACGAGATGAAGCTGGCGCTCTTCGACGACCACCGCCTGGGCGTGGTGGACGAGACGGGGGAGTCGCCCCGAGTGGTCGACGTCACCGAGGCGTTGGGCTGGCCGCACGACCCCGACCCGGTGACCGCCGGCTGGTGGCGCCGGCTGTGCCGGGACTTCCCGCGGGTGCGCGGCCGGCTGGCGGAGGCGGCGGCCGCCGGCGAGGGCCGGCCGCTGGACGCGGTGCGGCTGCGCGCCCCCGCGCTCAACCCGAGCAAGATCGTGGCCTGCGCCTGCAACTACGCCGACCATGTGGCGGAGATGCACGGGGTGCAGGAGCGGACCCTGGGCGGGGTCGAGTCCTGGATGATGAACTTCGACGTCTTCCTGAAGGCGCCGTCCTCCCTCTCCGGGCCCGGCGACGACATCGTGCTGCCGAGCGAGATCGTCGAGGCGGGGCAGGAGATCCACCACGAGTCGGAGCTGGTGATCGTCGTCGGCGAGGGCGGGACCGACATCCCCGAGGAGCGGGCGTTGGACCATGTCCTGGGCTACACCCTCGGGTTGGACATCACGGTGCGCTCGGCCGCCGACCGCTCGCGGCGCAAGAGCTACGACACCTTCAGCCCGCTCGGCCCGGTGCTGGTCACCGCCGACGAGGTGGGCGACGCGGGCGGCCTGGAGATCTGGCTGGACGTCAACGGCGGGAAGCGGCAACACGTCAACACCCGCGACCTGTTGACGCCGGTGCCCGCGATCGTGTCGTATGCCTCGCACATGATGACCCTGCTGCCCGGCGACCTCATCTTCACCGGGGCGCCCCCCGGCGTCGGCGCGATCGTGCCGGGCGACACCGTGCACGCCTCGATCACCGGCGTGGGCGCGCTGACCCTGTCGGTGCGGCGGGGCTGAAGCGACCGGGCACGTCCGCGACGAGGCCCTCGGGGGACGTGATTTCCCTACCCCGAGGGCCCTCTCAACAGAAAAGAACTGGGCTAGAATTCTTTTATGTCGAATGAAGCATCGGGGGCCAGCTCGGTGGACAACGCCCTCCGCCTTCTCGAACTCATCGGGGAGCGGAAGGCGTTGCGCGTCTCGGAGGCCGCCGGTGCGCTGGGCGTCGCGCCCTCGACCGCGCACCGGCTGCTCAACGCCCTGCGCCGGCGCGGCTTCGTGATCCAGGAGAAGCCCAACACCGCCTACCGTCCGGGCCCGGTGCTCAACGAGATCGGCCTGGCCGCGATCGGCCGGGTGGACATCCGGCAGGTGGCCAGGCCGGTGCTGGAGGAGGTGCGGGACCGCACCCAGGAGACGGTCAGCCTCTCGCTGTTGGAGGGGCGCAACGTCCGGTTCATCGACTGCGTCGAGAGCCCCCGCGCCGTCCGCGTCGGCAACCGCACCGGCGTGGTGCTGCCGGCGCACTGCACCGCCGCCGGCAAGGCGATACTGGCCGCCATGCCGGAGCCGGAGCTGACCCGGCGTTACGACGGCGCCGAGCTGACCACCCGCACCACCGC
This sequence comes from Streptomyces sp. 3MP-14, assembly GCF_006334905.2. Taxonomy (NCBI): domain Bacteria; kingdom Bacillati; phylum Actinomycetota; class Actinomycetes; order Kitasatosporales; family Streptomycetaceae; genus Streptomyces; species Streptomyces sp. 3MP-14. The sequence continues at coordinate 137,139 of NZ_VDLZ02000016.1, forward strand.
CTCGGTCGCCGACTGGCCCAGCCTGGCCGCCGAGTTGGCCGAGATCCGACGCACCGGCTACGCGGTCAACATCGAGGAGGGCGAACGCGGCATCTCCGCTGTGGCCGCCGTGCTGCGGGACCGCGCCGGCACCCCGCTGGCCTCGCTCGCCGCCGTTGTCCCGGCGCACCGGCTGCCGTCCAGGGCCGAGGCGGGCGAGCTGGCCGAGCACCTGCTCGCCGCACGCGACCACCTCCAGGAGACCCTGCGCGGCCACTTCACCGCCTGAACCGCCTGAACCGCCTGAACGCGGAGGGAACGGGGGCTGGTTTCAGGCCACCGCGTAGAGGGCGCAGGCCAGCGCGAAGCCCATCGCGGCGATCAACGTCTGGAGCACCGTCCACGTCCTGAGCGTGGTGCGCACATCCATGTTCATGAACCGCCCCACCAGCCAGAACCCCGAGTCGTTGACATGGCTGGCGATCACCGAGCCGGCCGCCAGCGCCAGCACCAGCGCCGCCAGGGCCACCGCCGAGAACGTGCCGCCGTCCACGACCGGTTGCATCAGCCCGGCGGCCGTGGTCAGCGCCACCGTCGCCGAGCCCTGCGCGATCCGCAGCGCGGAGGCGATGACGAAGGCCGCCACGATCACCGGCAGCCCCAGGTCGGCCAGGCTCTCCGAGAGCGCGTCGCCGATCCCGCTGGCCCGCAGCACCGCGCCGAACATCCCGCCGGCGCCGGTGATCAGGATGATCGAACAGACCGGCCCCAGCGCGGAGTCGGTCAGCTCCTCCACGACCTCCCGGCCCCGGCCGCGCCGCGTCCCCAGCACATGGCCGGCCACCAGCACCGCCACCAGCAGCGCCACCGGCGTCGAACCCAGCGCCCGCGCCGTCTCGAACCAGCTCTCCTCGCCGCTGACCCAACCGGCCGCCCTGGCCGCGTCCAGGCCCGTGTTGGCGAAGATCATCACCAGCGGGAGCAGCAGCAGCGCGATCACCGTGCCGGGGCGCGGCGGCTCCTCCTGCTCCTCGGCCCGGGGACCCCCGGTGAGCAGCTCGGGCACCGGAAGCACCACCCGCTTCCCCACCCACAGCCCGAAGAGATAGCTGGTCACATACCAGGTGGGGACGGCGATCAGCAGCCCGAACACCGTCACGAGGCCGAGGTCGGCGCCCAGCAGCTCGGTGGCGGCCACCGGCCCCGGGTGCGGCGGCAGGAAGGCGTGCATCACCGAGAACGCGCCGGCCGTCGGCAGGCCGTAGCGCAGCACGCCGCCGCCGAGCCGGCGGGCCACGGCGAAGACGATCGGCAGCATCACCACCAGGCCGGCGTCGAAGAAGATGGGGAAGCCGAAGATCAACGAGGCCACGCCCAGCGCCAGCGGGGCTCGTTCCTCGCCGAAGCGCCGGATCATGGCGTCGGTCAACGACTGGGCGCCGCCGCTCACTTCGATCAGCCGGCCCAGGATCGCGCCGAGGCCGACGAGCAGCGCCACATTGGCCAGGGTGTCCCCGAAGCCGCCGGTCAGGGTCGGCAACACCTGCTCGGAGGGGATGCCGGTGGCGAAGGCCGTTCCCAGACTGATCGTGATCAGCGCCAGGAACGCGTGCATCCGAAGGACAATGATCAGAAACAGCAGGGCGGCGACCGCCACCCCGGCTATGGACAACAACCAACCCGTGGAGAGGGTCTGCACCCACTCGGTCTCCGGCTCCATCGCGACAGCTCCGTTGCGGTCGGGTCCAGGGACCCACCCGAGGGCGGGCATCGGGGGACCGTACCAGCGGCCCCGCCGGCCCCGGAAGACCGCCTCGTCCCCGCCCGTTGTCAGTGGCGCCGGGTAGTGTCCCGAAGACGGAGAGCGAGAAGGGGGGCTCGGACATGGCAGGGGAGCGACGGTCCAGGCGCGAGGTGATCAGGCGCCGGCGGCAGGCCGGATTCGTGGGGCGCAGAGGGGAGTTGGCGGCCTTCCGGGACAACCTGGCCCGGGGCGTCGAGCACGACGACTACCAGTTCGTCTTCCATGTCTCGGGCAACGCGGGCGTCGGCAAGACGGCGCTGGTGCGGCAGTGGGAGAAGCTGGCGGTCGAGCGGGGCGCGGCGACCGTCACCGTGGCGGACGAGGTGCACGGCCCGATCGAGGCCATGGAGGCGATGGCCCGGCGGCTGCGCGAACTGGACCACCCGCTCAAGGACTTCGAGAAGCGCCTGGCCCTCTACCGCAGGCTCTACCAGGAGGTGGCCGCCTCGGCGGAGACCGCCGACCACCACGCGCCGGGCGGGACCAGCATGGCCAGCGGGGTGCTGGCCAGGACCAACTCGACGCCCGGCGCTGGCGGGACGGGCTCGACCAGGTGCACCAGATCGCGCTCGACGTCTTCACCGAGGAGGAGGCGCGGGCGCTCCTGGCCGCCAGGGGCGTCACCGAGGAGAGCCGGGTCCGGGTCGTCCTCCGCCGGAGCGAGCGGCTGCCGGTGCTCGTCGCCCTGCTCGCCCAGCGCGTCCCGGACGGCGCGGAGGAGGTGGCGGACCTCTCGGAGACGGCCGTGGACCTCTTCCTGAGGTGGGAGACCGACCCCGCCCGCCGCGAGACGGCGCTGGCCGGCCGTGCCCTGGCGCGGTTGACGCTGGGGCAGCTGACCGAGGCCCGGGCCGACACCGACCGGGCCATTGACCTTGATCCCCACTGGGAACAGCCCTACCTGTACCGGGGGATGGCCTTGTTCTCCCTCGGCCAGCCCCGTGAGGCACTGCCCGACCTCGACCGTGCCCTGCGGGCCACGCCCGATGACCCCGGGGCCCGGGCCATACGGTCGGAGGTCCACCTGCTGTTGGGCAACGACGCCGAGGCACTGGCGGATCTGGACCGTTTGCTGGAGGCGGAGCCCGAGGAGGCGTGGGCCCTGGTCTATCGCGCGCAGGTACGCCTCATGACCGGTGATCCCGGCGAAGCGTTGGGCGACGTGGAGCGCGCACTCGCACGGCAGCCGGACCATGCGGCGGCGTCCGTGATCGCCGGCGTCGCCCACCGGCTCGCCGGCCGAACCGCGGAGGCGGAGGCCCACTGGGCGCGAGCCCTGACGCGACTGACCGAGGAAACCGCCGAGAGCGTCGAGGACTTCGAACCCTGGGGGAACCTCTTCCTCCTCCACTGCGCCCGCCGGGACGAGGAGTCGGCCGTTGCCGCGCGTCGGGGTTTCCTCGCCGCCGAGCCGGAGCCCGGCTCCCTACAGCAGTGGCTCGCCGCCCTCGACCGCTTCCGCCGGCTCCTCGACCTCGATCCCGACTGGGTGGCCGAGCTGGCCCGCCCCCTTCAGGAGCGGTTGTCCGAAGGGGGCGGTGGCGCGTGAGGTTGGCCCGGGGGTCAGTCCGTTACCCAGTCGTCGTAGTCGAGGTCGGCCTCGGTCAGGCCGATCTCGCGCATCACGCCGTGGATGGTCTCGATCGACTCCCGGTCGGTGGTGCCGTGCCACACCGGCAGGTTCATCCGGCCGGCCAACTCCGGTGCCAGGTCGCTGATCTCGGGCAGCGCCTCGCGGAACGCGTCAGGGTCCTCGGCGATCGAGCGGGCCGTCCGTTCCACGCCGGCGCGGAAGGCCGCGACCAGCTCGGGGTTGTCGGCGACCCGTTCCGAGGTCATCAGGAAGGTGCCGATCTGAAGGCCCGGCCTGGTGTTGACATAGGGGCCGGCCAGCGGGCGCAGCCCCTGGGAGATCCCGATCGTGGCGAACGGCTCGATCAACACGCCCGCGTCCACGTCGCCCCGCTGGATCGCCGCCGGCATGTCGGGCAGCGGCATCTCCACGAAGCGGACGTCGTCGTTGGTGAGATCGGCCTCGCGGAGCACCGAGTTGACGACGACGTCATTGATGTTCTGGAGCGAGTTGACGGCGATCCGCGTCCCGTCCAGGTCATCGGGCGAGGTGATCGGGCTGTCCTCGGGGACGACCAACTGGGCGAAGTCGTCGGTCTGTTCCTCGGCGGTCGAGGTGCCGGCCGCCACCATCTCGATCGGCATCCGGCGGCCCATCGCGATCAGCGCGGAGACCACGTTGGAGCCGGCGACGTCGATGTCGCCGCTGAGCAGCGCGGGGATCACGCTGGCGCCGCCGCTGGACGGGCTGACCTGGAGGTCCACGCCCTCGTCGGCGAAATAGCCCTGGCGCACGCCGTAGGCGAGGAAGGAGGAGGGCACCCCCGCCGTCTCGGAGACCACCAGGGTGTCGCCGTCCCCGCCGCCGGAGATGTTGGCGCCCGACAGGTCGCCGCCGTAGTCGGTGCAGGCCGCGGTGGTGAACACCAGCAGCCCGGCGAGCGCGCCGGCCAGCGCGCCCGCGCGCGCCCGGCGGCGCGCGAGGGGTCGGCGCGCGCTCATGCCGCCACCGACCTGCCGTCGATCGCGGCGAACAACTCGCCACGCAGCCGGGCGAACTCCGGCTCCTGCTTGGTGAGCACCTGGTCCCTGGGCCGGGGCAGGTTCACCGTGACGGCGTGCCCCACGGTGGCCGGCGGGCGCAGCACCAGCACCCGGTCGCCGAGGTATATCGCCTCGTCGATGTCGTGGGTCACGAAGAGGACGGTGATGCCATAGCGCTGCTTGACCGACAGCAGCAGGTCCTCAAGGCCCGAGCGGGTCTGGGCGTCCACGGAGGCGAACGGCTCGTCCATCAGCAGGATGCTGGGCCGGTAGGCCAACGCCCGGGCGATGGCGACGCGTTGCTGCATCCCGCCGGAGAGCTGCCACGGATAGCGGTCGCCTCGGCCGGCGAGGCCCACCGCGTCGAGCGCCTCCTCGGTCGCCTCGTTGGCCGCCCTCTTGTCCACGCCCTTGTAGCGCAACGGGAAGGCGATGTTGCGGCGGACCGTCATCCACGGCAGCAGCGAGCGGCTGTAGTCCTGGAAGACGAACGCCATGTCCTCCGGCGGCCCGGTGACGGGCTTTCCGCGCAGCGTGATCTCGCCCGAGGTGAACGGGATCAGGCCGGACAGACAGCGCAGCATGGTCGTCTTGCCGCAGCCCGAGGAGCCGAGGATGCAGACGAACTCCTGGTCCTCGACGGTGAAGTCGAGGTCGGCGACGGCGGGGGCTGCGGTCGGGTCGGGGCCGTAGACCTTCCGCAGGTGGGAAACTTCGAGCATCAGACTTCTCCGTCGGACGAGGGGGCGGAAGGGGAGGAGGCGCGGGCGGACCGCCGGGCGGCGCGACCGGACCGCTTGCGGGGCGCGGCCGGGCCGGCCAGCCCCTTGAGGCCGAAGTGCCAGGCCAGCACGCGGCGTTCGACGCGCAGGAAGAGCCAGTTGAGGACGTAGCCGAGCACGCCGAGCAGGATGATCCCGGTCCACATCTCCGGGATGGCGAACGAGCGCTGCTGCTCCAGCACGAAGTAGCCCAGGCCGTCGCTGCTGGCCACCATCTCGGAGACCACCATCAGGATGATCGCGATGGCCAGCGAGGTGCGCATCCCGGCGAAGATCCGGGGCGCGGCCGCCGGCAGGATGATCCGGGTGACGCGGGCGGCCAGCGGGATGCGGTAGGCGCGCGCCATGTCGAGCTGTTGCGCGTCGACGCCGCGCACGCCGTCGATGGAGTTGAGCAGGATCGGCCAGACCGCGCCCAGCACGATCACGAAGATCTTGGAGCTGTCGCCGGAGCCGAAGAGCAGCAGCGAGAACGGGATCAGCGCCGGCGCGGGCAGCGCCCGCAGGAACTCCACCACCGGCTCGGCGGCGGTGCGCAGCACCCGGGACATGCCCAGCAGCAGGCCCAGGCTGACCCCGATCACGACCGAGGCGAGATAGCCGGCGCCCATCCGCACCAGCGAGGGCACCAGGTCGCTGCCGACCCGGTCGAAGAGCCACAGCTCCCTGAAGTACCGGCCGATCTCGTCGAGCGGCGGGAAGTAGAAGCTCTGGGCGCGCGAGGCCCACACGCCGTAGCCGACCAACACGGCCACGGGCAGGGCGAGTTCCAGCAGGAGTCCGAGAGCACGGCGGCTCAGCCCGCGGCTCGCTCCGCCGTTTGTCGTGCTACTCACTGGGCGACCTCCTGACGCTGCGACGGGTGCCACCTCAGCAGCCGGCGTTCGATGGCCTGGAAGGCGAGGTTGAGCACCCAGCCGACCAGTCCGGTGACGATGATCAGGGCGTACATGCGCGGGAGGTTGGCGTTGGACTGGGCGACCACGATCGACTGGCCGAGCCCGGGCGCGCCCACCACCAGTTCGGCGGTGACCGCCAGCACCAGCGCGATGGCCGAGGCGATCCGCAGCCCGGTGGCGATATAGGGGGCGGCGCTCGGCAGGGTGACCCGGAAGAAGCGGGCCATCGGCGGCAGTCCGTAGGCGCGCGCGGTGTCCCGCACCACCGGGTCCACGTCCTGCACGCCGTAGATCACCTGGAGCAGGATCGGCCAGAAGGTGACAAAGACGATCAGGAAGACCTTCATCTCCAGGCCGACGCCGTAGACCAGCACCGCCAGCGGGATCAGCGCCACGGAGGGCACCGGCCGGCAGAACTCGATGACGACCCGGGTCATGCGGTAGGCGGTCTGGTTCGAGCCCAGCAGGATGCCGCAGGGCACGGCGAGCACGGTGGCCAGCCCGATGCCCAGGGCCCAGCCGCTGAGCGTGCGGCCTATCTCGGTCCACAGCGGGTGTCCGGCCGCGAGCTTGAAGAGTTCCGCATAGGTCTCGGTGACCGGCGGAAACCAGTCACGGGAGAGCAGTCCGGTGCGCGAACACAGCTCCAGGGCGAGCAGCACCACCAGCACGCCGGAGACCTTGAGACCGAGGTCCCGCACCCAGCGCTGCCCGAGCAGACGCCCCATACGACCGGAAGTGTCCGCCAGGTTTGCCCGAGCTGTCCCCTGCGGAGCACGTGTGACCGTTGCGGTCCCTTCGAGGCTCATGATGTGACAGGGGTAGGTTCGGACCAGCTCATGGCGACTCCTTTGTGCTTGAACGCGGGTGTCCTGCAAGCTACGACCTAATTCCGCCTACAGCAATACATTCGCTGGAAGTTCCCTCTATAAGAAAAACTGCCGGTCCGCGCGGGGTATATGGCGGTCCAGACGCACACGAAAGGGCCGGCCGGGTGGGGAGAGCGCCCCACCCGGCCGGCCCGGGTTCGAGAGGTGGATCGAGGCCGGTCAGCCGGTGATCGGCGAGCGACCATCGGCCGACCGGCGAGTGATCACGGGTAGTTGGTCAGATACGACTGCTGACTGTCCAGGTTGACCGGATCGCCCGCGTCGTTGATGACCCGGTCGATGGTGCCGACCCCGCCCAGCGAGACGGTCACCAGGTTGTGGAACTGGACCCCAGGCGCGTCCGGGACCTCGAAGCCCCGGCTGGCGTGGATGTCCGGGTTCACGTTGAAGAACGAGTAGGCGCCCACGCCCCACGCCTCGTGCTCGGTGACGTCGTCGGCCACCTTGTAGGAGGCCCAGCCCAGCGAGCCGTCCCCGCTGCTGCCCCACGCCTCCTGGGTCGGCGGGTCGTAGGGCATCTCGTTCTGGAAGAAGTACGTCCGGCCGCGCTCGCCGTTCCAGATGACCTGGTACTCCTGGTAGTGCTCGACGAACAGTCCGTACATGGTGACGTCGTCACCGTTGACGATCACGCCGTTGGCGGCCGTGTTCACGTCCCAGCCCCAGGTGCCGTCCTCGCCGTGGTCCGCCCGCCACACCCACAGGTGGTCGCCGATCACGTTGCCGCTGTTGACAGTGAGGCTGTTGTCCGCCCGGCCCAGGTGCGAGCCGCCGATCCGGAAGAACACGTCGTGCAGCGAGGTCGGGTTCGCCGAGTGGTCGGCCGACGAGCCCTCCGGGCCCACCTCGATCAGCGTCGGGCTGCTCTCCGCGCCCGCGTCGACCAGGATGCCGGCCAGCTTGACGCCGTCCACGTCGGCGACCCTGATCGCCTCCTCGCCGGTGTCGGGCACCAGCGTGGCCAGGCCCAGGCCCAGCACCACGGTGTCCGGGTTGTTCACCTCGATCGCCGAGTCCAGATGGTGCACGCCCGGCGTGAACAGCAGGTGCTTGCCCTCCGCCAGCGCCTCGTTGATCGTGGCCGTCGGGGAGTCCGGGTGCACGATGTAGAAGTCGGCCAGCGAGATCGACGAGCCCGCCGCCTCGCCGCTGGACCAGCTGGTGCCGACCGCGTTCTCCCGCAGCGCCGGGACGAACACCTGGTACTCGCCCGCGTCGTCGATGTAGAGGAACGGCTTCTCGCGGATCACCGGGGACTCGTCGATCACGGTGTGCGAGGGGTTGGGGAAGTTGGCCGCCGGGGTGCCGGTCGAGCCCACGAACACCATGTTCCAGACGGAGCCGTCCCAGCCGCCGTCCAGCTCCGTGTTGCGGGTCAACCACTGCTGCTGGGAGCCCGACTGGACCCAACCGCTGATCTTGGTGTCCGCGTAGAGCCCGCCGCTGGCCCAGCCGTCATAGCCGTTCCACAGCTGAACGCCCAGCGTGTCCAGGTGCATCCGCCGGTACGGCGCCGCCTGGGAGACGGCCCAGCGCTCGATCTCGCCCTCGGGGATCGTCACCTTCAGGTTCTCGGCCCCGCGCCAGAAGTTCTGGGTGGCGTTGCCCAGGTTGTTGGGGTCGTCGCCCTGCTGGAGCCAGTCGGCCTCCACCCGGACGTGACCGTTGACGTTGACGTCGTCCGGCATCAGGCCGAGGCCGGCGATCTGGGTGTAGAAGCCGACCTTGATGTCCAACGGGTACTCGCCCGGCTTGAAGAGCGCGGCGTGCCGCTCGGTGCCGAACTGGTTGGTGTGCTGCTCCTCGTAGATCGCGTCCAGCTCGCTCTGGATCTGGTCGGCGGGCATCGAGGGGTCGTAGACATGCACGTTGGGCCCGAGGTCAGGGGCGAACGGGTCCGTCTCCGGCACCGCCGTCGGGGCGGCCTCGGCGCCGTCGTCCTCGCCGGCCAGGGCGCCGGGCAGCGGTCCTGCCAACAGTCCGGCCGAGACCAGGGTGACGGCACCGAGGGTGGCCAGACCCCTGCGGGACAGCGGCAGCCGGCGGTGTCCGCGCGGCCCCGCCTTGCTTGCTCTCATGAAGAACTCCTGGTGGGGGGAGGTGAGGGCGCGACCGCGACGGGCGGGGACGGCGCTCGACGCGGTCGCGTCATCGGCTGGTTCGGGCGCCCGGGCCATGGCGTCCCACCACGCGCCGGGCAGCTCAGAGAGCGCTCTCAGATCCTTCGCGCCGAGTCTCTTGGTGCCCGGAGGGCATGTCAAGACGTCGCGTGATCCGGAACCGGTGCCACCGCGTTGACCTGGGTGAACGACCGCCCGGAAGGCCGTTGTTGTGGCTCGCCCACGCGAGGGTTCCCTCAGAGAGCGCTCTCTGGTCAGGACCCAACCCGGCTCGGTGCGCGGCCCGTTGGGCCGACGGGGCCGACGGGTGGGAAACGGCGGGAAACGGCCGGCGGGCGCCGGAAACGGCGGTGCCGCGCTCCCCGGACGGGGAGCGCGGCACCGTGGAGGAGGCGTCAACTCCGCGCCCGGCGGCGCGGGTTGACCCGGAGACCGGGACCTTGCTCAGCCCCTGATGCGCTCGCTGATCCAGACGCCGGACTCCTTCAGCGAGCCCGGGTCGCCCCAGGAACCCGCGTCGCAGGTGCCCGGCTCGAAGACGGCCCCGCTGCGGAAGTCGTCGGAGTAGTTCCAGTTGGTCCAGCTGATGTTCTTCTCGGCCAGCAGGTCGAGGTACCGGTCCGCGAACTCGAAGTCGTGCGCGCCGTCGCCGGTGTACTCCTCGGCGCCGAACTCCGTGACGAAGATCGGCAGTTGGTCGGCGGCGCGCTCCAGGGTGTCGATGTAGCCCTCCTGGTGGGAGGCCGCGTAGAAGTGGAAGGTGTACATCACGTTCTCCGCGTTCACCGGGTCGGCGACGATCTCGGACTCGTCCGAGCCGTCCGAGACGCCCAGCGAGGACCAGCCCCGGGTGCCGACGATCACCACCGAGTCCGGGTCGCCGGCCCGGACCACGGGAATGACCTCCTCCGCATAGCCCCGGATCGCCGACCAGCTCACGCCGTTGGGCTCGTTGGCGATCTCGTAGATCAGGTTGTCCTGGTCGCCGTGGCGCGCGGTGATCTCGGTGAAGAACTGCTTGGCCAGCTCGGTGTTGGCGTTGGGGTCGCCCGGGGTCAGCATGTGCCAGTCGACCACCACGTACATCCCACGCTCGGTCGCCTGGTCGATGATCCGGCTGGCCACGTCGGTGAAGTAGGCCGGGTCGGTCTCGTAGCCGTCCTCCTGCACATAGGTCGAGACCCGGATGACGTCGGCGCCCCAGTCGTCGGCCAGGACGTCGAGGGACTCCTCGGTGACGCAGTGCTCGAACCACTGGGTGCCGTGGGTGCTCATGCCGCGCAGCTGGACCGGCTCGCCGTTCTCGCCGCAGAGCGTGGTGCCGCAGACCTCCAGCGCGCCGTGCTCGGCGAGCGGGGTGACGGCCTCGGGCGCGGCGTCGGCGGGGGCGGCCTCCGCCGGGGCGGCGCCGTCCTCGCCGGCGGTGGCCAGCGACGCGCCGGCGAACGCCGTGCCGACGGCCAGCAGGCCGGCCAACCAGAGGCGGCCCGCGCGGTGTTGGGGGAGGCGCGGCCGACGGCTCGGCCGGCCGGAGTCGTCCGAACGGGGGGATCGCGAAGTGGGCATAACCTGTGTCTCCGATCGCGCCGAGGCGGGGCGACCCCGGCGGTGGGGGATGCGGGAGATGGTCGGCCCCGAACGTAGGGACACTTGACCAGCCCGTCAACCGTTCGGGCGGTCACCCGAACCGGAACCGGAACGGGAACGGCCGGTGCGTGGCGGCGTGTTGGCGACGGGCCGGTGCCGCGCCGGCGGGGGCGCGGGAACGGCCTCGCGCGCTTCCGGGTGGCGTTCGGCGAAGCCCCTCGCGGGCCCCGGCCGCCTTGGTAGTGTGCCCGGGAGGATTGGCTGTTGAGCTAACTGGCTCGTGTGGTGAGGTGTGCTATGGCGCAGGGCAGGGTTGTCCGCTTCGATGACATTCGCGGTTACGGGTTCATCATCCCCGACGAGGGTGGGGAGGATGTCTTTATGCACGCGAACGACCTGCTGGACGACAAGCACCTCTACCAGCCCGGCGCGGTCGTGGAGTTCGATGTCACCGAGGGCGAACGCGGCCCGAAGGCATCCCTGGTGAGCGTCGTCCGGAAGGGCTCCGGCTCCGACGAGAGCGGCCCGGTCGCCGCCTCCTCGTCGCGCGCGGAGTCGAGCGCCGGCGGGGTGGTCGAGGACGGGCTGTGCGACGTCCTCTCGCCGCGCGAGTTCCGCGTCGAGCTGACCGAGACCCTGTTGGATGGGGTGCCGAGCCTGACCGCCGCGCAGATCCTCCAGGTGCGGCAGGGCGTCGAGCGCCTGGCCCGTGGCCACGGCTGGCTCGCCTCCTGAAGGCCGTCGAAACCCGCGCGTTCGCCACGGAGTTGACGTGGCGCTGAGGCCCGCGAGCCGCTGACGTTCCGCTGCCCCCGATCCGTCGCGACGACGGTCGGGGGCAGCGGCGTGCGGGCCCTGCCCGGGGCGGCCGACGAACGAATCGTGGACATCGCGTGAGATGTTTCACTCTTGTTGCGCCATGGGTACACTCACCTCGCTGATGGGAGCGCTCCCAACCGGCAACCCCCATAACCGGAAGGCGAGTTCGCACGCTATGGAATGGCATGTTCACGCTAAGCCGATCACGGCCAAGATCGCCGCGCTGGTCGCTGCGGCGATGCTCTTTCTGATCCCCTGGACCGACACCGCCGCCGCCCACGGCTCGATCGTCGACCCGGCGTCCCGGAACTACGGCTGCTTCGAGCGCTGGGGTGACGACCACCTCAACCCGGCCATGGAGCAGGAAGACCCCATGTGCTGGCAGGCCTGGCGGGCCAACCCCAACACCATGTGGAACTGGAACGGCCTCTACCGCGAGAATGTGAACGGCAACCACCAGGGCGCCATCCCGGACGGGACGCTGTGCAGCGGCGGCAACACCGAGGGCGGGCGCTACGACTCGCTGGACGCCGTCGGGCCCTGGAAGACCACGGACGTCGGCTCCAACTTCACGGTCGAGCTGTTCGACCAGGCCAGCCACGGCGCCGACTACTTCCAGGTCTATGTGACCAAGCAGGGCTACGACCCGGCGACCGAGCCGCTGACGTGGGGCGACCTCGAACTGGTCGAGGAGACCGGCTCGTACGCGCCCGCGCAGAACATCTCCTTCGACGTGAGCGCCCCGGGCCGCAGCGGGCACCACGTCGTCTACACGATCTGGCAGGCCTCGCACCTGGACCAGTCGTACTACCTGTGCAGCGACGTCAACTTCGGCTGACCCCCGTCGGTCTCGGCCGAGTTCGGCTGAGCTGAGTTCGGCTCGGCTGAGGTGACCTCGTTCGCCACCGGTACAGCCGGTTGAGCCGCCGGCCGGCCGCCGCCTCGCGGTGGTCGGCCGGCGGCCGACCCACCCCGGCTCAACGAACGCCCCGCCGGATTCCACCACATCCGGCGGGGCTCGTTCGTGTGGGCGGGGCCGTGTGCGGGCTTGCGCGCGGGCTTCGTGCGCCGGCGCGCGTGCCGGCTCAGTGCGCGGCGTTCAACAGGTCGAGCGCGCTGTGCTGTTGCCCCACGCCGTAGCTGTCGGCGAGGCCGCGCCAGGACAGGTCGTACATGTCCAGCGGGGTGCGGGCCGAGGCGTAGGCCGCGTCCGCCTGGGTCTGGAGGTAGTCGGAGTAGGGGGCGTCGGGCAGGGCGTCGTTGAGCGCGCCGAGCCCGCGCGCGTAGGCGCCCTTGAACGAGGGGCCGTCGGCGCCGCAGTTGGGCTCGCAGGGCTCGGTGAGCACCCCGTCCTGGTGGAGCCCGGCCGCGTTGGTCGAGGCGTCGGCCAGCGCGCGGGCCTCGTCGAGGAGGCCGGCGTCGCCGGTGGCGGCGCTCAGCTCGGCGAGGGCGCCCAGGATGATGCCCTGGTTGTAGGTCCAGGTCGTCTGGCCGTTGTTGACGCAGCCGGCGTCGGCGTCGAGGCCGTCGTTGACCAGCCCCTCGTCGTTGATCATCCCGCTGCCCGAGAGCCACGCCCAGCCGGCCTCGGCGCGTTCCAGATAGGGGTTGTCGCCGGACAGGCGGTTGTGGAGGGCGGCGTTGAGCTGGATGAACAGCTCGTTGGTGACGGCGTTCTTGTACGGGTTGTCGACCTTCCACTGGACCCCGCCGCCGCAGAGGTCGGTCCAGTAGTCGTTCATCCACTCGGCGTCGGCCTGGGCGGTCTCCAGGTAGCGGGCGTCGCCGGTGACGTCGTAGGCGGCGACCCAGGCCAGGCCCCACCAGCCGGTGTCGTCGAGGTACTCGTTGCGGAACTGTCCGTCGTGGGCGTCGATCTGGCGGTCGTGGGTGTTGGCGATGGCGTACTCGTAGGAGGCCATGCCGGTGGCCTCGATGTTCTGGATGACGGCGGTCAGCGCGTTGGCGCCGACCCACCAGTGGTTCTGGAACAGGCCGTTGTCCAGGTCGTAGAGGGACATCAGCGCGGTGGCGGCGGCGGTGGCGGGGCTGCCGGCGTTCCAGGTGGTCCTGGCCCAGTCGGTGCAGGCGATCTCGGGCTGGCCCGACGCCTGGAGGCAGGCGCGCAGGGCGCCGACGCCGAGGTTGGCCCAGTCGTCGACGTTGAACATCGTGGTGGTGGCGCCGTTGGCGCCCTCGGGAACGGACACCTCGCCGATGCGGCTGTCGCCGGACCAGGTGGCGCCGCCGTCGAACGAACGGTCCAGCCACAGCTGGTCGCCGGCGGAGCCGCCGGCGAGGGTGGCCCAGCCCATGGCGCTGGTGTCGTCGAAGCGCAACTCGGCGGTGCGGCCGTGGAGTTCGGCCGTCACGGCGAGACGGTCGCCGCCGGCCTCGGCGGCGTCGCGGCCGTCGCAGTGGTCGTTGCAGACGACGGCCGCAGGTTGGACGGCCGCCGGCTGGACGGGGGGCGCGGCTTCCGGTCCTTCGGTGCCGGCGCTCGCCGGTCCGAGCGGCAACAGCAGCAGCGCGGCGCCGAGCGGCGCGGCCAGCCACCGGCGGCGCAGGGGAAGGCGTGACGAGAATGACATGGAGAAGACGGCTCTCTCGTGGGGGAGTTGGGGCGGCGCACCCGCCGCGGCACCTCGGCGGAGAACGCTCTCCCCTTAGTCACTAGAGCCGTTGAGCCGCGCCGTCAACCGGCGGCGGGTCCGGCGCGGCCGGACCCGCCGGGCGGGCGCGGAGCCGCTCGCCGCGCCGCGCGTTGCCCTTGCCGGGCGGGCGCGGGGCCGCTCGCCGCGCCGCGCGTTGCCCTTGCCGGGCGGGCGCGGGGCCGCTCGCCGCGCTGCGCGCGGCGTCGGGCAGAGCCGCCGGCCTCCGGCCGGACACCGGGAGGGCCTGCCGGCGTGCGGAAACGGCGGGGCGGTGGCATCCGGGGTGGTCCGGGGGGGTGCGAACCCCGGTTCGGCGGGTCGTTCTCGGCGTTCGCCCTGCCCGGGGGCCGACGTGGACCGCTCTCCTGCCGGAGGGCGGGGAGGTTCGGCGGCGTTCGACGGGTGCCCTGGGAGCGACGACGTCCGCGCAAGGACCGTGCGGGCCCGGGGCGTTGAACGAACCGTTCAACTCTCGCCGGGCGCCAGAGAAGGGAGACCTCCCTCCGGCCCCTCTCGACGACGAACCCAACCGTCCGGGGGATCTCCCTCCCCTTCCCAGCCGCCCCGTCGCCGGCATTCGTCACTCCCGCACCCGGCCGAACGAGCGGCATGGAGAGCCGGGCGTCGTGGCCCGCGCCCGAACCGTCGACCCCCATGAGCGCGCCTCGTCGACCAACAGCGATCTGTCGGGCAGAGCCGCCGGCCTCCGCCCCGCCTCGCCCGGCAAGGGCATCCCGCCCCGCCCGGCAAGGGCACCCCGCCCCGGCCCCCAGGGCCGGGGCGTCCGGGAAGCCCCGCCGGCCAGGCGCTAGTCGAAGGGCTGCGCCATCTCGCGTTCGATCTCGCCCAGCAGGTCCATCAGTTCGCCGGAGCCGCCCTCCTCCACCCAGTGCCGGGTGGCGATCCGCAGCGCGGTGAGGAACGCGGCGGCATAGACCTGGGGGCGGATGCGCTCGGTGCCCGGGCGGCCGGTGATCGCGGCGACGAGGTCGCGTTCCAGGGCCACATGGTTGCCCATCTGCCGCGCCAGCAGCGAGGGATGGCGCATCGCGAGCTTGCTGCGGGCCCCCCAGGCCCGCTCCTCCGGCGTCCCCATCCGCATCGACAGCGACCGCGCGGCCGAGGTGAGCGCGGTCCAGGCGGACTCCTCGGGCGGGCGTTGGCGCAGCGTCTCGACCAGCGCCCTGGTCTGCTGCTCCTCGCCGAAGAGCAGCGCGTCCTCCTTGGAGGAGAAGTAGTTGGAGAACGTCCGGCGGGAGATGCCCGCGGCGTCCGCGATGGCCTCGACGGTCACGTTCTCGATGCCGTGCTCGACGGTCAGGCGCAGCGCGGCCTCGTGCACCGCCTGTCGGGTGGCGGCCTTCTTGCGCTCCCGCAGTCCCGTGATGCTCTCCATGATTTCGAGATCCTACCCTGTGGGCAAAATTACCCACTGGGCAAATATGCCCAATGTGCATGTACAGTGAAACGGTCCTTCTTCGAGCATCTCAGGCTTCGAACATCTCAGGAACGTCTCTGCTGGAGGTCGCGCGTGAGCGCCCAGACCGTCTCGCCCGCCCAGGGCGCGCCCATGGACCACGGACGGGTCCTGCGCGCCATGAGCGGGCTGCTGATCGTGCTCTTCATGGCCATGATCAGTTCCACCATCGTCTCGGTGGCCCTGCCCCAGATCATCGGCTCGCTGAACGGAACCCAGTCCCAGTACACCTGGGTGGTCACCGCCACCCTGCTGACGTCCACCGCCTCCACCCCGGTGTGGGGCAAGCTGGCGGACCTCTTCAGCAAGAAGCTGCTGCTCACCATCGGCATCCTGATCTTCACGTTCTCCTCCCTGGCCTGTGGCTTCGCCCAGAGCGCGGGCCAGCTGATCGGCTTCCGCGCGGTGCAGGGCCTGGGCCTCGGCGCCCTTCAGGTGCTGGTCCAGGTGATCATCGCGGCGATGGTCAGCCCCAAGGAGCGCGGCCGGTACAACGGCTACCTCGGCGGCGTGATGGCCGTCGCCACCGTCGGCGGCCCGCTGCTGGGCGGCGCCATCACCGACGTGTCGTGGCTGGGCTGGCGCTGGTGCTTCTTCGTCGGCGTCCCGTTCACCCTGCTCGCCCTGGTGCTGCTCTCCCGGACGCTGAAGCTGGTCGAGGTTCCGCGCCCGGACGCCAGGGTGGACTACCTGGGCGCCTCGCTGATCGCGGTGAGCGTGAGCCTGCTGCTGCTCTGGGTGACCTTCGTGGACGCCGAGTTCGGCTGGGTCTCCTGGCAGACGGGCGCCATGGTGGGCGCCGCCCTGGTCCTGGGCGTGGCCGCCGTGGTGGTGGAGAACCGGGTGCGGGAGCCGATCGTCCCGCTGCACGTGGTGCGGCGCAGGGACCCGGCGCTGGCGATCGTGGCCAGCCTCGCGGTCGGCATGGCGATGTTCGGCGGCGCGGTCTTCCTGGGGCAGTACTTCCAGGTCGGGCGCGGCTACTCGCCCACCGAGGCGGGCCTGTTGACCATACCGATGATGGCCGGGGTGCTGCTCAGCGCGGCGGTCTCGGGCCGGCTGGTGTCCCGCACGGGCAAGGTCAAGCCGTTCATCGTCGCCGGCGTGATCGCCCTCACCCTGGGCTTCCTGACGCTGTCCACCATCGACCACGAGACCTCGCTGACGCTGGTCGGCGCGGGCATGTTCCTGGTGGGCGTCGGCGTGGGCATGTCGATGCAGAACCTGCTGCTGGTGGTGCAGAACACCGTGCCGCTGACCGAGGTCGGCGCGGCCAGCGGGGCCGTGACGTTCTTCCGTTCGCTGGGCGGCACCATGGGCGTCTCGATCCTGGGCGCGGTGCTCGCGAACCAGGTGTCGACGAAGATCTCCCAGGGTCTGACCGCCGCCGGCATCGACACCTCGGGCGGCGGGGACGGCTCGACGCTCAACGTGGCGGCCATGCCGCCGGCCGTCCAGGAGATCGTGCGCGCGGCCTACGGCGACGCCACGGGCCACATCTTCCTGATCTCGGCCGCGATCGCCGTGGTCGGCGTGGTGGCCACGCTCTTCCTCACGCCGACCAGGCTCCGCGACTCCATGGACCTGGCGCCGGCCGCCGAGGGCGGGGGCGCGAGCGAGGCCGCGCTGGAGGAGCCGACGCCGGCCGTCGCCAAACCGTGATCCGGCGGGCGAGGGGGCGGCCGGCGGCGCCCCCTCGCCCGTTCGCCGGGTCAACGGGGGTGTGGAACAGGCGAGTTGACGCCGCGTGGGGCCGCGCCCCGCGCGGCGTCCGGCAGTTGGGCCGGGTGCGGCGCCCCTCGGGGGCGGGAGCGGGCCGAGGCGTGGTCTAAGCTTAGGCTTACCTAAGCTAGGTCGATCACTCGTTCAGGCCGATCACTCCTACAGAAGGAACGTCCATGCCGTCCACCTTCCTCAGCGCGCGTCGTCAGCGTCTCGCCCTCGCCGCCGTGGCCACCGCAGCGGCGCTGGTGCTCAGCGGCTGTTCGTCATCGGACGACGAGGAGCCCGCCGAGCCGTCGTCGGCCGAAGGGGAGGGCGGCGGCGAGGCGTTCCCCGTCACCATCGAGAGCGCCCTCGGCGACGCCGAGATCACCGAGCGGCCCGAGCGGGTCGTCACCCTCGGGCAGGGCTCGGCCGAGACCGCCATCGCCCTGGGCCAGACCCCCGTCGGCATCGAGTCCTACGAGTGGGGCAGCGACGAGACCGGCTATCTGCCGTGGATTCACGAGGCGGTGACCGAGCGCGGCGACGAGCTGCCCACCCAGTTCGCCGGCGGCGAGGACATCGACTTCGACACCATCCTGGAGCTGGAGCCCGACGTCATCCTGGCGCCCTGGTCCGGCATCACCCAGGAGCAGTTCGACATCCTCAACGACATCGCGCCGACCGTGGCCTATCCCGACCTGCCGTGGTCCACCAACTGGGACGAGCAGATAGAGCTGATCGCCACCGCGCTCGGCCAGCCCGACCAGGCGGAGGTGCTGATCGGCGACATCCGCGACCAGCTCGCCGAGGCCGCCGCCTCCCGCCCGGAGTACGAGGGCGTCACGTTCTCCTACATCTACAACTCCGGCCCCGGTACCCTCGGCGTCTTCATGCCGGAGGAGCAGCGGGTCGAGATGGTCTCCTCGCTGGGCCTGACCGTCGACCCGGTGGTGGAGACCTTCGAGGAGCTTGAGGGCACCGACTCCGCGCTGATCGGCCTGGAGAACGCGGACCAACTCGCCGACAGCGACATCGTCTTCACCTTCTACACCGACGAGGAGACCCGCGCCGAGGTCGAGGCGCAGCCGCTGTACGCCGCCATCCCGGCGGTCGAGCGCGGCGGGATCGTGGCCAGCGACGACACCCCGTTCGTCACCGCCTCCTCGATCATCAACCCGCTGACCGTGCCGTGGAGCATCGACCGGTATCTGCCGCTGATCGACGAGGCGATCGTCACCCTCGACAACTGACCGTTCTCTACCGACCCACGGGCGCGCACGCGATGAACGCGACCAGTGAAGCGAGCACGTTGACGCCGCCGGCCGGCGACGCCGGCACCCGCGACCGGGGTGCCGGCGTCGCCCGGCTGGTGGGCTTCCTGCTGCTCGGCCTGCTGGCCCTGGCACTGGCGATGCTGGCCAGCGTCGTCTTCGGCGCCAGGACCACCTCGGTCGGCGACGTGTTCGCCACGCTCACCGGCGACGCCGACGACTATGTGGCCACGGTGGTCGAGAGCCGCTATCCCCGCACCGCGCTGGGCGTGTTGGCCGGGGCCAGCCTCGCGGTGGCCGGGACCCTGATGCAGGGCATCACCCGCAACCCCCTTGCCGACCCCGGGCTGTTGGGCGTCAACGCCGGCGCCTCGGCCGGCGTCGTCACCGCGACGGCGTTCCTCGGCGCCGGCGGCCAGTCGGGCGCGATCTGGTGGGCGCTGCCCGGCGCGCTGCTGGCCGGGCTGCTGGTCTACGCCGTCGGCTCGGCCGGCGCCTCCACCGGGCTGGTGCGGCTGGTGCTGGCCGGCGCCGTGGTGTCCGCCGTGCTGGCCGCGTACATTCAGCTGGTGACGCTCAGCAAGCCGCTGGTCTTCGACAGCTACCGCTACTGGGTGGTGGGGGCGCTCGGCGGGCGGCCGATGGAGATCTTCTGGACGGCGCTGCCGTTCGCCGCCGTCGGCCTCGCGCTGGCGGTCATGGTCTCCGGCGGGCTCAACGCGCTGGCGCTGGGCGACGACTCGGCGCACTCGCTGGGCGCCAACCCGACGGCGATCCGCGCCGGCGGGCTGATCGCCGCCACCCTGCTCGCCGCGTCGGCGACCGCGGCGGTCGGCCCGATCGCCTTCGTCGGCCTGGCCGTTCCGCACATCGTGCGGGCCGTCGTCGGGATCGACTTCCGGCTGCAACTGGCGTTCTCCGCGCTGTTCGGGCCCACCCTGCTGCTGCTGGCCGACGTGATCGGCCGGGTGGTGATGCGGCCATCGGAGCTGATGGTCGGCGTGGTCACCGCGTTCGTCGGGGCGCCCGTGCTGCTCTACGCGGTGCGCCGGATGAGGGGGACGGCATGACCGCCACCGTGGAACGCGCCGGGGACACGCGGGGCGCGCGCCCCCCGGGCATGGTCGTGATCGGGCGCCGGCTGGCGCTCCCGATGAGCCGGGCCGCGCTGCTGGCCGGCGTCGGCACCGTGCTGGCGCTCGTCGTCGCCTCGGTCGCGACGTTGAGCATGGGCCGACTCGGCGTCCCGCTGGGCGAGTTGCCCACCGCGCTGACCGGCGGCGCCGAGGGCAAGACGCTCTTCGTGCTGGACCGGCTGCGCGGCCCGAGGCTGGTGGTGGCCATCGCGGCCGGCGCCGCGTTCGGGATCTCGGGCGCGCTCTTCCAGTCCGTCACCCGCAACCCGCTGGGCAGCCCCGACGTCATCGGGCTCGGCGCGGGCGCCGGGGCCGGGGCGGCCGTCGTCGCGCTGAAGATGCCCGAGGGCGTGCCCGTCTCGCTGGGCGCGCTGATCGGCGCGGCCGCCGCCATCACCCTGGTCTACTTCGCCACCGGCAGCGGCTTCCGCGACCCCGGCCGGCTGATCGTGGCCGGCATCGGCGTCGCCGCCATCGCCATCGCCATCACCCAGTACGTGGTCTACGCGGTGGAACGGGAACGGGCCACCGCGCTGACCGCCTATGTCAACGGCTCGCTGGCCGCCCGCTCCTGGGACGACGCCCGCGAGATCGGGCTGGCGCTGCTGGTGCTGCTGCCGTTGACCCTGGCGATGGCGCGGCGCCTCGACATCGGCGAGATGGGCGACGAGATCGCCGCCGCGCTGGGCGCCGAGCCCAAGCGGACCAGGGCGCGGGCGGTGCTGCTGTCGGTGCTGCTGTCGGCGGCCGCGATCTCGGTGGCCGGCCCGATCGCGTTCATCGCGCTCACCGCGCCGCAGATCGCCCGCCGGCTGACCGGCGGCTGGGGCGCGCACCTGGTGCTCTCCGCGCTGCTTGGCTCGCTGCTGCTGGTCCTCGCCGACCTGGCGGCCCAGCAACTCCCCATGGACGACATGCCGGTGGGCATCTACACCATGGCCATCGGCGGCATCTATCTCGGCTATCTGCTGACCCGCGAATGGAGGAGGGGACGACTGTGACCACCGACGAGCGGGCCGGCGCGGCCGCGTCCGGCGCTGCCGCGCACAGAGGGCTGAGCGTGCGGGAGGTGACCCTGTCCTACGGGGGCGCCCCCGTGGTGCGGGAGTTGAGCCTGGACGTGCCGCACGGCGGGCTGACGATGATCATCGGGCCCAACGGCTGCGGCAAGTCCACCCTGGTCAAGGCCATGGCGCGGGCCATCAAGCCGGACGCCGGCAGCATCCTGCTGGACGGCACCGACCTGCGCGCCTACAAGGGCCGCACGGTGGCGCGCGAGATCGCGCTGCTGCCGCAGAGCCCCATCGCGCCGGAGGGCATCAGCGTCCGTGGCCTGGTGCGGCGCGGCCGCTACCCGCACCACACGCTGCTGCGGCAGTGGTCGCCCGAGGACGACACGGCGATCGCGTTCGCGCTGGAGCGGACCGGGCTGACCGAGCTGGCGGAGGCCAGGGTCAGCGAGCTGTCCGGCGGGCAGCGGCAGCGGGTGTGGATCGCGATGGTGCTCGCCCAGCAGACCGAACTGCTGCTGCTGGACGAGCCGACGACGTTCCTCGACGTGGCGCACCAGTACGAACTGCTGGAGCTGTGCGGCGAGTTGCACCGCGAGGGCCGCACCATCGTCGCCGTGCTGCACGACCTCAACCAGGCCGCCAGGTTCGCCACCCACCTGGTGGTGATGCACGAGGGCCGGGTCGTCGCCGAGGGCCCGCCGGCGGAGGTGATGACGGCCGAGATGGTCGCGGACGTCTTCGGCCTGCGCTGCGACATCGTGCCCGACCCGCGCACCGCGACCCCGATGGTCGTCCCGCACGCCCGCCACCCGGCCGCCGCGCAGCAGGAGCCGCTGCCGGTGGAGGGGTAGGGCGTCGCCTCACGGCCCGCCGGGCCGGTCGCCCCCGGCCGCCGACGCCGGAAATCCCGGCGGGAACTCCCAGCGCGGATACGTGTCGCGGAGCAGCGGCAGCAGGGCGTTCCAGTCCTCGGCCGTCAGCTGTCTCGGCTCGGCGAGGGTGACCCGTTCGTCGCGGACGACAAAGCCCCAGCTGAAGCCCGCCAGGGCGCGGGCGGTGAACGTGGGGCGCTGCGGACCGCGACAGAGGAAGGCGTGGGCGACCCACTCCATGTCGACGCGGGGGGACCGCGCCGGGGCGTCGAACAGCGTCGGCCGGTGGCCAGCGAAGGCGAACGGGTGGGGCAGTTCCCCGAGGCTGGCCAGGGGGTCCATCGCGAACTCCTTTCCCCCGCTGGCATCGTCGGTCGAGCGCACCGCCTGAATCCAGCCGAAGAACCCGTGGTAGCCCCGTCCCGGGTACTCGACGACGGCCGTGCAGTGCGGCAGATCGGCAGCGCCCGGGCCGGCGCCGAGAGCGTCCGGGTCGACGGTCGCAGCGATCTTGACGTGGAGCTGGCCGGGCAGCCCGGCGTCACTGAACGGGATTCTCATGCGTCGCACCATAGTGCGCCGCCCGGCCGGCGAACGCCCGGGCGCCGGCGGCCCGTTGGCGGAACGGGCCGGGCCGGGCCGCGCGCCGACCAGGACCCGCGGGTTCAGGCCGCCCTGCTACTCGCCGTGCGGGAAGACCGGCAGGGTCTGGTGGCCGTTGGCTATCAGGCTGGGCGTGGCGCGCAGTTCCTCCGGGGGCACGGCCAGCCTGAGGTCCGGGAAGCGGTCGAAGAGCGCGGGCAGCGCGATCGCCGCCTCGGCCCTGGCCAGCGGCGCGCCCAGGCAGTAGTGCGGGCCGTGGCCGAAGGCCAGGTGCTCCTTGTTGACCCGGGTCACGTCGAAGCGGCCGGCGCTCTCGCCGTGCACCCTCGGGTGCCGGCCGGCCGCCGCGTAGGCCGCCAGGATGGGCTCGCCCGCGCGGATCACGTGGCCGTCCGGGAGCGGGATGTCGGAGACGGCGTAGCGCAGCGGCAGATGCGCCACCGGCGCCTCGTACCGCAGCGCCTCCTCGATGACCTCGCCCCAACTCACCCGCCCCGCCCGGACGGCGGCCAGCTGCTCGGGGTGGGTCAGCAGCGCGGTGGCGGCCTGGTCCAGCAGGTTCGTGGTGGTCTCGTGGCCCGCGCTGACCACCAGCAGCAGCGTGTCGACCAGCTCCGCCTCGGTCAGCCGCGAGCCGTCGCCCTCCTCGTCCCTGGCGGCGATGAGCACCGAGGTCATGTCGTCGCCCGGCTCGGCGCGCTTCCGTGCCACCAGCGTGGTCAACAGCTGGTGGAACGCCAGGTTGTTGGCGCCGGCCTGCTCGGCGGTGAGGGTGGTGTCGAAGATGCCGTTGACCCGGCGGCCGAAGTCGGCGGCCAGGTCGTCGGGAAGGCCCATCAGCTCGCTGATCACCCGCACCGGCAGCGGGTACGCCAGCGCCGCCCGCAGGTCCACCGGCTCGCCCGGCGGCGCGGCGGCGATCGCGTCCAGCAGCTCGGCGGTGATCCGTTCGACGCCGGGCAGCAGCGCGTTCACCCGGCGGGTGGTGAACGCCGGGCTGACCAGCCGACGCAGCCTACGGTGGTCGGGGCCGTACGCGGTGAACATGTTGTCCGCCGTGACCCACACCTCAAGCGGCCACTGCCCGACGATCCGGTCCGGGTAGTCCGGCCAGTGCTGGCGCGGGTCCTTGGAGACCCGGGAGTCCGTCAGCAGCCGCCGCAGGAGGTCCGGGTCGCTGACCGCCCAGACGGTGACGCCCAGCAGGTCGACCAGCACCGCCGAGCCTCCGCTCTGTAACGCGGCCTCCTCCGCGCGGCGTTCGGAGCCCGTCGGGCTGAGGATCAGGGGCTTGGCCTGGCTCATCGAAAGCGCCTCTCGCGACAGGGGCGTTCGCCGAGGGCGACCCCCGCCCCCGCGCCCACCCGATTCTCCCCAGCGACCCCCGAGCGCAATCCGCGCCCCCGGGCACCGCTTCGCGCCGTTCCGCGCCCCGGCGCGCGGGGTGACCAACCGTGATCCCGCACGGCTCAGGGACCACGTTCGGTGACACTGGGTGGGTAACGCCTGGGAAGACAGCGAACGTTGGGACAACGGACCCTTTTCTTCCCCCGGGCGCTATGTCACTCTCCCGGAGCGAACCTCACGAGGGGATGACTCAATGCGAGTGCTGACCAGACGGCTTGTCGCCCTGACCGGAGCGCTGGCCCTGGCGGGTGCCGTCGCCGGCTGCGGCTCCGACGGGGACGGGGACTCCGGCACCATCGAACTCACCATCAGCATGAACGCCATCTCGGGCGGCAAGAACGCCGCCGAGGCCGACTGGATCGAGCAGTGGCTGATCCCGCGCTTCGAGGCCGCCCAGGAGGAGGCGGGCGTCGCCGTCGACGTCACCTTCGAGCCAAGTGGCGTGGACGACGAACAGTACAAGTCCCGCCTGGCGCTCGACCTCCAGTCCGGCTCGGGGCCCGACGTCTACGCGCTCGACGGCATCTGGCTCGGCGAGTTCGCCCAGGCCGGCTACGTCCAGCCGCTGGAGGAGACCACCGCTGACTTCGCTTCCTGGGAGGGCTGGGAGCAGATCCCGGAGGCCGTCCAGCAGTTGGCCACCTTCGAGGGCGCGCTCTACGGCATACCCGCCGGCACCGACGGCCGGGTGCTGTTCTACCACCGTGAGCTGTTCGCCGAGGCCGGGCTGCCCACCGACTGGCAGCCGACCAGCTGGGCCGAGATCACCGAGGCCGCCGAGGCCCTGGCCGGCATCGACGGCGTCACCCCCGTCCAGCTCAACGCCGGCACCGCGATGGGCGAGGCCACCACCATGCAGGGCGTGCTGCCGCTGCTGGCCGGCGCCGGCGAGGAGGTGCACAGCGAGGGCGCCGGCTGGACCGGCGCCACCGATGGCCTGGAGCGGGTCCTCGGCCTCTACGCCGAGATCTACGGCAACGGCCTGGGCGACCCACAGCTCCAGCAGGAGACCCAGGGCCGCGACAAGTCCTTCGAGGAGTTCGCCGCCGGCGAGATCGGCATCCTGCTGGAGGGCGACTACTTCTGGCGCTCCGTGGTCAACCCGAACAACGGCGTCGCGCCCATGGACAACCGCGACGAGGCCGTCGGCTACGCCCTGATCCCGGCCGCCGAGCCCGGCGCGGGCGTGGGCGGCGCCGACTTCGTCAGCACCTCGGGCGGCAACGTCCGGGTGGTCAACCCGGCCAGCGAACACGCCGACCTGGCCTGGGAGTTGCTGACCTTCATGCACTCCGCCGAGGCGCTGACGGCCGCCGTCGGCGACGACCCGCGCATCACCGCCAGGGTGGACGTCAACGAGCAGGTTCTCGGCGACGACCCGATGCTCACCTTCGTCAACGAGCAGGTCCTGCCCATCACCTCCTTCCGGCCGGCGCTCGACGTCTATCCGCAGGTCTCCGTCCTCCTCCAGGAGGCGACCGCCGCCGTGGTGGACGGCACTGACCCGGGGCAGGCGGCGGCCGACTACCAGGAGGCGCTGGAGGAGGTCGTGGATGGCGACGTCGCCCCCTGAGCCGGCCGAGTCGGTGCTCCCGGCCGGCGGGGAGCGCGCCGGCCGGGCCGAGCACGGCGACCGGGACGCGGCGGGGCTCGGGAGGGCCAGGGCGGCGGCGTTCGTCGTGCCCGCGCTGCTGCTGATCGCCGCGTTCCTCGTCTTCCCGGCGCTGTGGACGATCTACCTGGGCCTGACGGACTACCGGCTCACCGGGCTCGCCGCCGTCGACCCGCAGGTCGTCGGCCTGGACAACTTCGAACGGGCCCTGGACGACGAGGGGTTCACCAACTCCCTCGGCCTGACGCTCCAGTTCGTCGTCGGCTCGGCCGTGATCGGCCAGGCCGGCCTCGGCTTCGCCATCGCCTGGGTGCTGCGGAACCGGCGCGGCTTCGGCCGCCGGCTGATCGAGGCCATGGTGCTGCTGGCGTGGATTCTGCCGAGCAGCGTCATCGCGTTCCTGTGGATCGCGCTGCTCGACCGCGACGACGGCACCCTCAACGCGCTGCTGTCCACGCCCGGCACCGCCTGGCTGCTGGAGCACCCGATGCTCTCCATCGTGGTCTTCAACATCTGGCGCGGCACCGCGTTCTCGATGATGCTCTACGCCGCCGCCCTCGGGAACGTCCCGCCGTCCCACCTGGAGACCGCCCGCCTGGCCGGCGCCTCCTCGCTCCAGCAGCTGCGCGATGTGGTCTTCCCCCGGATCAGGGGGCATGTGCTGACCAACCTGCTGCTGATCAGCCTGTGGACGTTCAACGACTTCACCCCGTTCCTGCTGACCGGCGGCGGGCCCGAGGACCGCACCGAGATCATGCCGGTCTTCATCTACCGGACGGCGCTCTTCGGCGGCGAACTCGGCTTCGGCGCCGCCATCTCGGTGCTGATGCTGCTGATCAACCTCGTGATCGCGGTGGTCTACGTCCGGCTGCTGCGCAGGCGGAAGGACCCGGCCTGATGAACGCCCCACCCGCCGAAACATCCGGAGAGACGGGCGAACGGCCCGGGGACCGGCACGCCGCCGGGCTGGACGGCGCCCGGCGCCTGCTCGGCACCGTCGGCTTCTACACCTTCTGCTCGCTGGTCCTCGCGTTCTTCACCGTGCCGCTGCTGTGGCTGGCCAGCGCCCCGTTCGACGACACGCCCTCCATCACCGCCTCGCTGCCCTCGTTCACCCTGGACAACTTCGAGACGCTGCTGGACAACCGCTACGCGCTGCGCTCCCTGGGCAACTCCACCATCCTCGCCGCCGGCACCGGCGCGCTGGTCGTGGTCTGCTCCGCGCTCGCCGCCTACGCCCTCAGCCGCGTCCGGCTCCCCGGCCGCGACGCGCTGCTCTACTCGTTGCTGCTGCTCTCCTCCATCGTCACCGGCACCGCCGCCATGGTGCCGCTGTTCAATCTCGCCTACGAACTCGACCTGATCGACTCCCAGTTGGGCGTGATCCTGGTCCTCTCCGGCGGGCTGCTGCCCTCGGCCGTCTTCATCCTCAAGGACTTCATGGACGGCACGCCCCGCTCCTACGAGGAGTCAGCCCAGGTCTTCGGCGCCTCCCCGCTCCAGGTGATGCGCCATGTGGTGGTGCCGCTGGTGCGGCCCGGCCTGGCCACCATCGCCGTCTGGTCCGTCGCCCAGGTCTGGGGCAACTTCCTGATCCCGTTCCTGCTGCTCCGCTCCCCGGAGAAGTCGCCGGCCGCCGTGGTCATGTACACCTTCTACACCGAGGGCGGCCAGCCCGACCTGGCCCTGATCTCCACCTTCTCGCTGCTCTACTCCGTGCCCGTGGTGCTGATGTTCCTGCTGGTCAGCTCCCGGTACGGCTTCCGGTTCCACGGAGGGATCAAACGCTGATGGCCGACATCGCCCTGGCCGCCCTGACCAAGGTCTATCCCGGCGGCGTCCGCGCCCTGGACGCCATCGACCTGACCATCGCCGACGGGGAGTTCTTCGCCCTGCTCGGCCCCTCCGGCTGCGGCAAGACCACCCTGCTGCGCACCCTCGCCGGCCTGGAGACCGCCACCTCGGGCTCCGTCGTCCTCGGCGGCACCGACGTCACCGCGCTGGCGCCCGGCCGGCGCGACGTCGCGATGGTCTTCCAGGACTACGCCCTCTTCCCGCACATGACCGTCACCGACAACATCGCCTACCCGCTGCGCATCCGGAAGGTGCCGGGCGGCGAACGACGCGAACGGGCCGCCGAGACCGCCGCCGAACTCGGCCTGACCGACTACCTCGCGCGCCGCCCCGACCAGCTCTCCGGCGGGCAGCAGCAGCGCGTCGCGCTCGCCAGGGCGATGGCTTGCCGCCCGCGCGCCTTCCTCTTCGACGAGCCGCTGTCCAACCTCGACGCCCGGCTGCGCCTGGAGGCCCGTACCTTCCTCAAGCGGCTCCAGCGCGAACTGGGCGTCACCACCGTCTTCGTCACCCACGACCAGGCCGAGGCGCTGGCCCTCGCCGACCGGATCGCCGTCATGGAACACGGCCGGATACGCCAACTCGGCACGCCCGCCGAGGTGTTCCGCCGCCCCGCCAACACCTTCGTCGCCTCGTTCATCGGCTCGACCCCGATGAACCTGCTCCCCGGCACCGCCGCGCGCGGCGCCGTCCGCGTCGCCGACCTCGCGCTGCCCACCCCCGACGGCCTGGACTTGGCCGACGGCGAGGAGCTGACCTACGGCATCAGGCCCGAGTACCTCACCTACCACGAGGCGCCCACGCCCGGCGCGCTCGGCGGCGAGGTGCGGGTCGTGGAGAACCTGGGCAGCGCCCAACTCGTCACCCTCGAAGGCCCGGCCGGGCCCGTGCAGGTCGTCGTCGACGAGGACACCGAGGTCACCCCCGGCCGAGAGGGCCACGCGCTGCCCCGCGCCGACCGCGCCCTGGTCTACCGTGACGGCGAACTGCTCACCCCGACCGCCCACTCCACCGGGCCCAGAGCGGAGGTCCCGTGACACCCGCCACCGACACCGTCCACCGGGGCCGCTGGACCCTGGCCGACCGGCTCGAACAGCCGCTGCGCGAGCTGCCGTTCGAGGTGCCGCGCGGCACGGCCGCCGTCACCGTCGAGCTGTCCTACGAACGCGAGGCCGGCGTGCTGGACCTGGGCTGCCTCGGCCCCGCCGGCTACCGGGGCTGGTCGGGCGGCGCCCGCGACGGCTACACCGTCGCCGCCGACTGGGCCACGCCCGGCTATCTGCCGGGCGAGCCGGAGCCGGGGGAGTGGCAGGTGCTGCTGCGGCTGCACCGGGTGCCGCCCACCGGGCTCGAATACCAGCTGCGGATCACCACCACCGGCCGCCGCCCCGCGCCGCCCCCGGCGCCGGCAGAACCGCCGGTGCCCGAACGCCCGCCCCGCCGGCCGCTGCCCGAGGTCGACGGGCTGCGCTGGCTGGCCGGCGACTGCCACAGCCACACCACGCACAGCGACGGGGCCCTGACGCCCGCCGAGTTGGCGGCGCTGGCCGCCGCCCAGGGCCTCGACTTCCTCGCCGTCACCGACCACAACACCACCAGCCACCACCCGCACCTGCCGGCCGTCGCCGCCCGCTACGGCATCGCGCTGCTGCCCGGGCAGGAGGTCACCACCGACACCGGGCACGCCAACGTGCTGGGCGACGTCGGCTGGGTCGACTTCCGGCGGCCCGCCGACCACTGGCTGTCGCACGCCAGGCGGCACGGCGGGCTGCTGTCGATCAACCACCCGCTGGGCGCCGACTGCGCCTGGCGCAACCCGCTGACCGACCGGCCGCGCCATGTCGAGGTGTGGCACTCCGGCTGGTTCGACCGCCGCTGGGGCGCGCCCCTGGCGTGGGCCGCCGCCTGGCGGCCCGACGTGGTGGCGCTCGGCGGCAGCGACTTCCACCGGCTGGGCGACGACGCCCTGCCAGGCCGGCCCACGACCTGGGTGCTGGCCGAGGACGCCTCGTCCGACGCGGTGTTGGCGGCGCTGGCCGACGGGCGGGTCGCGGTCTCGGCGGGGCCGCGCGCGCCGCTGCTGCTGCGGGTCGGGGACGGCCTGCTGGCCCTGGACGCGGAGGGCACCGCGCTGGTGCGGCCCGACGGCAGCCGGCAGGCCGTGCACGGCGACCGCGCGGCGCTGCCGGCGGGGACCGGGCCGCACCGGCTGGAGACCTGGGAGAACGAGGTGCTGGCGCTGGCCTACTGAGCCGGCGGCGCGGGGACCGTGCGTTGTTTACGGGTCGTTTGGTGGGTGGGGGCGTGCGTAGCACGCATCGGCTTCGCCGGTCTGCTGCGGCGCGTCGGGCTTTATCGCGGGGTGGGTGACGGTGTTCGGGTCGTCGCGGCCGGCGGAAGGCCGCCGGGACCATCCCCGCGTGCGCGGGGAGCAGCTCGCCACCGGGGAACCCGGCGCGCCGTACCGGGGACCATCCCCGCGTGCGCGGGGAGCAGTCCAGTTCGCGCATGGCGGCGGTCTCCTCTCCGGGACCATCCCCGCGTGCGCGGGGAGCAGACCGGCTCCAAGATCGTCGGCGTGACGCCGGAGGGACCATCCCCGCGTGCGCGGGGAGCAGAGAAGCTGACCTGGGGTTTTATCGGCGGGGAGGACGGTTTTTACTTACTTTCGCGGAAACCGGCATCGTGGACAAAAGCCCATCCCCTCCTCGGCGTTCCTCGCTGTGCGATGCCAGCCACCATACCGAGGACCGTCATGCCGTGCTGTCAGACCCGGGCGGCACCACATCCGGGCGCCCTGCGGGTGACGGCGTCCGCGCAAGGGTCGGGCGGGCCTGGGGTGTTGAACGATCCGTTCACTTCCGAACGGGCACCTAGAGAAAAGATCTCCCACCCCCGCGCGCGCCCGCCTTCGGAAGTCGACGGCGCGCGGACCACCCCGACGGCAGGCGATCTTCGCGCGGCAGCGTGGTCGTTGACCGCACGCCCCACGACACCACCCGCCCAACCCGAACACCGTCACCCACCCCGCGATAAAGCCCGACGCGCCGCAGCGGACCGGCGAAGCCGATGCGCGCTACGCACGCCCCCACCCACCAAACGACCCGTAAACAACGCACGGTCCCCGCGCAGCGGAGGGCGCGGCCGCCACACCCCACCACCCGCACCCACCCCCGGCCGGGGCACTCAGTTCGCGGGCAGGCGGGAGAGGTCGCAGCGCCACGCGGTGACGGCCTCGTCGCCCGCGCCGACGATCAGACCGTCCGAGGCGATCGCCAGGGCGGCCACCGGGTGGTGTGAGCGGAACGACAACTCCCCTCCGTCGTGCGGGCTCAGCACGTCGATCAGGCCGTCCGACCAGGCGACGGCGCACACCGCGCCGCCCGGCACGGGAGCGGCCGCGAGCGCCGTCGGGACGGCGGCGCGGACCAGCAGCGGCACGCTCGACGGCGAGCGCGGGGGACCCCACAGGACCACCCGCCCGTCGGCGGTGGCGCCGAGGACCATGGTGCGCCCGTTCCCCAGCCGCACACCACAGACGGCTCGCAGTGGGGCCTCCGCCAGCCGTGCCGAACCGGCCGGCGCCAGGCCGGAGTTGTCGTGGGTGTGCAGCCACGCCGTGCCCGTGTCGTCCCCCAGGACCAGCAGCCCGCCTCCCGGGTCTCCGCCGAGGCAGGTGAGCGGGGCCCGGTCCGCTCCCGGCGCGTGGCGGAGGGACGGCGGCGGTTGGTCCCCGCCCGGAACGAGGCGCACCGAGCCGGCGTTGGTGAGCACCGCCCAGGTGCCGCCGTCGAGACGCGCCAGCCCGCTCACCGCCGCCCGCGTCTCGTTGATGATCCGCCCGAGCGTCCGCCCGGTGTCGAGGGTCAGCCGGCGCAGCTGACCCAGCGGGTCGGCGGCCAGCAGCCACGGCGGCTCGGACGGGCTCGGGGCGCCGAGCGCGAGCGCGCGCACCGCGCCGGGCCAGCGTTCGCCCTTCGCCGGGCCGCTGGCGACGGTGACCGTGCGCCGCATCCGGGTCCAGCGGGCGGCCACCGGATGGCGTTCGGCGGCGGGCGCCAACAGGGCCGCCAGCCGTGGGGCCGGTCCCAGCGCGGCGGCGTGCAGGATCGCCGCGCGCTCGGCCTCGTCCCGCCCCGCGTGCGTCAACAGGGGCGCGGCCGCGCGCCATGCCGAGCGCAGCGAGCGCGGGACGCGTACCCCGGGCCGGTCCAGCAGTCGGCAGATCGCGGCGACCGATCCGTGGACGAGGAACCCGGGGTCGCTCAACAGCCGCATCACCTGCTCGTCGGTCCTCGCGTGGTCCGTGAGGTGGTCCCGGACGAAGTCCGGCGCCCGGTCCCATTCGAGAATGTCGCGGTCGTTCCTCGGCACCAGCCCCAGCAGGGCCGCGAAGAAGTCCCCGCCGGGCGCCCCGCGCTCGGCGGGGGCGGCCAGGGCGGGCAGCGGAAGCCAGTGCGGTCCGGTCGTCCGGCCGTCACCGGTCCAGGTCAGCCGCCCCGCCGCCGTCTCCGCCTCGGCCGCCGCGTCCGGCACCTCCGGGTGCAACGTGGCGTGCACCGCCCGCCAGGTGGGCAGGTCGACGGGCCAGCCCAGCCGCCCGAGCGTGCCCAACGCCCGCCGCACGTCCGGGCCTTGGCGCTCCCACCAGGCGTCGACCACCGTCGCGGCCGTGCCGTCCCGGCCCGCGATCGCGCCCGCCGGGAGCTGGGCCGCCAGCCGGCCCAGCACGGGGAGGGGCGGGACGACGGTGGGCGGGGGCGCGTGCTCGGCCCCGGGCAGCCCGGCGTACCAGGCGGCGAACGCCGCCCGGTCGGTCAGCCGCTCGTCGTCGAGGTCGACGACGGTCGCCTCGGCGGTGAACGGGTTGGCGGCGAGCGGCCCCACCTCCACGACCAGCCGCACCCAGGGCCGCTGGAGCAGCGGCTCCAGCAGGTCCGGCACCAGCCGCAACCCGGTCCGCCGTTCCCCGGCGGAGGCGCGGTGCAGGTCGGCTATGCCGATCAGCAGCGGGCGCCGGTCCGCGTCCAGGCGGGCCAGCAGCTCGGGCACCGTCCTGGCCGCCCAGCCGAGTTGGTGGGACAGCTCCCACAGCACGGGGGAGGGGGACCGGTCGGCCGCCGGTACCAGGGCGTGCACGCGGGCGGCGGGGTGCTCGGCGCCGTGGGCGACGAGCCAGGCCAGCAGATGGCTCTTGCCGGTGCCGCGCGCCCCCGCGATCAGGCAGAGGCGCGGCCCCTCCTGGCGCGTGGCCCAGTCGAGCAGCGCGCGCCCGGCGGGCGCGCGCCCCGCCCCCAACGGGCGTCGGTCAGTCAGGTCTTCGGGCGATAAATCGACTTTCGACATGGCGGACTCCCTCGTCGCCTGCGAGAAGGTGGATGTGGGTGTGGGCGCGGGTGCGGGAAACCGAATCCGGGGGCCGGGTTCCGGTCAGCTCCACTCGCGGTCGGCCAGCGCGCCGTTCCAGTAGCACTCGGGCCGGGTCGTGGCCTCGGGGTCCACGGCGGCGAACTCCGCCATCAGCCGGTCCGTGGTGGCCTCACGCACCCGGCTGGGGCTCCAGCGGGCGTAGCCGCGCCGGTGCCTGTGGAGCGCCTGGAGGCAGCGGGCGAAGCGGTCGATCCGGCTGTTGACCTGGGCGACGCCGAGCAGTTCCCACAGGGCCCCCGTGGTGCCGTCCAGAAAGACCGGCTCGTGGTGGAAGAGGCCCAGCCGCACCCAACTGTCCACCGTCTCCGGCAGGTTGTCGAACGTGTGCAGGTTGTTCTGGGTGTCAACGGCCGAGGGCAGCCCCTCGGCCAGGTTGTCCATCGGGTCGTAGACGAAGTCGGGCAGGGCCGGCAGGCCGACCTCGCTCAGGAAACGGCGGCTGAGCGGGTGGACCACGCGCGGGTTCAGCCGCTCGTCCGGCACCGTGACCAGCCGATCCGCCCCGAACGACGCCGCCAACTCCCCACGGGAGACGACGAAGCTCATGGTCGCTTCCCCTGTCGACCCAGCGCCGCTGTCTCGTGCATCATCGCCAGAAAGCCCGCTTCACGCTCGTCCGCGTTTCCCTGGTAGGGGAAGGAATGAGAGAAGCGCGCCTCGGGGAACACCTCCGCCAGCCACAGGGAACAGTAGTGACCCGGCAGGAAGCAGGCCTCCAACTCCGTGTAGATCCTGGTCACCTGCTCTGGCCTGACCCCTGATGCCTCCAACTCGCCCCACAGTCGCTCCTCCGGGTGCAGACAGAAGCCCCCCGCGCTGGTGACGACCTGCTTCTGCCCTCCGGGGTCCTCGATCTCGAACGCCGTGTAGCCGGGATGCGTCATCGTGTGGCGGATGTCCTGAAGCACCATCAGCCACCAGGAGTCCGGGGACTCGGTCGGCTCGGAGTCGGCAACGGCGAGTCGCCGGATCAGCGCCCGAACCAACTCGGCGCGCTCTTCGATCGACTCGGTCGAGGCGAGCGAGGAGATCCCCTCGTCCAGAGCCAGCAGTGACTCGAGGAACGCGGTCAGCGACACGTTGACCACCTGTCCCGGCTCGTTGACGTCGATGAACTCCGCCCGCACCGTGCCGTGTTCGTCGAGGCAGAGCTGCGCGCCCCGGTCCCCGCCGAGGCGGCACCAGCGCGCCTTCGCCGCGTCGGGCGCCGCCACGCCGATCGACGCGCAGAACGGGCCGAGCTGGGCCGGGGCATCAGCGGCGGAGGTGAAGTAAGGGCCCACCTGTCGCGGGACCCCGACCTCGGTCAACAGCACGCTGTCCGCCGGCGACGCGGTGCCCTCGGGAACGGCGATCCGCCGCAGCCCTTCCCGGCCGAACCGAGCCATGAGCCGGCCCGGCAGGTCTTCCTCTCCCGTGCTCATCGTGCCACCTCTCCCTCGTGTCTCATCGTAGGCCGACCCACGTGGGCCTACTCTCCGAACAGCCAGTCTCGATAGGCCTTGTGCACCTTGTTGTCCAACCGTCTCTGAGCCGGGGTGTCCCCGTACGGGACGGAGTTGGTGACGGGCAACTCCTCCTGTGGTCTCTGCATGAAGGTGCCGACCCACTGGTCGCACTGACGCATCCCCCGACCGTGGCAGGGCGCGCGTTCGCTGTGTAACCCGGTGACCCAACCGTCCAGACGGTCTCTGGCCGCGTCGAAGGGGATGCCGGCGGTGTGCTCGCTGTGGGTGCGGTTCTCCTCGTAGCTCTTGCCGACCAGGATGAAATCCCCGTCATCGCCCTCGTAGCGGTAGGCCGCGTAGTTGTTGCCGTCCCGGTCGTTCGCGGCCAACCGTGCTCGCTGCGTCGCCCAGGTCAACTCACCACGGTGCCAATCCGTCTGCTCCGACGTCACCCGCCGCCGCTCGCGCTGGGTGTTGGAGAGGTTGTACT
The DNA here is from genome assembly GCF_006334905.2 of Streptomyces sp. 3MP-14. Taxonomy (NCBI): domain Bacteria; kingdom Bacillati; phylum Actinomycetota; class Actinomycetes; order Kitasatosporales; family Streptomycetaceae; genus Streptomyces; species Streptomyces sp. 3MP-14. The sequence continues at coordinate 171,609 of NZ_VDLZ02000016.1, forward strand.
CGTCGTCCTCCTTCTTGACGGCGGTCCGCCTGTCCTCCCCCAGGAGCCTGCGCACACTTGGCGGGTCCCACCAACGAACGGGCCGGTCCCGACCGTTGGGCATCAGCCGTCGGACATTGCCCTCGTCGTCCACGGTGTACGTCGGCACCCGGTCGGCGAGGCGTCGCTCGGACTCGTCGAAGCGGTCGGCCGCCCTGCGGATGCGTCGGGCCGTCTGGCGGTGGGCCCGGTCCATCCCCCGGGGGACCTTGCTGGCGATCTCTTCCAGGATGTTGATGACGGGGCGCGCGATGCGCTGTCCTAAGCCGGCCACCCCTCAGCCCCCCGTGGTGAACGTCAGGCCCGTCACCTTCGACGAGAACAGCTCGCCGGAGGAGAGGCTGGCCTCCGCCTGCCCCAGGATGGTGTCCCCGAAGGCGCGCATCTCGTCGGTGTTCAGCCGGATGGTCGGCAACGGCTCGCCGGCGGCGATCTCGGCGGCCTCCTCCTGGAGCAGTCGCTGCACCGCCGACGTGATCTGGTCCTGCACCGGGCCGATCACGCCGTCCACCAGGGCGCCGATCGCCTCCTCCTCGAAGCGCTCGACGATCTCGTTGACCAGTCGCCGTTGGAGCTGTTGCGTCGCGACGGCGCTGGCGGAGGCGACGCCCAGGGTGGCCGCCGAGGCGGCCAGCGCGGCGGCCATCTGCCCGGCCGCGATGCCCAGTTGGGCGATGCATCTGACCTTCATGCCCTCGACGGCGAGGGCGGCGGCGTCCAGGCCGTCGGCCAGCAACTCGCAGCCGTCGACGAGCGCGCGCATGTGTTGGGACGACTGCTGCCCCCAGGACTCGGCCAAAGCGCCGTAGGACTGGGCCTGGTACACCCGTTCCAGATCGTTGCCGACGACTCCGGTCGTCGTGTCCATCGAGTCCTGGCAGTCCTGGGCGTAGGCGCGTAAGCCGTCGGCGGCCTCGCGGAGTTCGTCCTCGTCGATGTCGGGCCAGTTGAAGCCGAGCCAGTCCACGACCTCGGCCAACCAGCCGGGCAAGGTGATCGACATCTGTCCCCCCCGGATACGTGATGTTCCGTTATGTGTCGAAGTGCCGTTCTCCGTCCCCCTCGTTCACTTTCGTCATTCAGCGTAGGACGGGCGCCGAGCGGCACCAAGGGGTGGCGGTCCGGCTGTCGCATCACCGTGACGAACCCGTGAAAAGCCGTGAAAGAACCGCCAAGTCCCGTACAAGCAGGTCAAGTTGGCGCCAACCTCACGTCTGGGCCGGCCCTTGGCCGGGTACGCTCCCGTTGTCCGCCCGAACGCGGCGGGCGACGCTCTTCGGCCCCGGCGGCGGGCGGAGTGGGGGGACCGTTCCCGCGCCGTGCCATCCCCCACACCGAAGGAGGCCGTGCGATGGCGACCCCACTCAGCGCCGACCGGCTGCTGAGGGCCCTCCGCGACGAGGGCCTGACCGTGCACGAGTACCGCAGCTGGCGCACCAACAACCGCAACCACAAGGGTCCCTGGGGCCCCGTCAACGGCGTGATGATCCACCACACCGTGACCAGCGGCACCGAGGCGTCCGTGCGCCTCTGCTACGAGGGGCACTCCACCCTGCCGGGGCCGCTCTGCCACGGGGTGATCGACAAGGCGGGCGCCGTCCACCTGGTCGGCCACGGCCGGGCCAACCACGCGGGCGCCGGGGACGGCGACGTGCTGGCCGCCGTCATCGCCGAACGCGCGCTGCCGCCGGACAACGAGGCGGACACCGACGGCAACCCGCACTTCTACGGCTTCGAGTGCGTCAACCTCGGCGACGGCAGGGACCCGTGGCCCGAGGCCCAACTCCTGGCGATCGAACGGGCGGCCGCCGCGCTCTGCCGCGCCCATGGCTGGAACCACCGCTCGGTCATCGGCCATCTGGAGTGGCAGCCGGGGAAGATCGACCCCAGGGGCTTCACCATGGACGCCCTGCGCGAGCGGGTGCGCCGCCGGCTGGGCGCGCCCCCGGACGGTGGCGGCGGGCAGCCGACGTACGAGCCGTTCCCCGGCGCCGCGTTCTTCGCGCCGGGCCGCGTCAGCCCGATCGTCACGGCGATGGGCCACCGCCTGGTCGCCGAGGGCTGCGGCCGGTACCAGGTCGGCCCGGGCCCCGAGTGGACGGCCGTGGACCAGGAGTCCTACGCCGCCTGGCAGCGCAAGCTCGGCTACTCCGGCGCGGACGCCGACGGCATCCCGGGCGAGACGAGCTGGACCCGGCTGAAGGTGCCCAACGTCTAGGGTCTCTCTTCTGGATCTTCGTGCGTCTTGGTGGGTGCGGGGTTTGTCTGCGGGCCGGTGGCCGGTGCGGGGCAGCCCGACTGGTCGTTCTGTTGGTTGACGAGACTCTGCGGTGTGGTGGGGGATGTGGCGCGGGCTACGACGCCGGGCCTAGATGGCGCACGATCGGCCGGGTGCGGGCGTAACGAATGCCGGCAGGAGGCTGGCTGGGAGGGGGGGCGCGGCTTCCGGGAGGTGGGGTTCGTTGCCGAACGGGGGCCAGCTCTGGCGACCGTGCCCTCCGGGCGCAGGGACTGCGGCTTGTTCGGGGGTCGGTTGGTGGGTGGGGGCGTGCGTAGCGCGCACCGGCTTCGCCGGCCTGCCCCGGCATGTCGCCCGTCTCGGATGTGACCGATCGTCGAGCGACTGAAAGGGACGGCCCTCGCCGCTCCACTCCGGTGGCAGGACGGGGCGACGGTCAACGACTACGCTGCCGCGCGAACATCGCCTGCCGGTCGGGTAGTCCGCACCTTGTCGACTTCCGGGCAGGGGGGGTGGGGGTCTCTTTCAATAGGTGCCCGCCTAGAGTTGAACAATCTGTTCACTTCCAAACGGGCACCTAGAAAAAAGGTCCCCCACCCCCCGGCGCGCCCGCCTTCGGGAGTCGACGGCGCGCGGACTACCACGACGGCAGGCGATGTTCGCGCGGCAGCGTGGTCATGAACCGAACACCCCACCCACCGCAGCCTTCAACGACCAACCCGCACCGTACCCGTGAGACGCCCGACGATCGGCCACGTCCGAGACGGGCGACATGCCGGGGCAGGCCGGCGAAGCCGGTGCGCGCCACGCACGCCCCCACCCACCAACCGGCCCCCGAACTCCGCGCGGTCCCTGCGCCCGTGGGGCACGCACCGCCATTCCCGACCACCCCTGACGGCAACAAACTCCACCTCCCGGAAGCCGCGCCCCCCTTCCCAGCCAGCCTCCTGCCGGTATTCGTTACGCCCGCACCCGGCCGGTCGTGCGCCATCTAGGCCCGGCGTCGTGGCCCGCGCCACATCCCCAACCCCCCACAACAAGCCTCGTCGACCAACAAACGACCAGTCGGGCTGCCCCGCACCGGCCACCGGCCCGCAGACAAACCCCGCACCCACCAAGATCCACGAAGATCCACCAAGATCCGCAAGACGCCGCCGGTCCGAGCAGCCGGCCCAACGGCCGGCCCAACGCCCCGGTCAGTCGCCGGCGTTGATCGTGGCGGAGGGCAGGGCCAGCTCGGGGACGCCCCACTCGGCGAGGATCTCGGCGTGCGTGCCGTCGTCGATCAGCGTCTGGAGCGCCTGGCGCAGCGCCTCGGCGAGGGCTTCCTGGCTCGCGGGGAGCATGATGCCGTGCGGTTCGACGGCGAGTTGCGTCTCGGCCATCGTCAGCGGGCTGTCCGGGTGGCCGTTGAGGAAGTGCTGCGCGGTGGCGTAGGGGAGGACGGCCGCCGCGTGCTCGCCCCGGCCGATGGCGTACTCCATCTCGTCGAGGGTGCCGAGGGTCGCGACGGCGAACGGCTCGTCGCAGCCCGCGTTGGCCTCCTCCAGCGCGGCGAGGATGTCGTCCGCGTCCCAGGTGACGACGGACTGCCCGCACAGGTCGGCGAGGGTGAGGTCGGGCGGGCCGCCCTCGGTGAGCACGGCCAGGCCCTCCCGGAAGTGGTCGACATAACTGACGTCCAGCTCGGCCCGCTTGGCCGCCGTGTCCCGGAACGCGCCCAGGCCGATGACCGGCTCGCCGCCGGCGCCGCTCGCCGAGACCACCTGGACCAGCTCGTTGTAGTCGGGGACGGTCTCGATCTCCAGCTCGACGCCCAGCACCTCGCCGAGGGCGCGCGCGATGTCCGGCTCGACGCCGACCGCCTCGCCGTCCGGGCCGGCGAAGGACAGCGGCGAGGACCAGGTGCCCAGGCGAACGGTGAGCCGGTCGCCCTCCCAGGCCGGGGGCGGCGACGGGGACTCGGCGCCGGCCGCGCCCGAGGTGTCGCCGGTCCCGGTGCCGGGCGAAGTCCCGTCGCTCCAGGGCTGGTTGACGACCAGCGTCAGCCCGGCGGCCAGCGCCACGGCGACGCCGGCGGCGACGGCGGCCACCGTCCGCCGGGAGCGGCCGGCCGGCGCCGCCGTGGTGGGCTCCCCGGCCGGGGGCTCCCCGCCCGGGGGCTCCCCGCCCGGGGGCTCCCCGGCGGGCGGCGGCGGGACGGCCGGCGGCCCGCCGGGCGCCGCCGGCCCGAGCCGCGCCAGCCCCCCGGGCGCCGCCGGCCCGAGCGGCGCCGGCGTCCCCGGCGCGTCGAGGGCGAGCAACTGGGCCGCCTCCCGCCCGAGTTGGGCGGTGAGATGCGGCGGCAGCCAGACCCGTTCGTCGTCGACCCCGCGCGCCGCCAGCGCGCGGATCTCCGGCAGCGGCGGGCGCTCGGCCGGGTCCTTGGCGAGGCAGCGCACCGTCAGCTCGCGCAGCGCGCCGGTCAACGGACCGTCCGCCGGGCCGAGTTCGGGCGCCTCGTGGACGACGCGGTAGAGCACGGTGGGCAGCGCCGGCCGGTCGGGCGCGAACGGCGAGACGCCGGTGGCGGCGTAGGCGAGGACGGCGCCCAGTGCGAAGACGTCGGTGGCGGGGGTGATGGTCTCGCCCCGGATCTGCTCCGGCGCCATATAGCCGGGGGAGCCGACCATCGAGCCGGTGCGGGTGGCCCGGCTGGCGCCGTTCGCCGCCCGCACGATGCCGAAGTCGATCACGCGCGGCCCGTCGAGGGTGATCAGGATGTTGGCCGGCTTGAGGTCGCGGTGCACCAGCTGGTGGGCGTGGATGTCGGTCAACGCCAGGGTCAGCCCGTGGAGCAGGGACCAGACGCTCGGCTCGGGCAGCGGGCCGTGCTCGGCGACGACGGCCGCCAGCGCCGGGCCGGGCACATAGCCGGTGGCGACCCACGGCACGGCGGCCCCGGTGTCGCCGTCGAGCACCGGCGCGGTCCACTCGCCGGCCACCCGCCGGGCGGCGGCGACCTCGTGCCGGAAGCGCCGGCGGAACGCGGGGTCGGCGGCCAGCTCGTCGTGCACCAGCTTGATGGCCACCAGCCGGCCGCCGGGCGAGCGGCCCAGGAAGACGCGGCCCATGCCGCCCGCCCCGAGCTGCCCCAGCAGCCGGTAGGGCCCGATGCTCGTCGGCTGGCCCTCGCGTAACGGCCGCACCATCCCGTCCCCCTCCCTCGTTGACCCGCCGTGCCCGGCCACGGTGACCGGCCGCCGTGGCGGCCCGTGGTCAACTCCCGTACCAGGACTGCCCCGGCGCCGCCCGCCGGCAAACCAGGCGCGGCGAACCCGGGGCCGCGAACCCGGCCCGGCAAACCCGCCGTCCACACGGCGCGGCCCACCGCCGCGCGAGGCGGCGGTGGGCCACACCCTGTGGGGGGTTCCTCCGGTGGTCGGTGTCCCGGCTCAGTGGTGCGCCGGGGCCTCGGCCTCCACGACGGTGAACGTCACCTGGGCGTCGTCGGAGACGTTCCCCGCCGCGTCGGTGGCGCGGTAGGTGACCGTGGTCTCGCCCAGCTCGTGGACCATGAACGGCTCCGTGTAGGCGGTGAACTCCTCGGCGCCGTCGAGCGCGTACTCGATGCCCGCGACCTCCGACTCCTCGTCCGTGGCGGTGAGTTCGACCGTCGCCATGCCGGTGAGCGCGCCCTCGGGTTCGGCGGCCGGCGTCACCTCGATGGTGACGTCGGATGCCACCTGGGGTGGGGTGGTGTCGTCCTCCCCGCCGCCGGGTTCGCCCTCGACCACCTCGATCGTGGTGGTCTGGCTCTCCGAGACGTTGCCCGCCACATCGGTGGCCCGGTAGGTCAGCCGGTGTGAGCCGGGCTCGCTGAGGACGATGGGCTCCTCGTAGGGCTGGAACGCCGTTGCGCCCACCGCGTACTCGATGCCCGCCACGCCCGAGTCGTCGTCCGTGGCCGTCAACTCGACGGTGGCGCCGCCGACATAGGCGCCGTCCGCGTCCTGCTCGCCGGTCACCTCGGCGGTGACCTCGGGCGGCGTGGTGTCGTCGTCGCCGGGGTCGCCGCCGCCGTCCTCGGTCACCACCAGGGTGCCCTGCATCGCCAGGTGCCCAGGGATGGTGCAGAAGTAGCGGTAGGTGCCCGGGGTCAGCTCGACCTCGACCTCGTGGCGGCCGTCGTTGGCGTCGTTCGGGTTGGCCAGGATGTTCACCCGGACGTCGTTGTTGTACTCGGAGTTGGAGACGTCGAAGGTGAGCGTGTGGGCCATGCCCGTGGTGTTGCCGGTGGCCTCGCTGTTCTCGAAGACCAGCGTGGCCGGCCCGGCGACCGCCTCGACGGGCGCCGACTCGTAGGAGTCCAGGTCGTCGTCGGCCGTCCAGGTCAGCACCTGGTCGGCGGCCGTCGGCTCCTGGTCGGACGCGGCGTCGGCCTCGGCAACGGCCGTGACCTGGCTGGTCTGTTGGGCCTGCGCCGCCGGCAGCGCCACCAGGCCGAGGCCGGCCAGCGACAGCGTCAGCAGCGTGGCCAACGGTCGCCAGCCCCGGGTGAGCGCCCGGTGCCCGCGCGGCGCGGGGGTGGTCCGGTCCCCGTCCGTGCCGGTGTCTGTCATCGTTCCTTACCTCCTGCTGTGGGGGACCCCGCCGTCGCCGCTGTCACTGGTTCGCCAGCTGCTCGGGCAGGGGGGTGGCCGGGCCTCCGGTGTAGGTGACCCGCCAGAGCGCGGACTCCTCGGTGAGGTTGAAGAAGCCGCGTCCGTAGTCGAGGACGTAGAGCGAGCCGTCGGGGGCGAACTTCCAGTCCATCAGGTTGCGGATACCGCCGTCGCCGGCCGGGATGATCTCGTCCAACGACTCGGCGTGGACGGGCAGTCCGCCGCTGCCGGCGTTCTCCGGGTCCATCACCACGGCGTGGCGCGGCTGTTCGGCGTCGTAGTGGTCGCCGACGAACCACTTGCCGTCCCAGTAGGCGGGCCAGGCGACGTCGCTCTCGGCGGCCTCGTCATAGCGGTAGACCGGGCCGTTCATCGTGGCCTGGCCGCCGCCCCGCAGCCACGGCAGCAGGAAGGACTGCTCGTCGGCGACATAGCTCGGGATGCCGTTCTCGTCCCTCGGGTAGTCCGGCGCGCCGCCCTGCGGCGAGTACCAGATGTTGTTCGGGGTGACGGGCGGCAGCTCCACCAGGCCGTCGTTGTGCGGGGACTCGTTGCGGGGCGCGTCGCAGTCGTACCAGTCCAGCGGCTGCGACGGGTCGGGCAGGTTGCGGTCCCGGTAGGGCTGGTTGTTGCCCATGCAGTAGGGCCAACCCCGGTTGCCCGCCTCGGTGATGACGGCGAACGTGTCGTACTTGGCCGGGCCCCAGGTGGTGCTCGGCTCGCCGGCGTCGGGGCCGACCCAGCCGGCGTAGAGCCAGTCGGTGGCCGGGTCGATCGCGATCCGCGCCGGGTTGCGCACGCCCATCACATAGATCTCGGCGCGGGTCTTGCCGCCGCCCTCCTCCTCGCCGGTGAAGAGGTTGCCCTCGGGGATGGTGTACGTCCCGTCCGGCTCGGGGTGGATGCGCAGGATCTTACCGTTGAGGTTGTTGGTGTTGCCCGAGGTGCGGCGGGCGTCGGCGAAGGACACGCCCTGGTAGTTGGGCTCGGGGTTGTTGCCCGAGTAACCGTCGGAGAAGCCCGAGGAGTTGTTGTCCCCGGTGGCGATGTAGAGGTTGCCCTGGGAGTCGAAGTCCAGGCCGCCGCCGGCGTGGCAGCAGCTGTGGATCTGGGCGTCCCAGCTGAGCATCGGCACCTCGGAGGCGAGGTCGAGCGTGCCCGACGCCTCGTCGAAGGTGAAGCGGGAGATCCGCCGTTCACCGATCCGGGCCTCCCGGTCGATGGTCTCGTGCGGCATCCAGTACAGGTAGATGTACGCGTTCTCCGCGAAGGCGGGGTCGAGGGCGATGCCCAGCAGCCCCTCCTCGGTCTTGGTCAGCTCGTCCCCGCCGCCCTTGTTGCCGAAGACCTCCAGGTTGGCGGCGAGGGTGACGGAGTCGTCGGCCGGGTCGTAGACGTGCAACGTGCCCTGGCCCAGGCCGATGTTCGGGTCCTCCCAGTCGGTGACGACCGGCTGGTCGGCCCAGCCGCCGGCGCGCCCGATGTAGAACACCCGGCCGTCGTCGGCGATGTCCAGGCCGTGCGGCTCGCCGATCTGGTCCAGCTCGCCCGGCTGGTTGGGCTCGGTGATCCGCTCGGCGACATAGTTGTCGGTGATGGTCGCCTGGCAGTCGGCCCTGGTCAGCGCGCTGGTCCAGAGCAGAGCGCCGCGCAGGTGGGCGCGGAATTCGTCCTCGGCGAAGCTCTCGACCGTGCCGCCCATGCCGGTGTAGAACGAGCGCCCGCCGTCGTAGTCGCGGCACCAGGAGATCGGGTGGTCCCAGTTCTCCGGGGTGTCCTCCCGGACGCGGGCGACGGTGTGCACCTGGCCGCTGGGGTTGTCCTCCCAGTCGAACCAGACGTCCGTGCGTTCCCACTCCAGGGGCAGCCCGGCCGTCGCCGGGTTGAGCTGGTCGCCCACCTCGACGACCGCCTGCTCGGCCTCCGTTGGGCTGCCGTCGTCGGGCCTGGCCCCGATCAGCCCGGTGAACCAGGACGAGTCGGGCTGGGCTGACGCGGCGTCGTGCACGCCGAGGAAGCCGCCGCCGGCCTGGACATAGCCCTGGAGCGCGGCCTCCTGGTCGGCGTCGAGCACCGCGCCGTCGGCGGAGAGGAAGACCACGGCGTTGTAGGCGAGCAGCCCCTCGGGCTCGAAGACCGCCGGGTCGTCGGTGGCCTGGACGTCGAACTGTTCCTCGGTCGGGCCCTCGGCCCCGATGGCCTGGATGGCCTCAACGGCCGCCTGCGTGCGGTCGGTTGGCGCGTCCGCCGCGTGGAAGACGAGCACCTGGGCGTCGGCGGCGCCCGGTAGTACGGCTGACTGTCCCGTTCCCTCCTCGTTGCCTGAGGCCGCTGGGGAGGCCCCCAGCAGCGCGATCGACAGGGTGGCAGCAAGTGCGACGATCTGTGGCTTGCGACCCATGAAGCTCGCCCGCCCCTCCTGGGTGGTGATCCTGGGTGGTGGTCGTGCGTGGTCGTGCGTGGTCGTGCGTGAACTGAAGCTGGAGCAACGCCCATGGAAGCTAGACCTCTTTTACCGAGTCGCCAATGGCTATGACCGGAATCGAGGAAACTTTGTCCTGAGGGTGGGCAAACTCTTGTCGTGCTCATACCATGAGGCGCCATCAGAGTCGTTGACCAATGAGCGAGGAAGGCTCCGCACATGCGTCGACCAGGCGTCTCCCGGCGAATGTTCACCACCGGCGCGGCCGCCGCCGCCCTGGCCCCGGCCGGGCTTGCCGCGACGGCCGTGGGGGTCACGGCCGGCCGGGCCAGCGGTGAGCCCCGCCCCGCCGAGGTGAAAACGATCACCCTCTACGCCGAGGAGGTCGCCGACGGGCAGGCCGGCTACGGCCTGGAACCCGGTCAGGCGACCATCCCCGGGCCCCTGTTGGAGATGTACGAGGGCGACACCTACGAGATCGAACTGGTCAACAACATGGACGTGGACGTCTCCCTCCATGTGCACGGCGTTGACTACACCATCGACAACGACGGCACCGCGCACACCAACAGCACCGTCCCACCCGGCGAGAGCCGCGTCTACACCTGGACCACCCACGCCCCCGGCGTGCGCGAGGACGGCACGTTCATACCGGGCAGCGCCGGCTACTGGCACTACCACGACCACATCGTCGGCACCGAGCACGGCACCGGCGGCCTCCAGCGCGGGCTCTACGGCCCGCTGGTCGTGCGGCGCGAGGGCGACGTGCTGCCGGACAGGACCTTCACCGTCGTCTTCAACGACATGACCACCAACAACCTCCAGACCGGGCCGGACTTCGAGGCGGTGCTCGGCGAGCGGGTGGAGTTCGTCTCCATCACGCACGGCGAGTTCTACCACACGTTCCACCTGCACGGTCACCGCTGGGCCGACAACCGCACCGGGCTGCTGGAGAGCGAGAGCGACCCCAGCCGGATCATCGACACCAAGATCTGCGGCCCGGCCGAGTCGTTCGGCTTCCAGGTGATCGCCGGCGAGCACGTCGGCCCTGGCCACTGGATGTACCACTGCCATGTCCAGTCGCACTCCGACATGGGCATGGCCGGGATGCTGATCGTCTCCGACGCCGAGGGCAACGCCCCGGGCGAGCCCGGCCACCACGCCGAGCCGTCCGGCAACCAGCCCGAGACGCAGGGCGGTTCCTCGCATCACTAGAGACCGGGTCCCGCGCGTCACCCCCGGCACCGGGTGACGCGTGCGTGGCCGGAAATCGTCTTCTGACCCGGCGAAACCTCGCCAGGGCGTGCCGGGTCAGAAGGCGAGTACCACCACCGTCGCGGCATAGAGCACGATCAGCAGCACCCCGTCGAAGCCCAGCCGCAGCCAGCCGCGCTCCTGACGCACCAGCAGGCCGCCCAGCAGCACCGTCGTCATCACCAGCGCGCCCGCCGTCAGGAACAGCTGGTCGGGCTGCGCCGCGTGGTAGAGCGAGCCGCCCCGGTACGCCAGGTCCCCCACCACCAGGTTGAGCGCGTCCAGGCAGTTCCCGCCGATCACCGCAGCGATGGCCAGGGTGACCGCGCCCCTGCGCACCGCCGCGATCGCGGTGACCGTCTCCGGCAGCGCGTTGACCACGCCCATCAGCACCGCGCCCACGAAGCCGGCACGCAGGTCCGTCAGCGCCACGAAGGTCTCCGCCGCCCGGGCCACCACCCAGCCGCCGACCACCACCGCGCCCGCGATGCCCAGGAACTCGGCCCACAGCGAGCCGGTGCGCCGGCCCCGCGTGGCCTCCTCGACCTGCGGCCGGTCCGGCACCGTGTTGGTGGTGCGCACGGCCACCCACATCGGCCGCGAGCGGTCGCTGATCAGCCGCAGCCCGCCCCAGTAGAACGCCACCATCACCACCGAGACCGGGTGCACCCCCGCCACCGTGACGTCGGGGCTGAAGCTGCCCATCAACGCCAGGCCCAGCAGCCCGATCAGCAGGCAGCCGAAAAGCAGGTTGGGCAGCGAGGCCGCCGCGTGCTCCAGGTTCACCCGGCGGTAGGCCGCGTCCGCCGCCGCCACCGCCAGGGTCTGCGCGGCGATGCCGCCCACCGCGTTGCTGTACGCCAGGTCCGGGTGGTGGTCGGCCGCGCTCACCGCCGTCATCACGATCCCGGAGAGCGAGGCCACCAGGCCGAAGAAGACCGCGCCGAACAGCGCCTCCCCCTGCCCGGTGCGGTCGGCGAGCACGTCGCCCAGCGTGGCCAGCCGGACACTGCCCACCACGGTCAGCAGGCCGGCGGCCAGGAAGAGCGCGACGCTCCACCCCAGCGGCCACTGGCCGGTCACGATCTCGGACATAGAGCGCATCCTGACCCGTCGCGGCGGCCGGCGGCGGGAGGCGCCCGGGGCCGGTGTGCCGGCCACCCCGGGCGCACCGTTCCGGTGCCCCCGCCGGCCGGTCGTATGGGTCGCGTCAACGACACGCGCTCCGCTGTATGGAACGCATCAACGAAACGCCACAAACGGTCGGTAAGTGGAAGTCTCAGGTCCTGTTCGTTTCGTTCCGCTCATCTCTCCGGAGCCCGTCTCTCAGGAGCCGTCGATGGCCGATCTGGCCTTCGCCCTCACCACCCTCGCGGCCTTCGTCGCGGTGGCCCTCGTGGCGAAAGGGGTGACCCGGCTGTGAACCCCCAGGACGTCATCGGACTGGTCGTGGCCGCCGCCCTGCTGGTCTACCTCGTCATAGCCCTTCTTCTCGCCGAGAGGTTCTAGGCACCCCCCATGAACGCCCAACTCGCCGGGGTGCTCCAACTGACCGCGCTGATCGGCGCGCTCGCCCTGGCCTACCGACCGCTCGGCGACTACCTGGCCGACGTGTACACCTCCCGCCGGCACCTGCGCGTCGAACGGTGGATCTACCGCGCCATCGGCGTCCAGCCCGACGCCGAGGTCCGCTGGACCGGCTACCTGCGCGGCGTGCTCACGTTCTCGCTGGTCAGCATCGCCTTCCTGTATCTGCTCCAGCGGCTCCAGGGCGTGCTGCCCGGCTCGCTCGGCTTCGACGCCATCGACCCCGACCAGGCGTTCAACACCGCCGTCTCGTTCGTCACCAACACCAACTGGCAGTCCTACTACGGCGAACAGGCCATGGGACACGTGGTGCAGACGGCCGGGCTCGCCGTGCAGAACTTCCTCTCCGCCGCCGTCGGCATGGCCGTGGCCGTCGCCCTGGTGCGCGGCTTCGTCCGCACCCGCACCGGCGAGCTGGGCAACTTCTGGGTCGACCTGGTGCGCGGCACCCTCCGGGTGCTGCTGCCGCTTTCCGTCGTTGCCGCCCTCGTCCTGGTCGCCTGCGGCGTCATCCAGAACTTCTCCGGCATCCACCAGGTCGGCCAGTTCCTCGGCGGAACGCAGGACTGGAACGGTGGCGCCGTCGCCTCCCAGGAGGCCGTCAAGCTGCTGGGCACCAACGGCGGCGGCTACTTCAACGCCAACAGCGCCCACCCGTTCGAGAACCCCACGCCCTTCAGCAACCTCTTCGAGATCTTCCTGATCCTGCTGATCCCGGTCGCCCTCACCCGCACCTTCGGCCGCATGGTGGGCTCGCCCCGGCAGGGCTACGCGATCCTCGGCGCGATGGGCCTGATCTGGGTGCTCTTCGCCGGCCTGATGCTGGCCACCGAGCACCACGGCGCCGGCCCGGCGCCCGAGCTGGCCGGCGGCGCGATGGAGGGCAAGGAGACCCGCTTCGGCATCAGCGGCTCGGCGCTCTTCGCCGTGGCCACCACGTTCACCTCCACCGGCGCCGTGAACTCCTTCCACTCCTCGTTCACCGGCTTCGGCGGCGGCATCACGCTGCTGGGGATGCAACTGGGCGAGATCGCGCCCGGCGGCGTCGGCTCCGGCCTCTACGGCATGTTGATCATGGCCGTGGTCGCCGTCTTCCTCGCCGGCCTGATGGTCGGCCGCACCCCCGAGTACCTCGGCAAGAAGCTCGGCCCCCGCGAGATCAAGCTCGCCGCCTGCTATCTGCTGATCACCCCGGCCCTGGTGCTGGCCGGCACGGCGGCGGCCGTGGCCCTGCCCACCCCGCCCGACTCCACCCTCAACGGCGGCGCCCACGGCTTCTCCGAGATCCTCTACGCCTACACCTCGGCCGCCAACAACAACGGCTCCGCCTTCGCCGGCCTGTCCGCCGACACCACCTGGTACAACACCACGCTGGGCCTGGCCATGCTGCTCGGCCGGCTGCTGCCGATCGTCTTCGTGCTGGCCCTGGCCGGCTCCCTGGCCGCCCAGCGGCGGCTCCCCGTCACCGCCGGCACCCTCCAGACCGGCAAACCGCTCTTCACCGGCCTGCTGACCGCCTCCCCGCTGGTCATCTCTGGCCTCACCTATGTCCCGGCGCTCGCGCTGGGGCCGCTCGCCGAAGGACTCGCGGCATGACCACTCCCCAGACCACCCAGACCCCTCCCCGGTCCACCACCACGGACCGGCCGCCCCAGCCCGAACGGGCCGGGCGCACCAGCTCCCTGCCGAGCCGGGCCACCCTGGCCGCCGCCGTGCCCGAGGCGTTCCGCAAGCTGCGCCCGGCCACCATGGTCAAGGCGCCCGTGATGTTCGTGGTGCTCGTCGGCTCCGTCGCCACCACGCTGCTGGCCGCCGCCGACCCCGGCGACTGGTTCGGCTGGGCCGTCGCCGGCTGGCTGTGGCTGACCGTGCTCTTCGCCAACCTCGCCGAGGCCGTCGCCGAGGGCCGGGGCCGCGCCCAGGCCGAGAGCCTGCGCCGCACCAGGACCGACACCGTCGCCCGCCGGCTCGTCGGCAGGGGCACCGGCGGCGCGACAACGGAGGAACGCGTCCCCGGCACCGCGCTCGCGGTCGGCGACCTGGTGGTCTGCGAGGCCGGCGACGTCATCCCCGGCGACGGCGACGTGGTCGACGGCGTCGCCTCCGTCGACGAGTCCGCGATCACCGGCGAGTCCGCGCCGGTCATCCGCGAGTCCGGCGGCGACCGGTCCGCCGTCACCGGCGGCACCCGGGTCCTCTCCGACCGGATCGTGGTGCGGATCACCGCCCGGCCGGGCGAGACCTTCATCGACCGCATGATCGGCCTGGTCGAGGGCGCCGTCCGGCAGAAGACACCCAACGAGGTCGCGCTCACCATCCTGCTGGCCTCGCTCACGGTCATCTTCCTGCTGGCCGTGGTCACCCTGCGCCCGTTCGCCCTCTTCGCCGGCGCCGGCGAGCAGACCACCCTGATCGTGCTCACCGCGCTGCTGGTCTGCCTGATCCCCACCACCATCGGCGCGCTGCTCTCCGCGATCGGCATCGCCGGCATGGACCGGCTGGTCAAGCGCAACGTGCTGGCCATGTCGGGCCGGGCCGTCGAGGCGGCCGGCGACGTCTCCACGCTGCTCCTCGACAAGACCGGCACCATCACCCACGGCAACCGGATGGCGGCCGAGTTCGTCCCGGTGCGCGGGGTCACCGTCGAGGAGCTGGCCGCCGCCGCCCAGCTGTCCTCGCTCGCCGACGAGACGCCCGAGGGCCGCTCCATCGTGCGGCTCGCCGAGGACGGCCACGGCCTGCCGCCCCGCGACCGGGACGCGATACCGGGCGCCGACTGGGTCCCGTTCTCCGCCGCCACCCGGCTCTCCGGCGTGGACATCGCCGAGGGCGAGACCGTCCGCAAGATCCG
Source organism: Streptomyces sp. 3MP-14 (assembly GCF_006334905.2). Lineage (NCBI taxonomy): Bacteria > Bacillati > Actinomycetota > Actinomycetes > Kitasatosporales > Streptomycetaceae > Streptomyces > Streptomyces sp. 3MP-14. The sequence continues at coordinate 186,644 of NZ_VDLZ02000016.1, forward strand.
CAAGGGCGCCGGGGGTTCGGTGGCCCGCTGGCTGAGCGAGCACGGCGGCCCGGAGGCGGTGGAGGCCGACCGGATCGCCGACCGGATCGCCGCCGCCGGCGGCACGCCGCTCCTGGTCGCGGTCCGCGACGCCGAGGGCGCCAGGGCGCTGGGCGTGGTCCACCTCAAGGACACCGTCAAGGAGGGGATGCGGGAACGCTTCGACGAGCTGCGCCGGATGGGCATCCGCACGGTGATGATCACCGGCGACAACCCGCTGACCGCGCGCGCCATCGCCGAGGAGGCCGGCGTCGACGACTTCCTCGCCGAGGCCACGCCCGAGGACAAGATGGCGCTGATCAAGCGCGAACAGGCCCAGGGCCACCTCGTCGCGATGGCCGGCGACGGCACCAACGACGCGCCGGCCCTGGCCCAGGCCGACGTCGGCGTCGCCATGAACACCGGCACCTCGGCCGCCAAGGAGGCCGGGAACATGGTGGACCTGGACTCCGACCCGACCAAGCTGATCGAGATCGTCGAGATAGGCAAGCAACTCCTCATCACCCGGGGCGCGTTGACCACGTTCTCGCTCGCCAACGACGTGGCCAAGTACTTCGCGATCATCCCGGCCCTGTTCGCCGCCACCTATCCCAGCCTGGACCGGCTCAACATCATGGGCCTGGCCAGCCCCGAGACCGCGATCCTCGCTGCCGTGATCTTCAACGCGCTGATCATCGTCGCCCTGGTGCCGCTGGCGCTGCGCGGCGTGCGCTACCGGCCCTCCGGCGCCGACGCGCTGCTCCGCCGCAACCTGGCGGTCTACGGGCTCGGCGGCCTCGTCGTCCCCTTCCTCGGCATCAAGGCCATCGACTGGCTCCTCGCCCTCTTCCTCTGACAGTGACCCGACCACCCGACGACCCGCCCGCCCCGAGAAGACACTCCCGAACGGTTGGACCCATGCGTCACTCCCTCACCGACCTCGTCCGCCACTGCGGCGCCGGGCTGCGCGCCCTGCTGGTGCTGACCCTGCTCACCGGCGTGCTCTATCCGCTGGCCGTCACCGGCGTCGCCCAGGCCGTCTTCCCCGAGCAGGCCAACGGCTCCACCGTGGAGGCCGACGGGCGCGAGGTCGGCTCCGAACTGATCGGCCAGCGCTACCTGTTGCCGCCCGAGGACCCCGACGACCCGGCGGAGGAGCCTCGCCCCGACCCTCGCTGGTTCCAGCCGCGCCCGTCCAACGGGCTGGGCACCAACGGCGTCAACACCCAGTACGAGCTGCTGCTCTCCGGCGCCACCAACCTGGCCGCCGACAGCCCCGAGCTGACGGAGACGATCGCCGCCGCCCGCGAGCAGGTCGTCGCGTTCAACTCCGTCCCCGGCCACCCGGTCGACCCCGCCGACGTGCCGCCCGACGCGGTCACCTCCTCCGGCTCGGGCCTCGACCCGCACATCTCCCCCGAGTACGCCGAACTCCAGGTCGGCCGGGTCGCGGCCGAGAACGACCTGCCGGCCGAACGGGTCGCCGAACTGGTCGAGGAACACACCGAGGGACGCGCGCTGGGCTTCCTCGGTGAGCCCCGGGTCAACGTGTTGCGGCTTAACGTCGCCCTTGACGCCCTGATCGCCGACCGGTGACCGAGCAGCGGACCAGCCAGCGGTTCACCGAGCCGACCAGCCAGAAGAGAGGCCACACGAACATGACTCGGGTCCTGGTGGTGGAGGACGACGCCCAGCTCGTCCGCGCCCTGGTGATCAACATGCGGGTCCGCGAGTACACCGTGGACGCCGCGCCCGACGGCGCCACCGCGCTGCGGCTGGCCGCCGCCCGCAAGCCGGACATCGTGGTCCTCGACCTCGGCCTGCCCGACATGGACGGCATCGAGGTGATCACCGGGCTGCGCGGCTGGACCCGCGTGCCCATCATCGTGCTCTCCGCCCGGCAGACCTCGGAGGAGAAGGTCCGCGCCCTGGACGCCGGCGCCGACGACTACATCACCAAGCCCTACAGCATGGACGAGCTGCTGGCCCGGCTGCGGGCCGCCGTCCGCCGCGCCGACGTCGGCACCGCCGCCGAGACCGAGGTCGTCACCACCGCCGACTTCACGATCGACCTGCTCGCCAAGAAGGTCCGCCGCGCCGGGCACGACGTGCGGCTGACCCCCACCGAGTGGCACCTGCTGGAGATCCTCATCAGCAACCCGGGCCGGCTGGTCACCCAGAACCAGCTGCTCGCCGAGGTCTGGGGCAGCTGGTCCGGCGGGCGGACCAACTACCTGCGGGTCTACATGGCCCAGCTGCGGCGGAAGTTGGAGCCCGACCCGGCCCACCCGCGCTATCTGATCACCGAGGCCGGCATGGGCTACCGCTTCGAGCCGGGCCCGCCGCCGGGCCCCGCGCCCGGCCAGCCGCCCGGCCAGGACGGGGTGGAGCCGTGAGACGCGGACGCCTGCGCGTCTTCCTCGGCGCCGCCCCCGGCGTCGGCAAGACCTACGCCATGCTCTCCGAGGCCCACCGCCGGCTGGAGCGCGGCACCGACGTCGTCGTCGCCCTCGTCGAGCACCACGACCGCCCCCGCACCCAGACCCTGCTGCGCGGCCTGGAGGAGATCCCGCGCGCCACGCTCACCCACCGGGGCGCCACGTTCCACGAGATGGACGTGGACGCGGTGCTCGCCCGCCGCCCCGCCGTCGCCCTGGTGGACGAGCTGGCCCACACCAACGTCCCCGGCTCCCGCAACGCCAAGCGCTGGCAGGACATCGACGAGCTGCTGGCCGCCGGCATCGACGTCGTCTCCACCGTCAACATCCAGCACCTGGAGTCGCTGGGCGACGTGGTCGAGTCCATCACCGGCGTCCGCCAGCGGGAGACCGTGCCCGACGAGGTGGTGCGCAGGGCCGACCAGATCGAGCTGGTCGACATGGCGCCCGAGGCGCTGCGCCGCCGGATGGCGCACGGCAACGTCTACGCGCCCGGCAAGGTGGACGCCGCACTCGCCCACTACTTCCGCCCCGGAAACCTCACCGCGCTGCGGGAGTTGGCGCTGCTGTGGGTCGCCGACCGGGTGGACGAGTACCTGCGCCGCTACCGCGTCGAGCACGACATCCACTCCACCTGGCAGGCCCGCGAACGGATCGTCGTCGGCCTCACCGGCGGGCCCGAGGGCCGCGCGCTGATCCGCCGCGCCGCCCGGCTCGCCGAGAAGGGCGCCGGCGGCGAGGTGCTGGCCGTCTATGTCGCCAGGGGCGACGGGCTGACCGCCGCCTCGCCCGAGGAACTCGCCGCCCAACGCGACCTGGTGGAGGGCCTGGGCGGCACCTACCACCACGTCAGGGGCGAGGACATCCCGTCCGCGCTGCTGGAGTTCGCGCGCAGCGCCAACGCCACCCAGGTCGTGCTCGGCGTCTCCCGCCGCAGGACCTGGGAGTACGCCCTCGGCCCCGGCATCTCCACCCAGGTCGCCCGCGAGGCCGGGCCCGACCTCGACGTGCACCTGGTCACCCACGAGCGGATGGGCAAGGGCCGGGGCCTGCCCGCAGCGCGCGGCGCCCGGCTCGGCACGCCCCGGATCGTCGGCGGCTGGCTGGTCGGGGTGCTCGGCCCGGCCGCGCTGACCGCCGTGCTGCTCGGCCTCACCTTCGAGGTGGGCCTCGCCAACGACGTGCTGCTCTTCCTCTCCCTGGTGGTCGCGGCCGCGCTGCTCGGCGGGCTGTGGCCGGCGCTGGCCTCGGCGGCCGTGGGCTCGGTGCTGCTCAACTGGTTCTTCACCGCGCCCTCCCACACCCTGGACGTCGCCAGCTCCCACAACCTGCTGGCGCTGGTGATCTTCTTCGGGGTCGCCGTCTCGGTCGCCTCGGTCGTCGATCTCGCGGCCCGCCGCACCCAGCAGGCGGCCCGACTGCGCGCCGAGTCCGAGATCCTGGCGTTCCTCGCCGGCGGGGTGCTGCGCGGCGAGACCAGCCTCCGCGAGCTGCTGACCCGGATCAGCCAGACCTTCGCCACCGAGTCCGTCGCGCTGTGGGAACGCGACCGGGAGGCGGGCCGGTTCGCGCGCGTCGAGGCGGTCGGCGGCGCCCAGCCGGCGCGGCCCGAGGACGCCGACGTGGACGTGCCGGTCGGCGAGAACCTGGCGCTGACCCTGCACGGCCGGGTGCTGCCGGCCGAGGACCGGCGGGTGCTGGCCGCGTTCGCCGCCCAGGCCGCCAGCGTGCTGGACCACCAGCGGCTCAAGGCCGACGCGCGGGCCGCCCGTTCGCTCGCCGAGGGCAACCGCATCCGCACCGCGCTGCTCGCCGCCGTCTCGCACGACCTGCGCACCCCGCTGGCCGCGATCAAGGCGGCGGTCTCCTCGCTGCGCTCGGCCGACGTCGCGTTCTCCGAGGAGGACCAGGCCGAGCTGCTGGCCTCCATCGAGGACGGCGCCGACCGGCTCGACGCGCTGGTCAACAACCTGCTGGACGCCTCACGGCTCCAGACCGAGACCGTGACCCCCGTGATGCGGGCCACCGACCTGGACGAGGTGGTGCCGGTGGCGCTGGCCAACGTGCCCGAGGGCCGGGTGGTCACCCACATCCCGGAGAGCCTGCCGATCGTCCCGCTGGACGCGGGCCTGTTGGAACGGGCGCTGGCCAACATCGTGGAGAACGCCGTCAAGTACGGCCCGCCCGACCAGCCCGTGCTGATCACCGCCAGCACGGTGGCCGGCTGGGTGGAGCTGCGGGTGGTGGACCGGGGCGCCGGGGTGCCGGACGAGGCGAAGGAACGGATCTTCGAACCGTTCCAGCGGCACGGCGACGCCCCGCGCGGCGGCGGCTTCGGCTTGGGCCTGGCCGTCGCGCGGGGCTTTGTCGAGGCGATGGGCGGCACGTTGACCGCCGAGGACACCCCGGGGGGCGGGCTCACCATGGTGCTGCGGCTCGCCACGACCCGGCCGGGGGCCGCGTCGCCGGGGGCTGCCCGGCCGGGGGAGGGGGCGTCGGCTCAGCAGCCGCCGCAGTTGTAGTAGGTGACGTCCCAGTGGTTGCCCTCGCGGGCGTAGATGTTGCCGGACGCCGACTCGTAGAGCGCGGCGCCGTCACCGCGCTGCCCGATGTAGGTGAAGGCGCTGGTCACATAGGAGTTGAGGCAGCTGTTGAGGCCGAAGTCCAGCTTGTAGCCGTTCCAGTGGCTGTAGGTCCCGCCGGCGTGGCCGGTCTCGGTGCCGCCGGTGATGTTCAACGGGCAGCCGCTGGCCGACTTCAGGGTCTGCGCGCCCTGCGCCGAGGCGAGGTTCAGCTGGTCGAACGAGGTGCAGGTCGGGTTGTTGCGGTTGGAACAGCCGCCGGAGGACGACCAGGTGATGCCGGAGGACGAGAACCGCGAGGTCGCCTGGGAGTGCGTGATCTTGGTGACCAGCGGCGCCACGGTCTCGGCGGTCACGGTCTCGGCGGCCGCCGGCTCGACGATCGCCGTCGGGCCGCTCTCGGCCGCCGCGCTGGCCGAGGGGGCGGCGAGGAACGAGGCGCCGGCGAGCGCGAGCACGCCGAGCACGGAACGAATGCGCATGTGGGGGAACCCTCCAGTGGTGTGGGGGACCGCCCCCGGAGCCCGGGGACGGTCGGCTGGTGAACGCGGACGGGCCATGCGGGTGTTCGGAACCTGCGGGCGACGGCGCGATGCCGCCGTGCGAACAGGATGGTGCCCGGATCTACGCGCGTTCGCCAGAGGGCGGGACCGTTCTTTCTTGTTCGGGGACAGTCAAGCCGCCGCATATGCCAGGGAGTTGGCGGAGCGTTGACGGGGGAGTGGACCAGGCGTGCGCGCCGGCGGGCGGAAGAGGAGCGCGCGCCGGCGCGTTGTCCCGTGCGTGAGGATCGGGGAGGCCGCTCGGGTCAGCGGCGTGAGCGTGCGGGCGTTGCGGCACTACGAGGACGAGGGCCTGATCGTCCCCGGCCGCCTGGCCAACGGCTACCGCGACTACTGCCGGCCGACCATCGGCCGCGTCCTGGCCGTCCGCGAACTCCTCGCGAGCGGCCTGCCGCTGCGGCTGGTCCGGCAGGCCCTCCCCGAACCGGACGCCGCCTCCCCGACCGGCCCGTCGACCGGCCCGCCGGCCGCGCCCCCGGCCGAACTCCTCGCCGAGATCGCCGCCTACCGTGACCGGCTCGCCGCCCATATCGCCGCGCTCCAGGCCCGGCAGGCGGCGCTCGACGCGTTCCTCCAACGAGCCGACGGCTGACGGCGCTTGACCCTCACGCCGGCGTGAGGCTCCTACCGTCCCGGGCATGGCAACCACCACCCACCCACCGACCGGCCCGGACACCATGCCGGCACTCGTCCAGCGCTCCTGGCGGGGCCCCGAGGACCTGGCGCTCAACCGCGACCACCCCCGCCCCGAGCCGGAGCCCGGCGGCTATCTGGTCCGGGTCGGCGCGGCCGGCGTCAACTTCGCCGACGTGCTGCGGGCGCGCGGCAGCTACGCCGGCGGGCCCCGGCCGCCGTTTGTCGCCGGCTTCGAGGCGGCCGGCGAGATCGTGGCCGTCGGCCCCGGCGTCAACGCCCCGCTCCCCGTCGGCTCCCCGGTCATCGGCGCCGGGCCCGGCGCGTTCGCCCGATATATGACGATGCCGGCGGCCGAGGCGCTGCCCGTTCCGCCCGGCTGGACGGCGGCCCAGGCCCTCGGCCTGGTCCTCAACGGGGCCACCGCCCTCGCGGCGCTCCGCCCGCTGGGCGAACTCGCCGCAGGCGAGACGGTGTTGATCCACGCGGCGGCCGGCGGCGTCGGTCAGACGGCGGTCCGCCTGGCCCGCCACCTCGGCGCGCGGGTGGTCGCCACCGCCTCGCCGGCCAAGCACGCGGCGGTGCGCGCGCTCGGCGTCGAGCACGTCCTCGACCCCCGACGCCCCGACCTGGCCGAGGAGATCCGCCGCCTGACCGGCGGCGTCGACCTCGTGCTGGAGTCGGTCGGGCGGACCACGTTCGCCGCCAGCCTGGCGGCGGCCCGGCCGGTCACCGGGCGGGTGGTCGTCTTCGGCGCGGCCTCCGGCGACGCGCACCTGACCACCCACGACCTCGTCTTCACCCACCCGGTGCGGGTCCAGGGCCTGCACATCGGCACCCTGGCGCGGGAGGCGCCCGCGACCTACCGCGCGCTGCTGGCCGAGCTGCGCGCGCTCGTCGACCGGGGCGTCTACCCGCCCGGCACCCCCGAGGTCCACCCGCTGGCCGAAGGCCCGGCGGTGCTGCGGGAGTTGGCGGCCGGCACCACCCGGGGCAAGCACGCCCTCGATCCCTGGCGCTGAGCCGGGCGGCCCGGTCGTAACGGCCCGGGGGCCCGGAGGCACCAGATGCCCCCGGGCCCCCGGGCCCCCGCCGTCGCGGCGCGGATCAGCGGACCAGCAGCCGGATGTACAGGAAGTCCACCTGGCACCTGGCCTCGCCCCACTGGCCGCTGGCGAGGATCTCCAGCGCCCTGGCCTGGCACAGGATCGCGTTGGGTGGGGTGTTCCAGTACCAGTCCCACTGAATCCACTCCCGGGCCTGCCCCTCCACGTCCCGGCTCTCGGCCGCCGCCGGCGCGGCGGCGGCCGGGCCTGCCGTGGCCAGCCCGCCGACGCCGATCGCCCCCGCCAGTGCCAGCGCCGTCCCGGCGGCACGCAGCCGTCGCGTCATCCTCATGTTCCCCACCCCTTCGAGTCCTTCTTCCCCTGCGGCGGATGTCCCGCTCGCTCTCCGACCGTAGGTGGCGATCGGTGGACCTCCCGCACGTTTCACTCCTGCGTGAAACGTGCGCGGCCCCGCGCCCTCCGCGATCCCCAACGCGCCGCGCCCGGCGGCCCGTTCAGGCGGGGGCCGTGCCCGAGGCGACCAGGATCGGGAGGGCCAGCAGCAGGCGGTCCCGTTCCGCGCGGCGCCGCTGGTCGGCGGCCCAGGCGTCCGCCTGCTCGGCGGTGACCGCGCCGGCCCCGGCCGCCGCCCGCGCCAGCGGGAGCAGCACCGGCAGCGCGTCCGGGCCGGTGAGCACCAGGGTGCGCACGTCGAGGCGCACGTCCGCGAAGCCCGCGTCCAGGAGCAGCGCACGGGAACGGCGCGCCGCGCGTGGCGCGGTCACCTGGTCGGCGCGGGCGTGCACCAGGGTCCGGGTGAGCGCCGGGTCGTCGGCGTCGATGACGAAGGTGTCCCAGTCCTGGCCCAGCAGCACGATCCGCCCACCGGGCGCCAGCACCCGGCGGGCCTCGGCCAACGCCCGTTCCGGCTCGGCCAGTTCGTGGAACACCTTCTCCGCCCGGTAGCCGCCGGCCGAGCGGTCCGGGAGCGGCAGCGCGTAGGCGTCGCCGACCCGCAGGTCGGCCCCGGGGAAACGGGCCCGGGCCGCCGCGATCATCCGCTCGTCCGGATCGACGCCGATCGCCGGCACCCCGCGTTCCCCCAGCTCGGCGACGGCCCGCCCGCCGCCGCAGCCGACGTCCACCACGGTGGCGGCGGCCCGTTGCCTGTCCGGGGCCAGCAACGCGTAGGACCGGGCCCGCAGTTCGGCCGCCCCCGGCAGCCGGTCGGCGGCGTCCAGCCGGGCGAGCAGCGTGGGAGCGGCCGGCCGCGCCTGGCGATCGTTCGTGGTGGGCGCGTGGTCGTCGGGCGCGTGAGGGTTGGGCGCGTGAGCGTCTGTCGTGTCGTTCATGCCCGCAAGGGTGCGAGTTCAGGTCGACCTGAGGTCAAGCGCGATCGCCCGGCGCCTCATCCGTTGTCGTCTGCCGGCGCCTGCTCCCGACCGTCGGCGATCAGCGGCTCGGTCACCGCCTCGGCGATCTCGGCCAGCGCGGCGAGTTGGGCCGGGGTGAGGCGGTCGATCAGGTGGCGGCGCACGGAGGCCACATGGTCGGGCGCCGCCCGTTCGAGCGCGGCGCGGCCCTCGTCGGTGAGGCGGGCGACCGTTCCCCTGCGGTCCTCGGCGCAGCTGTCCCGGGTGACGAGGCCGCGCCGCGCCATCCGCACCAGATGGTGCGAGATCCGGCTCTGCGACCAGAGCATCGAGCCGGCCAGCTCGGTGACCCGCAGCTCGCCGCCGGCCTCGGAGAGCTTGGAGAGCACGTCGTAGTCCGGGTCGGAGAGCCCGCTGTCGGCGGCGAGGTCGGCGGAGATCCGGGCCGTGAGCAGCAGTTGCATCCGCCGCCAGCCGCGCCAGGCGCGGTCCTCCTCCGGGCCGAGCCACCGCGGACCGTCGTCCGTGGCGACCGTCTCCCCCTGCTTTTCTTGACGTGTCATGCAGTCATGGTACGTTCTCCCTGTGCTTGACGTGTCATATAAACCGGTGTCCCTCCCGCGCCGACTGGCCACCCTGCTGCTCGGGCTCGCGCTCTTCGGCTGCTCGCTCGGCCTGCTGGTCCGCGCGGAGTTGGGCCTGCCGTCCTGGGACGTCCTGCACCAGGGCCTCGCCGAGCGCACCGGGGCCCCGCTCGGCCTGGTCGTCACGCTGGTCGGCGTGCTGGTGCTGCTGGCCTGGATACCGCTGCGGGAACGGCCGGGCGTCGGCACCGTCGGCAACGTGCTGCTGGTCGGCATCGCCGCCGAAATCACGCTCGAACTGGTCCCGACGCTGGACGCGTTGCCGCTGCGCTGGGCGGTGCTGGCGACGGGGGTCGTGGCCGGCGCGGTCGCCACCGGCCTCTACGTCGGGGCCGGCCTGGGCCCGGGCCCGCGCGACGGCCTGATGACCGGACTCGCCCGGCGCGGCCTGTCGATCCGCCGGGCCCGCACGGGGATCGAACTGGGCGTGCTCGCCGTCGGCTGGCTGCTGGGCGGCCCGGTCGGCCTGGGCACGGTGCTCTACGCGCTGACCATCGGCCCGCTGACCCAGCTCGCCCTCACCTGGCTGAGCCTTCCACCGCCGGCACCCCGGGCGGCGGCAGGCTCATCACTCCGGGTCTAGCATTCGCATACCGTGTGCAACGGTGCGCCGGCCCCCACCAGGTTCGGCCCGCCCGCCCTCCCGGAGAGACCTCAGAGAAAGCAGAACCACACCGTGCCTCGACTCAGCATCATCGTCGGCAGCAACCGCCCCGGCTCCAACGGCCTCCCCGTCGGCTCGTGGCTGCTCCGCCGGGCCTCGGAACGGGAGCCGTTCGGCGAGGTGGGCCTGGTGGACCTGGCCGAGGTCGGCCTCCCGTTCCTCGACGAGCCCGAGCATCCGTCGACCGGCCGCTACCGCTACCAACACACCCGCAACTGGAGCGCGTTGATCGACGCCTCCGACGCGTTCCTCGTCGTGCTGCCGATGTACAACGGCGGCTACGGGGCCGCGTTGAAGAACGCGTTGGACTTTCTCTACGCGGAGTGGCGCGACAAGCCGGTGGCGCTGGTCAGCTACAGCGCGGGTGCCTCCGGCGGCGCCCCGGCCGCCGAGGCGCTGCGGCCGGTGCTGGAACGGTTGGGGATGCGCCTCACCGGGGAGCCGGTGGCGTTGCCCGGGATCGACGAACTGGTGGACGGGGAGGCGGGGTTCCGGCCCACGCCGGCGATTGTGGCGGCGTTGGACGCGTTGCTCGACGAGGTGACGGCGGTGGCGGTGGCGGGGTCGGGGTCGGGGTCGGGGTCGGGGCGGCGGTAGGTGGTGCGGGTGGTGTGTTGGGTGCGGGGTTTGTCTGCGGGCCGGTGGCCGGTGCGGGTCAGCCCGACTGGTCGTTTGGTTCGTTGACGAGTGTTGTGGGTGGGGGGTTGGGGTTGTGGCGCGGACCACGACGCCGGGCCTAGATGGCGGACGATCGGCCGGGTGCGGGCGTAACGAATGACTGTGAGGGGCTGGCTGGGAAGGGGGGCGCGGCTTCCGGGAGGTGGGGTTCGTTGTCGGCGGGGTGGTGGGTGATGGCGGTGCGTGCCCTCCGGGCGCAGGGACCGCGCCGAGTTCGAGGGACGGTTGGTGAGTGGGGGCGTGCGTGGCGCGCACCGGCTTCGCCGGCCTGCTGCGGCGCGTGGCCCGTCCCGGAGTGTGGCCGATCGTCGGGCGACTCACGGGGACGGTGAAGGTTGGTCGTTGCAGGGTGCGGTGCTTCGCGGGGTTCGGTCAACGACCACGCTGCCGCGCGAACATCGCCTGCCGTCCTGGTAGTCCGCGCCCCGCCGACTCCCGCAGCGGGCGCGCCCGGAGGTGGGAGCCTCCCGCGCCCCCGCCGGACAACGCCCCACCTGAGCGTGACCCGAGCCTGACACCCGGCAAACTGCGGCATCAGCCCCGGGCGCTGCCTCCGCCAAGAGAACCACCCCCGCGTGCGCGGGGAGCAGAACCGCATCTCGTGCGGCGGGAGTGCCCGCCGGGGACCATCCCCGCGTGCGCGGGGAGCAGCTGGGCAGTACACACCGTGACCCACTCACCGGGGGACCATCCCCGCGTGCGCGGGGAGCAGTTCGGGACCGGGCAGCCCCTGCCCGTTGGGGTGGGACCATCCCCGCGTGCGCGGGGAGCAGGGGCTCCGCGCGCTCCAGGACGAAGCGCCGGCGGGACCATCCCCGCGTGCGCGGGGAGCAGACTTCGCCGACCGCAAGCGCTATGTGACGGGCGGGACCATCCCCGCGTGCGCGGGGAGCAGAGAAGCTGACCTGGGGTTTTATCGGTGGGGAGGGCGGTTTTTACTTACTTTCGCGGAAACCGGCATCGTGGACAAAACCCATTCCCCTCCTTGGCGTTCCTCACTGCTCGACGCCGGCCACCATACCGAGGTGGGGTGTTCGGGCGAGGGCGTTCCGCGTGAAAGGGGCGCCCCGCTCGGCCTGTTGGGGCGGGGGAAGCTGCTGGCTGGTCGGGGCGGTGGTCTTGGGGCTATCGGAGGTTGTCGAAGTCGCCTTGGCGATGCCGGTCTTGGGCGTAACCCGCCGGTCTGCCGCGAACCAGACCGGTTGCCGGCCCGGAGGTGATACGGCGGGCGCTCGTACGGTTCCTGGCCGCCTTCGGGCTGAACTTCGGCGCCTTCGACTGCTCTGTGACCGCCCACGGCGGATAGTGACTCGAAGACGCGGCCGGGCTGCGGATCACCACCGCCATCGCAGACCTGTTGGAGAACGGAGACGAGTCGGCATGAGTGAACCCCTGCCGTCGGAACACCTACGAGCGGACCTCGCGCGACGCCTGTCAAAGACCGGTGCTTTGCGCAGTCCGGCATGGGAAGCGGCCGTGTTGTCCGTACCCCGCGAAGCGTTCCTCTCGCGCGGCTGGTTCGAGTACGAGGAAGGCGGTTGGTACCGGCCTGCGGCAGGCGACTCGGCAGAAGGGCTCGCGCGGATCTACGAGGACGACACCCTCGTGACGCAGGTGGCCGGTGGCGTCTTCCCCGATCAGGTGGAGGGGCGCATCGCGGCGGCGCCCTCGTCCTCGTCCACTCTGCCGAGTCTGGTCGTGCGAATGCTCGAGGACTCGCGGGTGACGGAGGGAACGCGTGTGCTGGAGGTCGGCACGGGCACGGGTTACTCAACCGCCCTGCTGTGTCGGGTCGTTGGCGAGGACAACGTGACCACCGTCGAGGTTGACGCCGAGGTGTCCGCCCGTGCCGGGATCGCGCTCGCGGGTGCCGGCTACTGGCCCACCCGCGTGGTCGGCGACGGCCTGGCGGGCGACAGGGACGGCAGTCCGTACGACCGCGTGATCGCCACATGCGGCGTGCACACCGTGCCGGCCCACTGGCTCACGCAGACCCGCCCCGGCGGGGAGATCCTGGTCACCGTGGGCGGATGGATGCACGCCTCCGAACTCGTACGGCTGACCGTCGCAGACGACGGGACGGCAAGCGGTCCGGTCCTTGGCGGAGGGGTCTCATTCATGCTGGCCCGCCCTCACCTTCCGCCCCCGCTGGGCATCCTGCCGAACCTGGGTGAGGGGGACGCGGTGCCCGCAGAACTGGGCGCGGATGTGCTCGACGACGGGACCGCTCGTTTCGTGGCGCAGTTCGCGGTACCGCGCGCACAGCGACTCACGCTGGAACGTGACGGCCGGGTGGAACACGTCGTGATCGACATGGACGCCGAGGCGTGGGCGGTCGTCTTCCGGGACGGGGAACGGCGGTTCGTCCGCCAGGGCGGCACGGCACGCCTGTGGGGCGAGATCACCGAGCGCGTCGCGCGGTGGCAGAGGGACGGGTGCCTGCCCGCCGACCGTATGCGCCTGCACGTCGGCCCCGACGGACAACGCCTCACCTGGCCGTGACCCCGGGTCGGACTTTCGCTGTGCTGTGGCGTCAGGCCCGGGCGGTGCCCTGGCCGAGAGGACCATCCCCGCGTGCGCGGGGACCACGTCCAGCACTCGATCGAGACGCTGGCCGCCACGGGACCATCCCCGCGTGCGCGGGGACCACAGAAGCTGACCTGGGGTTTTATCGGTGGTGAGAGCGGTTTTTACTTACTTTCACGGAAACCGGCATCGTGGGCAAAACGCCCATCCCCTCCTTGGTGTTCCTCACTGCCTGATGCTGACCACCCTAACGGGGTGGGGTGATCGGGTTGGGGGCGTTCGGCGTGAAAGGGGCGCCTCCTGGTCCTGTTGGGGCGAGGAGCGCTGGGTGGTTGGGGCGGTGGTCCTTGGGGCTATTGGAGGTTGTCGAAGTCGCCTTGGCGATGCCGGCGCGCCCGCTCCCGGGAGGGGACGGTGCGCGGGCTATCTCGACGGCAGGCGTTGTTCGCGCGGCAGCGTGGTCGTTGACCGGATCTCACGAAGCACCGCATCCTTCAACGACCAACCTGCACTGTCCCCGTGAGTCGCCCGACGCTCGGCCACTTTCCGAGACGGGCCATGTGCCGAGGCAGGCCGGCGAAGCCGGTGCGCGCTACGCACGCCCCCAGTAGCCAGCCGGCCCTCGAACTCGGCGCGGTCCCTGCGCCCGGAGGGCACAGCCGCCACTCCCGACCACCCCCGACGACAACGAATCGACCCTCCGGAAGATGCCCCTCCCCCTCCCAGCCAGCCCCTCACAGTCATTCGTTACGCCCGCACCCGGCCGATCGTGCGCCATGTAGGCCACACGTCGTAGTCCGCGCCACAACTCCAACTCCACACAATGCGTCTCGTCAACGAACCAACCGAGCAACGGGCTTACCCGCACCGGCCACCGGCCCGCAGACAGACCGGACACACACCACCCGCACCCACCCCCGCGTGTGCGGGGAGCAGAGAAGCTGACCTGGGGTTTATCGGTGGGGAGGGAGGTTCTTACTTACTTTCGCGGAAACCGGCGCCATGGACATGAGGCCATCTCCTCCTCGGCGTGCCCGACTATCCGGCGCTGGCCTTCAGTGCTTGAGGTGGTCGATGAAGGTCGTCCAGGCCGGGGTGGGCAGGACGAGTGCGAGCCCCGGGTTCTTGCTGTCGCGGACGGGGACCGCGCCAGGGAAGCCGTCGGCGACCTCGACGCACTCCCCGTTGCCCGCGCTCCGGCGGGGCTTGCGCCATGCGGCGTGGGCGAGGTCGGAGACCCGGCCCGATTCGCTGTTCATAGCTCGGCCTTCCTGTTCGTAACGAGTGTCAGGCTGGCGGACGCGCGCCTCACCAGTGTCCCCGGATGGCCGGCGCCGGAGAAGGGGCGAACCCCGGCGCCTGTTGGGGCGGCGGGGTTCGGGAGGGGGAGAGGCCGGCTGGTCGGGCCGGCTGTCTCGGGTCGGTCAGAGGTTGTCGAAGTCGCCCTTGGCGATGCCGCCTTTGAAGGCGGCCCACTCGCCTGCGGTGAAGCAGAGGTGGGGGCGGTCGGGGTTCTTCGAGTCGCGCAACGCGACACCGCCGTCGGGCAGGGGGGCCAGCTCGAAGCATTCACCATTGTTGGCGGTCAGGCTGCTCTTCTGCCAGACGAGGGTGCTCGGATCGGTCGCGTACAACTCGGGTTTCTGCATTACTCTTTCCTGTCCTTGATACGTGCCACCAGATCGCGGGACGCGTCAGGGCCGAGCGCCGTGCTGGCGAGCGCCCGGAAGAGGCGGTTCAGGCGGCGAAGATCACGCGGATCGTCGATGGGCACGCTACCAGCGACCGATTCGCTGAAGGCCACCTCGGGCACGTCGCCCGGGAATTCGTAGACGCGGAAGCCTGCGATCTGGCATCCCTCCTCGCCCTTCTCGTAGGGGATGACCTGCACCTTGACCTCCGGGCGATCCGTGATGCCGAGCAGGTGATCCAGCTGTTGCCGATGCACGGCGCGGCCACCCACCTCGAACTCCAGCGCCGCCTGGGTGATCACGTAGTGACACTGGAGCGGAGTCTCCGTCTCCAGCAGTCGCTTCCGCTGTCGCATCAGGCGGACCTCGACCAGACCGTCGATCTGGTCGGGGCCCAGGGAGGCGAAGCCAACGGAGGTCACGGCCCTGGCGTACTCCTCAGTCTGCAACAGGCCCGGGAGCAGGGCCAGTTGGTATTCCCGCACACTCTGGGCTGCGTTCTCGAACGAGATGTTCTGCTCGTAAGAGCTGCTGATGACGTCGCGGTAGGGCGCCCACCACGGGGAACGCCGCTCGTTGGAGTCGGCCTGGAGTCGAGCCAGTTCCTCGCGCTGCTCGGCGGACACCTGGAACAGATCCATCAGCTTCCCCAACATCTCCTGTGAGCAGGCGCGCTTGCCGTTCTCGATCCGGCTGAGCATGGAGTCGTCGCATCCCAGCTTCTTGGCGACCTCGGTGAGTTTGAGGCCGTGCTCCTCGTCGCGGAGCCGTCTCAGGGCTCGCCCCAGCGCGATGCGGGACATCAGCACGGTGCTGGTGTTGTTCGTCGCCATCGTTTCTCCCAACTGCCGGATCGGCCGGTCTGGTTGTCGCGATCATCCCTGGTGACTCGATCGATCACAAGTGCGATGTCAATTGACTAGGCCGCTGACTTGACGATGCCGGGGGTGTGTCGTCATCGTAGAGACATCACGCCGGGCATCGTTCACGCAACTGACAGTGATCTTGTCCGGGGTCAGATGCCGCGCCCAAGCAGGAGGTGCTCATGTCTGTCGTCGCCCCCATCACCGATGAACAAGGCGTGTACGGCTGGCAGTTAACGGCTCGGGTGCGTGACATCGAGCGTTGGCGGGCGATCGCCGGCGCCGTCGTGAGCCGACTCGGTGGTGACGCTGAGGCAGTGGAGCTGGCGCGGCTTGGCGTCAGTGAACTGCTCTGCAACGTCGTCAAACACGTCGCTCACGACCCGAGATGCAGGCTGAAAATCACCCGCGAGGGTGAACGTATCCGCGTCTCCGTGAACGACCGCTCGTCCCGTGAGCCCAAGGCGGCCGTTCCCGACTGGAGTTCGGAGAGCGGGCGCGGGCTGTGGCTGCTGGGCCAGATGGCCGAGGAGTGGGGCTACTCGCCGGCGGGGGAGGGGAAGTCGGTCTGGTTCCGCTTCCCGGTCGCCGGGCAGCGGGCCACCTGATGGGCGGCGAGTGGGAGTTCGCGTTGCCCCTGCCGGGGCGGTGGGGGGCCAACTCCTGGGTGGTCGGGCCGTGTTGGTTCTTCTGCGGGCATCAGGTGACGGCCGTGGTGTGGATCGGGGCGGTTTCGACGGTGGGGGCGCACGCTCCGCTGTACGCCTGCGGGACCTGTCTGGATCAACTGCACGCGATGGTCTGGGACTTCGCGGAGTCGGGGTGGAAGGCCCGCTACCGGCGGGCGCGGACGGTGTTCGGGCGGCGGCTGCGGCGGTCGGCCGACGCGTATCAACCAACGGAGACGAAGGGGAGCGGCGGGGGATGACCGAGATCGTTCGGGGCGCGGAGTGGGTGTTGTGCCGGGAGCGGGGGCCGGGGGTGCCGGAGGGCATCTACGGGGCGGAGTGCATGAGTTGCGAGGCGCGTTCGCCGCTCTTTGATGACGACGAGTTGCCGGTGGCGGTGTGGTCGATCCAGCACACGGCCGAGTTCCCGGAGCACACGTTGTTTCTGGCGCGGACGGAGCGGCACTGGCGGGTGGTGCCCCGCCCGCACGACCCGGCCCCGGCGCAACCGCCGGACGGGGGCGGGGTGTTGGGGCCGGCGTTCGTCGGGCTGATGTGCCTGCTGACGGCGCTGTCCGGCCTGCTGCCGGCCCTGAACTACTGACCAACCAACCACGCAAGTTCAGCAAGTCAACTCATCGACAAAGACAAGGGTTCTTCATGCGTACGACGATTGTCCGTTCCTCGGTTCCGTTCACCTTCCACGTGTTGGCGACCACGGTGTCGAACCATGTGTTGATGGTGCGGGGGAAGCGGGAGGGGATGGACGACGGGTGGGTGCTGCCGCACGGCACGGTGCCGCAGGGGCGGTGCGTGATCCTGGCCGCGCGGGAGGTGCTGATGCAGCAGACCGGATGCGACCGTTCCCTCGCCGAGGTCCTGGCCATGACGCCGACGACGGACGAGGAGGGTGAGTTGAACGGGTTCTCCTATGTGCTGGATGGTGGGGTGTTGCCGGAGGTGCCGGACAACGACCCGGTGGAGGGGGCGAGTTGGGTGCCGATGCGGGAGTTGCACGAGCCGCCGGCGTTGTACCAGTACGCGATCATCGCCGCCGGGCAGCGGCGCCGGCTGCCGTTGCTGGTCAACGCCGACCGGCCCGAGGCCGCCTTCAGCTGATCAGCGGGCGGCCAGCCGGCGGCGTGCCCGGGTTGCCCTGGTGGGTGAACGCCGCCCACAGGTGCGGCGCGTCGAGGTCGCGGCGCGCCGCCTCGCGGGCGAGGTCCGGCGGGAGGCCGGGGGGCGGGGTCCGGTCGGGGTCGAGCATCCAGAGCTGGGCGGTGCGCAGCGCGTCGGGCGGGGCCTGGCCGCGCCGGGTGAGGGCGTCGTGGAAGACGGCCATCATCACGGCGGTCGCCCCGTCGTCGATGGCCCAGCGCGAGCCGATGACATCGGTCGCGCCCCGGCTGACCAGCGCGGTGGCCAACGTCAACGCCTCGTCGTGGTCGCGGGTGCTCAGGTCCGTCTCGCAGGCGCTGAGCACGACCAGCGGGCCGGCCGTCGTTCCGGGCGCCGCGCCGGCGCGGTCCAGGATGTCGGCCACGGTCAACTCGCCGTCGCCCGGGCCGTTTTCGGGCGCGGCGAGCCGCAGCGCGGAACGGGCCGGGTGCACCCCGGCCATCGCGTGACACGCCAGGTGCACGATCGCGGCCGGCGCCGCGCCGCCGGGCAACGCGGCCAGCACCTCCTCCGGCGTGCCGGCCGCGTCGCCGGCGTCGGCGGGGGAGAGGAACGACCCGTAGCGCGACGCTTCGGGGTAGTGGGCGCGCAGCGCCGCCGTCTCGATCTCGGCCCAGACGAGGGTGAGGTGGGGGTCGGAGACCAGCAGCTGCCCGGCCTCGGCGGGCAGCCGCTCGCGCCGCGCGGCGCGCAGGAACTCAGCGCCGGAGGACGCGTAGCTGATCACGGCGGAGTGGCAGGCGTACCGATACGCACCGTGTTCGTTCCCGACGCGGGCCGCGTGCCAGGGAACGGCGCCGAGCGGGCCGCAGGGTACGAGCACGACGCGGGGCGCGCGGCCGGGAGGCCGGCCGACGGCCCGCAGAACAGGGCGCAGCACGGCCGGCCCGGCCCAGTCGCACAGCCCGCGCAGCTCCACCCGCCAGTGGCCGTCCCACGCGGCCCGCCAGCTGGAGTGCACGCGGGGATCGCCGCCCGTGCGGGAGCGGTTCGCCGCCGCGTCGAGGTAACGGTCCAGCGGCGTGCGGTCGTCCAGCCGTTTGGGGATCGTCTCGTCCATGACCAGTTCCGGGAGCGTCAGCGATGCGGCGCCGCCGGGGCGGACGATCAACGCGACGCCGGGGACGTCGGGCCGCCGGCCGGGAACGAGATACACCAGCGCATCCACGCCGGCCGCCGTCAGCCCGGCGGCCAGTGCCTTCGGCTCCGGCGGCCGCAGCAACTCGCCCGGAACCCGTTCCCGCAGCGCGTCCAGCGCCAGCCGGCGCAGGCCCGGCGTGAGGAACGCGTCGCCCGCCGCCCCCGGCAGCGGGCCGGCGCCGGTCTCGGCGCGCCATCGCGCCGCCAACTCCCGTTCCCCGCGCGCCTCCAACCGCTCGGGCACGCCGCGCGCCACGGAGGCGGCGCGCAGCACCAGGGCCCGGCCCAGCTCCAACGCGTACACCGCCTGGGCCGGCCGGCCACCCGCCTCGCGCGCCAGCCACAGCGCGTGGGTCGCGCCGGCGCGGGCCACGGACAGCCCGTGCTCGGCGCCGGACTGGAGCAGCACGTCGTCGGCCAGGACGGCCAACGCCTCGCGGCGAACGGTTCGGGCGTTGGACAGGTCCCGATCGGACCGGTCGCCGCCCCACTGGCCGCGCAGCCACAGCGCCTCCGACAGTTGCACGAGCACCTCGCCGCTGTGGGGTGGGCAGCGTCCCTCGATCAGCAGGTCGCGGCATCGGGCCAGGACACGGATCGAACGCTCCAGCACCGCACGGTCGTTGAGGTGCCGGGCGGCGTGCAGCAGGGCGCGGCCCAGGGCGTGCAGGAGTAGGGCCTCGCTGTTCGGGTGGGGATGCGGGGCGGCCAGGGCCTCGCGCGCCGCCGCCAAGGCGTGGGAGACCGCCTCGCGGACGGGTGCCAGCGAGACCAGGCAGGCGAAGGCGTTGGCCCGCAGCATGGGGAGGAACGCGGCGAGCGTGGCGGGCACCCGGCGCCGGTCGGTCTTGGCCAACTCCAGATAGTGGCGCGCCGCCGCGGCGGTCAGCTCGCGATCACCCGCGCGGGCGGCCAGTTCGTGCTCCTGCGCGGCCAGGGCGTTCAGGACCGCGAAACGCAGCTCGTGATCGGTGGGCAACGCGGCCAGCAACTCGGTGAGTTCGCCGACCAGGCGCCGCAAGGTGTCGAGGTCGCCCTCGCGCTGGGCCCGGACCCGCTCCCGCTGGATGGTGGCCAGCGCCGGCGGCACCTCGACCGAGCGGCCGGGGCCGTTGGCGTCCAACTCCCGTGCGAGTGCCAGCACATCGTCGCCGAGCCGCAGGCTGCCGCCGAGCTGCGCCGCCGCGTCGAGCCAGCCGGTGAGCAGCGCGGTCAACACGCGGCGGGTTTCCGGGGTTTGCTCGTCGTTCTCGGGCAACGCGTCCAGCAACGCCCGCAGTCGGGCGATGCCCAGCTCCAGGCGCTTCAGGTCGCCGGTCTGGGTGAGTCGGATCATGTCGAGCAGGAGCATCAGGTACTGCTCCACGTCGAGCGGGCTTCGCCAGGTGAACCCGCCCTCGCCGGCGGCGGGGTCCGGCTCGGCCACGGCCTCCTCGTCGATCTCGTCGGAGTCCATGGTGCGGGGCGCCGCCAGGTTGGCGCGCAGCAGCAGGGCGGCGTGCAGGCGGGCGGCGCGGGCCCGTTCCGGCCCGGGGGCGGAGGAGGCTGACCGTGCGGCGAGCCCCAGCCGGGCGGCCAGTGCGCGGGGCTCCGGCTCGCCGCAGCGGAGGTCGGTCAACAGTGCGTGGAACGTGGCGAGTTCGGGCGTGTCCAGCCCAAGGTCACGCACCTCGTCGGCGGCGCGGGCGCGGGGAACGGCCGGATCGTGGGCCGTGGCGCAGAGCCAACCCAGCAGCCGGCGGAAACGCGGAACGTCGTCCGAGGCCCAGCGCAGCACCTCCCGCACCGCCCGCGCCAGCTCCGCGTCGTCCTCCGCCACCCGCGCCCCCGTTCCCCGTTCCCCGTTCCCGCCCGTCTCCGTTCCTCGATGGTGCCCCAGGCGCCCGCCGCCCGGCCGGCGTCGACCGGGCAACGGCCGGGCGGGCACCGGAAGTTGGCCGGCCGGCCCGCCCCGCCCGCCCCCGTCTCAGAAGTCGTAGTCGTCGATGTTGTCCGCGTTGAAGCGGGTTGGCGGGCCCAGGGTGATCACGCCGTCGGGGCCGACGGTGTACTCGCCCAGTTCGCCGGCCGTGAAGGTCTCGCCCTCCGCGCCGGTGATGATGCCGGAGGCGACGGCCGCGCCGGCGTAGGCGGCGAGTTCGCCGAGCGCGGTCGGGTCCCAGAGCGCGAACTCCGTGACCGTGCCGTCCGCGACGAACTCCCGCATCTGGTTGGGCGTGCCCAGCCCGGTGAGGGCCACCTCGCCCCCGTACTCCGAGCCCTGGAGGTAGCGGGCGGCCGCCGCGATGCCGACGGTGGTGGGGGAGACGATCGCCGCCAGGTCGGGGTGGGCCGCCAGGAGACCCTGGGTCTCGCGGAAGGACTTCTCGTCCTCGTCGTCCCCGTAGGCGACGGCGACCAGTTCGATGTCGGCGTAGTCGGGGTTCTCGGCCAGCTCGGCCTCCATGGTGTCGATCCAGGCGTTCTGGTTGGTGGCGTTGGCGGTGGCCGACAGGATCGCGATCTCGCCCTCGCCGCCGATCTGTTCGGCGGTCATCTCCAGCAGCGTGCTGCCGACCTCGGCGCCGTCCACCTGGCTGACGAAGACGTCGCGGCACTCGGGCGCCACGTCGGAGTCGAACGTCACCACCGTCGTCTCCAGCGAGCGGGCCTGTTCCAGCGCGGAGCACAGCGCGTTGGGGTCGTTGGCGGACAACAGCACGACGTCGGTTGCCTGTTGGCTGAGCGTGTTGACATAGGACAGCTGGGAGGAGGCGGAGGCGTCGGAGGGGCCGGTGTACTCGTAGGAGCCGGCGAGTTCGTCGACGACGCGTTCGGCGCCCTCGCTGCTGGCCTCGAAGTAGGGGTTGTTGACGGACTTGGGCAGCATCGCGACGCTCAGGTCGGTCGCGTAGGCGGCGTCCGGGTCGGCGGTGGCGTCGCCGGCGGGGGCGTCGTCGCGTTCCTCCTCACTGTCCCGGGTGGTGCCGCCGCAGGCGGCGAGGGTGAGGGCCAGGCCGAGGGCGAGCGCCGTCCGGCGGGCGCGGGTTCTGCCCGGTTTCGTGGTCGGGGCCGGGGTGCGGGTCATGGAGGGCCATCCCTTCGTGTCGGCTCGGGGAGTTGAACGGCGGTGCGGGCGACGGGCGTTGGGTGGCGGCGGAGGCGGGCGCGGAGGGCCGCGGAGACGTTGGGCAGCAGCACGGAGAGGATCAGCAGCGTTCCGGTGATGACGGTGAGCGCGTCGGCGGAGACCTTCGCCAGGCGCAGTGCGTTCTGGAGCGAGGTCAGCAGCACGACGCCGGCGACCACGCCCAGCAGCGTGCCGCGCCCGCCGTAGATGGAGACCCCGCCGAGCAACACGGCGGCGACGACGGTGAGTTCCAGGCCCTCGGCGTTGTCGGCGCGGGCGGTGGAGTAGCGCAGCGTCCAGTAGACGCCGACCAGCCCGGCGACCGCGCCGGAGACCACATAGAGCCAGAACTTGGTGCGCTCCACCGGGATGCCGGCGAACGCGGCGGCCGTGTCGTTGGCGCCCATCGCGAAGATCGCCCGGCCCACGGGCGTGGCGTGCAGGGCGAGCGCGAACGCCACGACCAGCAGCAGGATCGGCGGGACGACGTTGGGCACCCAGCCGTCGCCCAGCGAGCCGTTGGCCCAACGGGTGTAGTCCCGCGCGAAGTCGGCGACGGCTGTGTCGCCGAGGAGGACATAGGCCAGGCCACGGTAGAGGGCGAGCGTGCCGATGGTGACGGCCAGCGAGGGCAGGCCGAGCACGGTCACCAGCAGCCCGTTGACCGCGCCGAGCACCGCGCCGGCCAGCACCGCCAGCGGCACGATGGTCTCCAACGGCAGCCCGCCGGCCCAGAGTTCGCCGATCAGCGCGCTGGTGAGGCCGACGGTGCTGGCGACCGACAGGTCGATCTCGCCGCTGACCACGATCAGCGTCATGGGCAGCGCCAGCAGCAGCACCGGCGCGAGGTCCAGGATCAGGAACGTCGCGTTGCGCGTCGTGCCGAACTCGTCCACCGCGCCGGAGGCGACGAGCAGGGTGAGCACGGTGAGCGCGACGACCGCCGCGTCCCAGCCGGCGAGGCGACGGGGCAGGCGGGGCCAACCGCGTGCGCGGGCAACGGGTGTGGTCTCAGCGGACATGGGCGTCGTCCCTTCTGCGGAGCGAGGCCGCGACGCGCAGCGCGACCAGCCGGTCCAGGGCGATGGCCGCGATGATCAGCGCGCCGACGACGGCCCGCTGCCAGAACGGGTCGACGCCCAGCACCGGCAGCGCGTTGTTGATCACGGTCAGCAGCAGCGCGCCCAGCGCGGCGCCGTAGACGCTGCCGCTGCCGCCGAAGATCGCGACGCCGCCGACCACCACGGCCGCCACGATGTCCAGCTCCATCCCGTAGCCGGCGGAGGCGTCGACCGTTCCGTAGCGGGCCGCGTAGAGCACGCCGCCCAGCCCGGCGAGGGTGCCGGAGACCACATAGGCCAGCAGCAGCCGGGACGGGATGGGCAGCCCGGCGAGCCGGGCGGCCTCCTCGTGGGAGCCGATCGCGTACAGGTCGCGGCCGGCCCGGTGGCGGCGCAGGAACTCCCCGACGGCCAGCAGCACCCCCACCGCGATCAGGAAGAGCCAGGGCACGCCCAGCACCCGCGCGGTGCCGAAGTCCAGGAAGCCGCGCGGGAGTTCGCCGGCGCTGATCCGGGAGCCGCCGGCGAGGAAGTAGACCAGGCCACGGAAGACATAGAGGGTGCCGAGCGTCGCCACCAGCGCCGGCACCCGGCCATAGGCGATGACCAGTCCGTTGACCGCCCCGCAGGCCGCGCCGATGGCCAGCCCGACCAGGGCGGCGAGCGGAACGGGCAGCCCCGGGTGGTCGGCGAGCACGGTGGCCGTGCCGAACGCGGACAGGCCGAGCACCGAGGCCACCGACAGGTCGATGCCCCGGCCGACGACCACCATCGTCATCCCGCAGGCCAGCAGCAGGGTGAGCGCGGTGGCCAGCAGGATGTCGCGGATCGACTGGGCGGACAGGAAACGGGAGTTGGCCAGCCAGGTGACCGCGACCAGCAGCACCAGCGCGACCAGCAGGCCCAGCGCGCGGAACCGCAGCACCGCGTCGAGCAGCGCGGCGCCGCCGCGTTCCCGCTGCGGCGGGCTCTCGGTGACGGTCATGCGATCGCCTCCTCGCCGGGCGCGCTCCCGGGGGAGCCGGCCGTGGTCTCGTGACCGGTCGCGGCGCGGATCACCCGTTCCTCGGTCGCCTCGGCGCGCGGCAGCTCGGCGACCAGCCGGCCCTCGCGCATCACCAGCACCCGGTCGGCCATCCCGAGCACCTCGGGCAGCTCGGAGGAGATCAGCAGGATCGCCACGCCGTCGGCGGCGAGCCCCGCGATCAGCCGGTGCACCTCGGCCTTGGTGCCGATGTCGATGCCCCGGGTCGGCTCGTCCACGATCAGCACCCGGGGCTCGGTGGCCAGCCACTTGGCGAGGACCACCTTCTGCTGGTTGCCGCCGGAGAGCGTGCCCACCGGATCGTCGAGGTCGCCGTAGCGGGTGCGCAGCCGCTCCGCCGACTCGCGGGCGGCGCGCCGCTCGGCGCCGCCGACGAGGAAGCCGAAGCGGGAGAGCTGGCGGGCGCGCGGCAGGGTCGCGTTGCGCGCCACGGACAGCGCCAGCACCAGGCCCTGTTGGCGCCGGTCCTCGGGAACGAGGGCCAGCCCGGCGGCCATCGCGGCCCGGGGCCGGCCCGGCGGCAGCGCCCGGCCGGCGACCGTGACCGTTCCGCCGTCGCGCGGGTCCACGCCGAAGATGCCGCGCGCCACCTCGGAGCGGCCCGCGCCGACCAGCCCGGCCAGCGCCACGATCTCGCCGGCCCCGACGTGGAACCCGACGTCCCGGTAGACGCCGGCGCGGCTCAGGCCCTTCACCTCCAACGCCGGGGCGGCGGGCGGGCGTTGGCCCGGGGCGTCCGGGGCGTCCCGGGCGTCCGGGGCGTCCCGGCGGTCCTGGCGGTTCCGCCGGTCCTGCCGGACGAACAGCGCGTCGGGCTCGCGGCCCACCATCTGCTCGACCAGCCGGTCCACGGTGGTCTCGGCGAGCGGGGCCGTGGAGACATGGGCGCCGTCGCGCAGCACGGTGACCCGTTGGCACAGCGCCGTGACCTCGGCGAAGCGGTGGGAGACGAACAGCACGGCGGCGCCGTCGGCGCGCAGCGCCTCGACCACCGCGAAGAGCCGCGCCACCTCGGGCCCCGACAGCGCGGCCGTCGGCTCGTCCATCACCAGCACGCGGGCGCTGAGGGAGACGGCCTTGGCGATCTCGACGATCTGCTGGTCGGCGATCGACAGGCCGCGCGCGGGGCGGCGCGGGTCGAGCGGCACGCCGAGGCGGGCCAGCAGGGCGCCGGCCTCGGCGCGCATCGCGCGCTCGTCGATCCGGCCGAACCGGCCGCGCGGCTGCCGGCCGACGAAGACGTTCTCCGCGACGGTCAGGTCGGGGAAGAGGCCCGGCTCCTGGTGGATCACGGCGAGCCCCGCGGCCCGCGCGTCCTGCGGGTTCCTGAACTCGACGGGCGCGCCGTCGAGTTCGACGCGGCCCCGGTCGGGGCGGTGCACCCCGGCCAGCACCCTGATCAGCGTGGACTTGCCGGCGCCGTTCTCGCCGACGAGGGCGTGCGCCTCACCGGCGCGCAGCGCCAGGTGCGCGCCGCGCAGGGCGGCGACGGCGCCGAAGCTCTTCCACACGTCGCGCAGGGCGATCACGGGGGCGTCGTCCGGGTCGGTGGGGCGGGAGGCGGCCATGGACCCTCCACTCGTGAATCGATTCATGCCGTGCGCATGACACGGCTTGGACCGTGGGGCGGGTGGGGTGGGGGACTGCGTGCGGGAAGGGGCGCGGGTCGTGGGGGCGGTTGGGGCCCCGGAGCAGGTCTGGGAAGGTTGGTACCCATGCCTTCCCCCGCCGGCGCGCGTCCATTCACCGGGCAGGTCAGAGCGGCCGGCGCGGCTCCGCGACGGGCCGGGGCCCGAGAGGCCGGGCCCTGGGGCGGCTCAGGGCTTGCGGGCGACCAGGCCCCACTGGAAGAGCTGGTCGGCCGGCGGCTCGGCGCTGGTCGTGGGCCGCCACCGCGCGATCGGCAGCAGGCCGGGCTCCACCAGCTCCAGGCCCTCGGCCATGGCGGCCAGTTGGGCCTCGCTGCGCGGATAGTAGGGAACGGCACCCGAGGCGGCGTAGGTTTCGTTGAGCCGGATCATCACCGGGTCGTCGATGCTGTCGCACAGCGCCAGATAGCTGCCGCTGGCCAGCCGGTCCATATAGCTCCGCACCAGCTCGGCCGCCGGCTCGGGCCGGATGTGGCCGAGCATCGACAGCAGCACCAGCCCCACCGGCCGGTCCAGGTCCAGGGTGCGGCCGGCCTCGGCGAGCACCGTGTCCACGTCGCGGACGTCGCCCTCCGCGTAGTCGGTGGCGCCCTCGGGCGTGGAGGTCAGCAGCGCCCTGGCGTGCAGCAGGACCAGCGGATCGTTGTCGACATAGACGATGCGGGCCTCGGGGTCGTAGCGCTGGGCGACCTGGTGGGTGTTGTCGGCGGTCGGCAGCCCGGTGCCGATGTCGAGGAACTGGTCGACGCCGGCCTCCTGCACGAGGTAGCGCACCGCGCGGGCGAGGAACTCCCGGGAGGCGACGGCCAGTCCGGCCGCCTCCGGGTGCTCGGCGAGCAGCCGGTCCACCAGTTCCTTGTCGACCTCGTACCAGTCCTGGCCGCCGATCATGTAGTTCCACACCCGCGCGGAGTGCGGCACGGTCTGGTCGATTCGGGCGATTAGCGCCTCGCGTTCCTGATCGGGCTTGCCCACCTGTCGATCGTCCTGGGTCATCGTGCCGTCCCCTCTCTCCTGGGGTCTCTCCTGGTTTCTCTCCTGGTGCCCGGGTGGCCGGGGCCCGCCGGGACCTCGCGTTCCATCAAGCCACAGAACGTGGCGTCGAGCGCCGAGGCGGACACGACGACATGAAACGGAATTCCCGACACCACCCCGAACGGCGGCCGGAGCGGCGGCCCGAACGGCGCGCCGGGTCCGGCGCGGATGAATCGGTGCGCCCAGGTAAACCCGTCGGGAACTTCTGCCCGGTGCTTCGACGTTCATCGGACAACCCGAGGCCCGGGGGGTCCGGAACGCGGCCTTGCTCACGGGAGATTGTCTACTTAGCGTGGTTGGTATGCCCCTATCCGTGCACGAGCGTATCGGTCACCACATCAAACGGGCCGAGCAGGAGTTGGCGTCCGCAAAGCACTCCGCGCTGCGTCCGTTCAAGGTGAACGTGCCGCAGTACCACGTGCTGTTGGCGCTGTCGCAGGAGACCGGCCTGTCCGGGGCCGCGCTCGCCCGCCGGTGCATGGTCACCCCGCAGACGATGTCGTCGGTGCTCTCCACGCTGGAGGGGCGCGGCCTGGTGGAGCGCACCCGGCACCCCTTGCACCAGCACATCCTGGAGTGCCGACTCACCCGCGCCGGGCGGACGTTGTTCGAGCGGGCCGACCACGCGGTGGCCGAGATCGAGCGGCGGCTGACCGAGGCGTTCACCTCGGCCGAGGCCGACGACCTCGTCGGCTATCTGAACCGCTGTTCGCTCGCGCTCACGGAGGACGGCGCGCCGCGCGCCGAGGCGGCCTCGAAGCCGTCGGGCGAGCCGGTCGGCTGACGCGCGGTGCGGCCCGGCGGTTCCCGGCCCGCGCGCCGGCGCGACGCGGCGCGGTCCGGTGCGCCCGGAACCGGTCGGTCGACTTCCCCGGTTTCCCTGGAAGAGAAACCCCCGATTCCGGATGTGCGAAAGCACAGTCAATCGCCCGTGAGTGAACGTGCATTGGGGGGCGTGGGCGAGATGTGTGGCGCCCGCAGCGCCCTGCGCGGGTTGTGCACGGGATAGCACCAGAGGAAACAGAAATCTTATGCCGGAGGAGTATGTTCTTCATATCTATGAGCGTCGGTTTGGGCCGATGACATTCGTCCGTGGTGGAGGTCTCGCAGATGTCGTCCTTGCAGCGACCACTTCGCGCTGGCGCGCGGGAGCTGTCGCCCAGCCACCTCCAGCTGCTCCTCAGCCGGGTAAGCCAGATTCCCTCGCTGCGCGACAAATACCTGAGCACCCGTGACGGGCCGAGACAGCCGCTGACGTTGGCCACGCTTCCCGTGCTGACCCGGAACGAGTTGGTGGCCGCGACCGACGAACTCTTACGCGGCAAGGGCCCGGGCGAGGGCTCCGTCGTCTACGCGGGCGGCGGCACCGTCTCGCGGCCCAGCATGAGCCTGCTGCCCGGCGGCCTCTTCGTGGAGGAGGTGCACCAGGTGTGGCGGGCGCTGCGCCCGGGCGACGTGCTCGCCAACTTCTTTCCCGCCGGCCGGGAATGGGCCACGCACTCCTTCTACAACCGGTTCGCCACCCACTCCGGCGCCTCGCTGCTGCCGGTCGGCGACCTGCCCGAGGACGAGTTCGACCGCTGGCTCACGTTCTGCGCCGACTACGGCGCCAACGCGCTGGCCGCGCCGCCCCATCTGCTGAGACGGCTGCTGCGCCACCGCGCGGCCGGCCATCAGCTGCCCTGGCTGCGGAAGTTGCTGATCGGCGGCGCGTTCCACGACCGGACCCCGCTGGGTGAGATCGGCGAGCTGCTGCCCGACGTGGCGGTCTGGCAGCTGTACGGCTCGGCCGAGGCGTGGCTGGTCGGCCACCGTGGGCCGCGCTGCGCCGAGGGCGTGTTCCATCTGCTGCCGCACCAGTACGCCGAGATCGACGAGGGGCGGCTGCTGATCACCACGGTCGGCGCCGACGAGGCGCCGCCGCTGATCCGCTATGTCATCGGCGACCGGGGCGCGGTCGTCGACTGTCCCTGCGACCGGCCCGGCACGGCGGTGCGGGTGTTGGACGCGATCGGGCCGGCGCTGCGGTTCCAGGGCGGCCGGGTCTGGGCGCGGGAGCTGGTCGAACTCGCCCTGGAGACGGCGGAGGTGGCCGGCGCGCAGGTCGCGGTGGTGATGGGCGACGGCGAGACGCACCTGGAGCTGCGGGTGCGGCTCGCGGACGGCGTCCCCGACGACCAGTACACGCGCGAGTGGATACGTCATCGCGCGTTGCACGGGCATCTGGCGCTGGACCCGACGATCGCCGAGGACGCCGACCGCTTCCATGTGGTGACGGTGGACCGCCTGCACGACTGCGGGCGGGCGGAGCCGCCGCCGCTGGTGGTGGCCTGTGACGGCGAGGGTCATGTGGCCGAGGTGCCGTGAACCTCCGCGCTCCTGGCCGGCGTCGCCGAGGTCGCCCGCTCCACGGGCCCGGCCCCGCTCGCGGCTGACGGGCCGGCCGGCCGTTCCGGCGTCGGCTCGCCGAACACCGCGCGCAGCTCGGCGCGCAGCCGGTGCAGGTCGTCGGTGTGGCCGTGGGCGGCGACATGGCCGTCGGGGCGGACGAGGTAGTAGCCCTGCCGGTCGCAGCCGGTGTGCGGCCTGGCTCGGCCCAACTCCACGGCGACATGGCGCAGTTGGGGCCGGCCGGCGGTCGCCCCGGCCAGGACGTTCGCCCACTCCGGCACCCCGGCGCGGTGCACGGCCACCAGGCTCCAGCCGGCCGGGTCGGCGCCTGGCCCGGTCAGCCCGAGCGAGCCGGCCAGCTCCCTGGGCAGCACGGCGCCGACGCGCAGCCGGCCAGGGAGCCGGGACAGCAGCCGGCAGGCGGCGCCCCGGTCCGAGGGCCGCTGGCTGGCGCGCACCGGGGGATAGGCGATCCGGCGGCCCGCCATGACGGGCGCGTAGAAGCGGGACATGGCGCCGGAGCGCTCGGCGAGGCGGAACGCGACGTCGCGCACCGTGGCCTCGGAGCGGCGCTTGACCAGCCAGGCCCTGGTCTGGATGTCGGTGTCCCTGACCACCTGCCGGGCGACGGCGGCGCGCTCGGGGCCATAGCCGTCGAGGAGTTCGGGCGGCGCCTCGCCCCGGATCACGGCGGCCAGCCGCCAGGCCAGGTTGTGGGCGTCCTGGAGGCCGGTGTTGAGGCCCTGCCCGCCGGCCGGGCTGTGGATGTGCGCGGCGTCCCCGGCGAGGAAGACCCGGCCCAGCTGGTAGTCGTCGGTGTGCCGGGCGTGGACCCGGAAGACGCTCTCCCAGACCGGATCGGCGATGTCCACTCCGGAGGGCCCGCGCTCGGCGACGATCCGCCGCATCTTCTCGACGCTCACCCTCTCGCCCGCCGGGAGGCTGCTGAAGAAGCGGTAGACGCCGTGCGGCAGCGGCACGATGACCAGGGCGCCGGCGGCCGACTGGTAGTACAGCGCCCGGTCGGGCGGGAGTTCGCCCTCGATGTGCGCGTCCACCAGCGCGAACGCCGTCTCGTAGGTGCTGCCCTTGAAGCCGGCGCCGATCAGCCCGCGCACGGTGCTGCCCGCGCCGTCGGCGCCCAGCACGAACGGGGCCCTGGTGCGTTCGATCCGCCCGTCGGCGTGTTCGAGGATCGCGGTGACGCCGTCCGTGGCGGTGACGCGCCCGGAGAAGTCGAGGCCGTCGAAGTTGAGCAGCCGCACGCCGCGTTCGACGGAGCCGCCCAGCCGGTGCAGGGTCTCGGTGAGCACCCGCTCGGTCTCGTTCTGCGGCAGGCACAGCGGGCTCAGGTCCGGCCCGAACGGGAAGGTCGCCAGGTGCTCGCGGTCCGCGTAGTAGCTGAACGCGTTGATCGGCAGGCCGGCCTCGGCGAGCGCGTCGAGGGAGCCGAGGTCCTCGAACAGGTCGAGGGTGCGCGGCCAGACGAGGAGCGCCTTGGGGAACGGCGAGGGCTCGGGGGCGCGGTCCACGATGCGCACCCGCACGCCCCGGCGCAGGAGTTCGCAGCCGGCGAGCAGCCCGACCGGCCCGCCGCCCACGACCAGGACGTCGTACCCGTCCGTTCCGCGCCTTCCGGCGGCGGCGCCCGGGAGTGGTTCCGGGGGCAGTCCCGGGGTCGGATCAGAAACCTTACGCATCCTTAACTCCCCTGTGTGCACTGTGGTTTGACGCCTAACCATCATACATCTTATGGTGCTTCGAGATCATAGGGTTCATCGGTATCTGCGACCAGGGGGGCGCCTCGATGACCGACCTTGTGAGTTCCCGCGTTCTCACCCGCCAGGGCCGGCACCTGCCCGACCCCGGGTGTCCCGGGCGCCGCGTCTGAGGGGGCACCGTCGCCCCCGACCGCCGGCGCGTGCGCCCAGCGACCCGTCCCCGCACGTCCCCACGTGCGCCCGCGCCACCCGGCGCACCACCGCTCACCGCTGCCCGAAATCCCGCCTGCCCGACACCCGTCCGTCGGACGGCGGCGCCGCTCGGAGCGTTCCGAGCGGCCGACCCGCAACAGCACCGACCACACACGAAAGGCCAGTGTCATGGGCCCGACATCGTCCACCCGCACCTCGGAGCCACGGCGCGTCACGCCCGCCAGGCCGGCGCTCGACCACAGCCGCCTCGACTACAGCCGCACCGTGGACCGGCTCCTGGTCCACCGGGACGCGCTGAGCGAGGTCTTCCTCACCGACCTGCGGCACATCGACGAGACGAGCTACGCGGCCGCCGCCCAACTGCCGCGCTCCCACGCCTACTACGGCGACCACCTGCTGCGCCCGGCCCACTTCGACCCGCTGCTGGTGCTCGAAGCCTGCCGGCAGGCCAACCTGGCCGGCGCCCACCGCTTCTTCGGGGTGGCGGAGAGCGACAAGTTCATCCTCACCCACCTCGGGCTGCGGCTGACCAGACCCTGGCTCCTCGCGGTCGGCGGCACCCCGCTGCCCCTGGCGCTGCGGGTGCGGGTGACCAACCGCAGGGAACGAGACGGGCGGACGACGGGCCTTACCCACACCGCCGAGCTGACCGTGGGGGGCGAGGTCGTCGGCGAGGCGGAGATCGGGCTGCGCTTCAAGACCCCGACCGACTACCTCACCCTCAGGCTCGGCAACCGCGACGGACGCCCGCTGCCCTCCTCGGCCAGCTACCCGGGGATCGTCCCGGCCGGCTGCGCCCCCGCGCACCTCGCGGGCCGGGCGGCGCCGGAGAACGCGGTGCTGCTCGACCCCGCCACCACCGGAACGGGGGTCAGGGCCGGGCTGCGGGTCCCGGTCGGCCACCCCAGCATGTTCGACCACCCGCAGGACCACCTGCCCGGCATGGTCATCGTCGAGGGCGCCCGCCAACTCGCCCTGTACGCCGGCCAGGAGACGCACGGCCTCGCGGTGACCAAGGCGTACCCGACCGAGATCGTCGCCCGGTTCGAGCGGTTCGGCGAGCTGGAGGAGGAGACCACGCTGCACGCCACCGTCGGCCGCCCCACGCCGGCCGGGACGACGCCGCGCGGCCCCTGGTACACCCAGGCCGGGGTGCTCGACGACGACGCCGAGGACCTGCCGGGCCTCGGAACGCCCGGGCCGGCGGACGGCGAGGTCGTGCCCGAGCGGCTGCCCGTCCGCGTCGAGGCCAGGCAGCGCGGCACCGCCATCTGCACGGTGGACGTCACCCTCACCCGCGTCCCGGGGAACCGGGCCGCGCACGGCGCCAGGGGAGGCGCGGCATGACCGCCCCCGTCGCCTTCTGCGACGTGGACGAGACCCTGATCCGTGTCAAGAGCATGTTCCGCTTCCTGGAGTTCTACCTCGCCCGGCGCGGCGAACCGGCCGCCACCTACGAGCGGTTGATGGCCGGCTTCCGGGCGGACGCCGCCGGCGGGGTGCCGCGCCAGGAGATCAACCGCGCCTACTACCGGCTCTACGCGGGCGAGGACGCCCGGCGGCTCGCGGCGGCCGGACGCGACTGGTTCGCGGCCGAGTGCGAACGCGGCGGGTTCTGGGTCAGCGCCACCCGGCGCGCACTCGCCGGCCATGTCGCGGCCGGCGAACCCGTGGTCCTCGTCTCCGGATCGTTCTCCGCCTGCCTCGACCCCGTCGCCGACGCCGTCGGCGCGACCTGGGCCGTCGGCACCCGCCCCGTGGTCCGCCGGGGCACCCTCACCGGCGAGGTGCTGGTCCCCGTCATCGGCGCCACCAAGGGCCGGGTCGCGCACCACGCCGCCACCGTGCGCGGCGCCGACCTGGCCGCCTGCACCGCCTACGGCGACCACGCCAGCGACCTCGACCTGCTGACCGCCGTCGGACATCCCGTGGTGGTCGGCACCGATCCCGTCCTCGACTCCCATGCCGGCAGGCTCGGTTGGCGACGCCTCCCGAACGACCACGCGCCCGCGCCGGCATCCGCACCCGCGCCCACACCCGCGCCCGCACCACTGGAGACGGTATGAACGCGACAGGAATCCTCGGCACCGGCTCGTACCTGCCCAGCGAGGTGGTGACCAACGAGGAGGTCGGCCGGGGCGCCGGCGTCACCGACGAGTGGATCACCCGGAAGACCGGCATCAGGGAGCGCCGCCGCGCCCCCGACCACCAGGCCACGTCCGACCTCGCGGCGGCGGCCGCCGAACGGGCCCTGGCCCAGGCCGGGGTGCGACCCGACCAGGTGCGCTACCTGGTGGTGGCCACCTCCACGCCCGACCACCCGCAGCCGGCCACCGCCAACCTGGTGCAGCACCTGATCGGTGCGGTCAACGCCGCCGCGTTCGACGTGAACGCGGTGTGCAGCGGCTTCGTCTACGCGCTCACCGTCGCCCACCGGCTGGTGGACGCGCTCGACGCCGGGGCCGGCGACGAGCCGGGCTACGCGCTGGTCGTCGGCGCCGACATCTACTCGCGGATCATCGACCACTCCGACCGGCGGACCGCCGCGCTCTTCGGCGACGGCGCCGGCGCCGTGGTGCTCGGCCGCAGCCGCGAGGGCAGCGACCTCGGCGGCATCCTCGCCACCAGCCTGATCAGCCGGGGCGACCAGCACCGGCTGATCGGCGTCGCCGCCGGCGGCAGCCGGCTGCCGGCCAGCGCGCGCACCGTCGCCGACGGCGCGCACCACTTCCGGATGGACGGCCGTGGCGTGCGGCAGTTCGTCGCCGAGAACCTGCCGGGCGCCGTCGGCCGGCTGCTGGCGCGGGCCGGGGTGCGTCCCGAGGAGGTGCGGCACTTCGTTCCGCACCAGGCGAACGGGGTGATGCTGCGCGAGGTGTGGCCGGCGCTGCGGCTGGACAACGCGACGCTCCAGCTGACCGTCGAGTCCCAGGGCAACACCGGCGCCGCCTCGGTGCCGGTGGCGCTGGACACGGTGCACCGGCGTGGCCAACTGGAGGAGGGCGACCTGGTGTTGCTCTGCGCCTTCGGCGGCGGGATGTCGCTGGGCTCCACCCTGGTGCGCTGGGGCAGGACCCGGCCGGTGCTCGCCGCGCGGCAGGCGGACGCCGTGCCCGCCGGCGTGCCGGCGGCGGCGCGCCTCCCGGTCGGCGTCGCCGGCTGAACCGACGGTCACGCGCGTCGGCGTGCGCTGGCGTGCGTCGGCGTGCGGCCCGAACTCCGGGCCGCACGCCGGCACTTGACGGGTCCACATTCGACGGGCCCGCACTTGACCGTGCTCGATCCCCATACATAAGATCTCTTATACCCACAAGAAGACGTATCTCTGTGAGGTTCCTTAAATGTCTTCGCCCCTTCCCTTGCCCTCCCGCGCCGGCAGCGACCGATGACCGCGTCGCCCACCGCCCGTGAACCCTGGCCGGTCGCGGTCGTCGTCTGCCTCGCCGCCTCGCTGCTGCCCATCTCGCTGACCGGCGGCGCGCTGGCCGCGCCCGAGGTCGGCTCCCACTTCGACAGCGGCGTCGCCGCCTCCCAGTGGGTCGCCAACGGCTACATGCTGACCTTCGCCGCCTTCATGGCCGTCACCGGCTCGGCCGCCGACCGCGTCGGCCGGCGGCTGATGTTCCTCGGCGGCCTCGCCACCTTCGCCGGCGCCGGCCTGGTCGCCGCCACCGCCCCGTCCATCCTCGTCGTCGACCTCGCGCGGGTGCTCGCCGGCGCCGGCGCCGCCACCGTCATGACCTCGGGCAGCGCCGTGCTGGCCGACGCCTTCAGCGAACGGTCCAGGGGCCGGGTCTTCGCGCTGCTGGGCACCTCGATCGGACTCGGCCTGGCCATCGGCCCGTTGATCGGCGGCGCGCTCATCGCCGTCGGCGGCTGGCGCACCCTGTTCGCCGTGATCGCCGGGGCCGCCACCGTCCTGCTGCTGGTGAGCCCGCTGGTGGTGCGCGAGTCGCGCGGCCCGGCCGGGCCCGTCGACTGGCCGGGCGGGCTGACGTTCACCGCCGGCCTCTCCGCGCTGATTTTCGCGCTGGTCGAGGTGCAGCAGCGCGGCTGGACCGACCCGCTGGTGCTGGGCGCCGTGGTGGCCGGGGTCGCGCTCCTCGGGCTCTTCGGCGCGGTCGAACGCCGGGCCGCCGAGCCGCTGTTCGACGTGTCGCTGCTGGCCGTGCCCCGGTTCCTCGCCGTCTGTGTGGTGCCGACCGTGCTCGCCTTCGGCTTTGTCGCGCTGCTCGTCGTGCTGCCGCCCTATCTGGAGTCCGTCGAGGGCGCCGACTCCGGCGAGATCGGCCTGACCGTCGCGCTGATGACCATCCCCGCGCTGGTGGTCCCCGTCTTCGCCGGGGTGCTGGCCCAACGGCTCGCCGCCCGCACCATCCTCGTCCTCTCCCTCCTCGCCCAGGCGCTGGGCGCCGGCTGGATGGCCACCGGCTTCCACCCGGTGGCCGTCGCCCTGGTCGGCGTCGGCTTCGGCCTCTCGCTCGCGGTGCTGGACGGCACGGCCGTCTCCGTGGTCGAGCCGGCGCGCAGCGGCATGGCCGCCGGGCTGTTCAACACCGTCCGGCTCACCGGCGAGGCCGTCGGCATCGCCGCCGTGGGCGCCGCGCTCTCCACCCTCCTCAACTCCCGGGTGGGCGACGCGTCCACCGACCTGCTCCAGGGCGAGGCCGCCGGCGGCCTCGCCGCCGACTACTCGGGAGCCCTCGGCGTCGTCCTGTGGACGGTCGCCGGGCTCTCCCTCGCGGGCGCCGCCTATGTGTGGCGCCTGCTGTCCAGGACCGAACCCGAACCCGAGCCGGCCGCCGAGCCGGCGGCGAAGACCGAGGAAGCCCATGTGTAACCCCGCCCTGATCGGCTCGCTCAAGGTGCCGGCCGCCGCCTACGCGCACGCCTTCGCGCACCTGCGCCCGTCCGCCGCCGCCGGCGCCGCCGCCCCTCACGAGCCCGCACCCGCGCACGCCCAGGTCCACGAGCACGCCCACGCCCCCGCGCACGCCGAGGTCGGCGCCCCGGCCCAGGCGCGGCCGGCGTCGGCCGAGGCCGGTGCCGCCCGGCACGGCAACGACGAGCCGCCGCACCGGGGTTCGGGCCGGCGCGGGGTCGGCCGGCGGGCCCTGTTCCGCTTCGGCACGGCCGGCGCGGCGACCGTCGCCGCCGGCGCCGCGCTCGGCGGGGTCGCGCAGGCCGCCGCCCCGGCCGCCGAGGCCCGGGGCATCCGGCTGCCGCACGCGCCCCGGATCGCCGACCTGACGCACGAACTGGGCGAGGACTTCCCGGTCTTCTACCCGCTGGTCGCCCAACCCGAGTTCGAGCAGAACCGGTTCATCGGGGTGGACGGCTTCAACGCCAACCAGCTGAACATCAACGAGCACGCCGGCACGCACATCGACGTCCCCGGCCACTTCGAGGACGGCGCGCCCACCGTCGAGCAGATCCTCCCCGAGTCGCTGGTCGTGCCGCTGGCCGTCGTCCGGATCGCCGAGCGGGCGGCCCGCGACCCCGAGACGCTGCTGACCGTCCGCGACATCCTGCGCTGGGAGAGCCGCCACGGCCGGCTGCCCGCCCGGGCGTTCGTCGCCGTGGACAGCGGCTGGGGGGAGCGCGTGCACACCCCGGGCGCGCACCTCAACGAGGGCGCGGACGGCGTCTTCCGGTTCCCCGGGATCAGCCCCGAGGCCGCCGCGTTCCTCGTCGAGGAGCGGGAGATCACCGGCGCCGGCGTGGACACCAGCAGCCTTGACGGCGGGGTCGCCCCCGTTCCCCTGACCCACCAGACGCTGCTGCCGGCCGGCCGCTACGGGATCGAGAACCTGACCGGCCTCGACGCGGCGCCCGACCGGGACGCGCTGCTGGTGGTCGGGGCGCCGAAGCACCGGGGCGGCTACGGCGGCCAGATCAGGGCGCTGGCGCTCTACTGACCGCGCCCGCCCGCCCGTTGGCCACCAGGCGCCCGGCGCGCGCCGGGCGCCCGGCTAGGCGTCGAGCGCCGTGGAGCAGCGGCCGAGGAACTCGATGAACGAGGCGAACTCCTCCTCGGTGAACAGCTCGCCGAGCCGCTGCTCCACGGCGACCGCCGCCTCGTCCGCCCGGCGCAGCTTGGCCCGCCCCAGGGCGGTCAGCCGGGTCTCCAGCACGTGCCGGTGCACCGGGTGCGGCACCCGCTCGATCAGGCCGTCCCGCTCCATGGTGCGCAGCACGGCCGAGGTGGTCTGCGGCGTGACCAGGCAGCGGCGGGCCAACGCGGCGCCGGTCAGCCCGGACTCGGTGGAGAGCACCAACAGCACGGTGTACTGCGGAACGCTGAGCCCGATGGGCCGCAGGGCGGCGTGCTTGGCCGCGATCACATGTTGTTCCGCACGCTTGATGTGGTGGCCGATGCGCTCATCGACGGGGAGTTCGGTCATGGAGTTCATCCGCTTCAGGGGGTTGGCGGGGCGCCGGGGCGACGCTGGTGGGCGGCCTGCCGCCGGCGTCCGTGGGTCAGCGTCGATACCCAAGTGCCGTGTGCACTGCGCGTGTTGACCGACCCGAGCGGTAACGAACAGCCAGCGGGAGTACACCCATTCGCAATCTTAGTACCGTAAGGTAACGAACACTTATGGAGTCCGTCATGGAAGGTCCATCCATGTCGAACCGCACCAGCCGGCTGATCGTACCGATCATCGTGATCAGCGGCGTCGCGGTCACCGCCTCCGCGACCTATGTGCAGCAACTCCCCGACGCCCAGCGCCCCGTGGAGCCGGCCGCACCGCTGAGCACCGCGACGCTCGCGCCCAGCGAGGAGAGCCTCGGCCTGGTCCGCGTCAGCTACCAGCTCACCCGGGTCCCAGGCCACGCGCGCAACCAGGTCGCCGTCTGGATCGAGGACGAGGAGGGAAACTACGTCCGCACCCTGTTCGCCACCAGCTTCACCGCCAACGGCGGCTACGACCGCCGCCCCGAGTCGCTGCCGCAGTGGCGAGCGACCTCCGGCTGGGAGTCCGCCTCCGAGGAGGAGATCCGCTCCGCCAGCCGCCCCGCCCAGAACTCGGGCCCGCAGACCCTCTACTGGGACGGCACCGACCGCACCGGTGCCCCGATGCGCCCGGGCCGCTACGTCTACCGCGTCGAGGCCAACGTCCTGTGGGAGAAGCGCGTCCTGTTCACCGGCGCCATCGAACTCGGCGAGGAGCCCAGCACCTCGGTCGCCGACGTCGCCTACCTCCCCGAGGCCGCCCGCGACGAACCCGTCATGGTCGCCGACGTCCGCGCCAGCTTCACCCCCGACGAGCCGCTCTCCCCGGACGACGTGACGACCTGGACGCGGGGCTCCTGAGATGCGCGTGACCCGCGAACGCGTCATGGGCACCGAGCTGTTGACCGTGCTCCCGGCCGGGCAGGCGGCCGCCGTGCTGAGCTGGCTCCGCGACGTCGAGGCGACGTTCAGCCGGTTCGTCCCCGACAGCGACGTCTCCCGCGCCAACGCGGGTGCTGGCCGACCCGTCGCCGTCTCCGACCTTTTCCTGCACGTCCTCACCGAGGCCGTCGCCTACCAGCGGCGCACCGGCGGGCTCTTCTCGCCGTTCCTGGGCGCCGAGTTGGTCCGCCTCGGCTACACCCGCGACTTCGCCGAGATCGCCGACGTCCCCGCGCGGGTCGCGCCCCCCGCCGCCCTCGACGACGCCGAGGCGCCCGAGGTCCGCCTCGACCTGGACGCCTCCACCGTCCAACTCACCCCGGGTGTCGGCATCGACCTCGGCGGCTTCGTCAAGGGCTGGAGCGTGCAGGCCGCGCTCGACGGTCTCGCCGCCCCGCGCTGCCTGATCGACGCCGGCGGCGACCTGGTCGCCCGGCGCGGCGCAGACGACCCGCCCTGGCGCGTCGGCGTCGAACACCCGCTGACCCGCACCGCCCTCGGCGTCCTTGAGTTACCCCGGGCCGCCGCCGTCGCCACCAGCAGCGTGACCCGCCGTGCCTGGCGCGGCACCGACGGCGCTCGGCTCCACCACATCGTCGACCCCCGCACCGGCCAACCCGCCGCATCCGACTGCCTCCAGGCCACCGTCCTCGCCGACGACCTGGCCGCCGCCGAGGTCTGGGCCACCTGCCTCACCATCCTCGGCACCACCGAGGGCTCCGCCCGGCTCGCCGCACTCGACCCCGCCGCCCACTGGCTCACCGTCGACACCGAGGGCACCGTGCGCCACTCCCCGAACCTGCCGTTCGAGGCGACGCCATGAGGTGGCTCGCCGCGCTGATGGCCCTCTCCGTGGTCCCGTTCCTGCCGCTCCTCGGCCGCGCCGACAGCGTCGGCGACG
Source organism: Streptomyces sp. 3MP-14 (assembly GCF_006334905.2). Classification (NCBI taxonomy): domain Bacteria; kingdom Bacillati; phylum Actinomycetota; class Actinomycetes; order Kitasatosporales; family Streptomycetaceae; genus Streptomyces; species Streptomyces sp. 3MP-14. The sequence goes on from NZ_VDLZ02000016.1 coordinate 225,871, forward strand.
CCGCCAACCTCGTCGGCCTCGGCGGCGCCCTCGCCCTCTGGTGGCAGGTGGTGCTCGGCACCCGCGCCCTCACCGGACGCCTCACCGCCGACCGGCTCGCCGTCGTCAACCTCCACCGCTGGCTGGGCGGTTGCGGCGCGTTCCTCGTCCTGCTCCACCCGCTGCTGGAGACCATCGCCGCCCGCCGCGACCTCGCCTACCTGTGGCTGGTCGACTTCACCTGGGTCGAGTCCGGCTACACCTCGCTCGGCCGGATCGCGCTGCTCCTCTTCCTCGCGCTGTGGCTCACCAGCACCCTGCTGCGTGCCCTGGTCCGGCACCGCGCCTGGCGGCTGGTGCACTACGTCTCCTATCCGCTGGTCGGCCTCGTCCTCCTGCACGCCTGGGGCGTCGGCTCCTACCTCATCGAGACGCCCTGGCTGCGCGCCTACTGGCTGCTGCTCGCCGGCCTCCTCGCGCTGCTGGTCGGCTGGCGGCTCGCCGTCCCGCTGTGGACCGGCCGCTACCGGCTGGTCGCCGCCGAACGCCTCTCGCCAACCGTCGTCCAGTACACGCTCGCCCCGCTCGGCCGCCCGCGCAGGCCCCGCAGGCCCGCGCCGGGACAGTTCTGCTACCTGCGGCTCAACGCCCTCGGCCGCGCCCACCCGTTCAGCGTGACCCGCGTCGGCGACGACGCCACGCTGAGCTTCGCCGTCAAGGACGCCGGGCCCTTCACCGCCCGGCTCTCCGCCCTGCGGCCCGGCGCCGTCCTCCGCCTCGACGGCCCCTACGGCACCTTCACCCGGCAGGCCCGCGACGCCGACCGGCCCGCCGTCCTCGTCGCCGGCGGCATCGGCGTCACCCCGTTCGTCGAACTCGTCCGCCGCCACGCCGGCCCGCACATGTCGCTGCACCACGTGGTCTCCACGCGCGAGGAGGCCGTCTTCGCCGACGAGCTGCGCCACCACCTCGGCCCCCGCTACCGCACCGGGCCACCCCAACCCGGCCCGCGCGCCCGCTACTTCGTCTGCGGCAGCCCCGGCTTCGTCGCCACCACCACCGGCCGGCTGCGGGCCCGCGGCGTGGCGGGCGGGCAGCTGCACACGGAGGAGTTCGACTGCTGACCGGGCGCTTGCCGCGCGGGGGTGGGTGCGGGGTTTGTCTGCGGGCCGGTGGCCGGTGCGGGGCAGCCCGTTGCTCCGTTGGTTCGTTGACGAGACTCTGCGGTGTGGTGGGGGTTCTGGCGCGGGCTACTACGCCGGGCCTAGATGGCGCACGATCGGCCGGGTGCGGGCGTAACGAATGACCGCAAGGGGCTGGCTGGGAGGGGGGCGCGGCTTCCGGGAGGTGGGGTTTGTTGTCGAACGGGGGTCAGCTCTGGCGACCGTGCCTTTCGGGCGCGGGGACTGCGGCTTGTTCGGGGGTCGGTTGGTGGGTGGGGGCGTGCGTGGCGCGCACCGGCTTCGCCGGCCTGCCCCGGCATGTCGTCCGTCTCGGATGTGGCCGATCGTCGGGCGACTGAAGGGGGACGGCCCGTCGCCTCACCCCTGCTGGCAGGACGGGGCGCCGGTTAACGACTACGCTGCCGCGCGAACATCGCCTGCCGGTCGGGTAGTCCGCAGCTTGTCGGCTTCCGGGCAGGGGGGTGGGGGTCTCTTTCTATAGGTGCCCGTCTAGAGTTGAACGATCTGTTCACCGCCAAACGGGCACCTAGAAAAAAGGTCCCCCACCCCCCGCGCGCCCGCCTTCGGAAGTCGACGGCGCGCGGACTACCAAGACGGCAGGCGATGTTCGCGCGGCAGCGTGGTCATTGACCGAACCCAGCACCTACCGCCTGCCCGTCAGTGGACCGCCACCGCCCCCGTGAGCCGCCCGACGATCGGTCACGTCCGAGACGGGCGACATGCCGGGGCAGGCCGGCGAAGCCGGTGCGCGCTACGCACGCCCCCAGCCGCCGGCCGTCCCTCCCGAAAGGCGCGGTCCCTGCGCCCGGAGGGCACGCACCGCCATTCCCGACCACCCCTGGCGGCAACGAACCCCACCTCCCGGAAGCCGCGCCCCCCTTCCCAGCCAGCCTCTTGCCGGTATTCGTTACGCCCGCACCCGGCCGATCGTGCGCCATCTAGGTGTATTGATCACGAGCGTTGTTGACACTGGTCACAGTGGTTGGGGCTTGAGCATGACGAAGACCTCCGATGTGGTGGAGCTGTCTAGGACTGCACCGCATGGAGGTCTTCGTGTCCCACCGTAATGC